>NZ_KB235930.1:4902073-5208103 GCF_000332295.1 Fortiea contorta PCC 7126 | reverse complement strand
CCTATGCCCTGAATCATCAATTATCAAGCTAAATCCCCGATTAATTCTAGTTTGACTACACTTGTTCATTACCTCCAAGCGTCTTTCATTCAGCTTTTTAGCCGACCAAGGTGCATCTGTTAAAAAGTGGTGTAATCTATGGTAATTCACCCCTATGGCGTTTCCTGCCATCTGTAACAGGTTTTTCTCTCACTTTCCCCCAATAATCCCCCTAAATAATGTCTGAACTCCCTTTTTTGCGCTTGATGATTAAATACATCATCAAACCTTTGACACCATTTTTCAAAGCATGGGGGCATGGCTGTGGGAGTTGTCTCTTTCATCAGGCTTATTTTAACGTGAAACCTATGCTATATCTGCATTATAACCTCTTTTGCTCTCTTTTTTTGCTTAAGTCCCGTTAAACTTTTATCCAGAGCATAAGCCAACCAGCACTCAACATACAGACGGCTGTTCAACACTGGATAATCATTCTTAGGCAACGGTTTGAGAATATCTTTGACAATCTTGGGAAATGAATTTACAATCATTATTAATTAATTTATTTTAATCCTTCGCCCAAGATTTACCATATTTTGGGCTATTTTTATCACTTTTTTCTTAACATTCAACACTTCTGGTTACAAACCTATAACCACGCTGTTTGAGTGAAGCGATAATTTGTGGTAAAGCCTTACAGTGCGTGAGCGCTCGCCACCACCATCATGCATCAGTACTATGCCACCAGGTTTCGCGTCCTTCAACACATTATTGACAAGTCTGGATACTGCAGGACGGCGATAGTTGATCGAGTCATCTGACCACATGAGAACAGCGTAATTATTCTTTTGAGCGTAATCAGCTACACCATTGTTGAGGATGTCATAAGGCGGACGAAACAGAAAAGTTTTTACTCCCATAATTTGGTAAATAGCTGTTGCGGTGGACTCAATCTCACGCACAGCAACAGACAGGTTCATATGCCGATACCAGTGATACCACGTATAATTACCAATTGCGTGACCATCGGCTACCTCTAGCTTGGCAATTTGGGTAGAAACCTTTAATTTCATCCTGATTTCATCTTCGGCTGTCAAACTATGTAGTAAGTACAACAGTTGCATTGCAAGCAACCAGTTACCTAAATGATTTTATTACTTAAGCAAAAAATAAATCACCATTGGGGTTGACTCTCCAGTTAACTGGAGATTGCAAAATGAAATCAGGAAATATTTAGATAATCACTATGCAACTTTCTACTCTGAAAAACAGCTTTTTGTCATTGACCTTAGTAGCGATCGCCTCTGTTCCTAGCGGTCTGTTAACAGCCTGTTCTACAACTACTTCCCAAAACCAAGCATCAAACCCTACTACCACCGCCACTGATACTAGCGACAAGCAACCGATGAATCACGACGGTGGCATGATAAATCATGGTAGTGGCACGATGAACCATAACATGTCAATGAATTTAGGCTCAGCCGATGCTAATTATGATTTGCGCTTTATTGATGCGATGATTCCGCACCACCAAGGAGCAGTGGAGATGGCGAATGTTGCACAGGAGAAATCAAAACGTCCTGAAATCAAAAAGCTGGCTTCGGAAATTATCAAAGCTCAAGACAAAGAAATTGCCGAGCTAAAGCAGTGGCGTAAAGCATGGTATCCCTCTGCAAGCAGTACCCCGGTGGCTTATGATGCGAAAACAGGTAAAACAGTCCCAATGCCTGACGAACAAATGCAAGGGATGATGATGAATATGGACTTAGGAGCCGCCGATACTGAGTTTGACTTGCGGTTCATAAATGCAATGATTCCCCATCATGAAAGTGCAATCACGATGGCTCAAGATGCAGTGAATAAGTCTAAGCGTCCTGAAATTAAGAAATTGGCTCAAAGTATCATTGATTCACAGCAAACAGAGATTAACCAAATGAAACAGTGGCGAAAAACTTGGTATAAGCAGTAAGCAAACGTATCTGTGTGAAGCATGAAGCAAGTATACAGAGCCAATAAACAGGAAATATTTGCCGCCCTTAAGTCCCAGTGATGTTTAGAGCGATTTGATTTTAAGAGCGGTCAAAGCTCGATTTCATCCTGATTTCATTTCTAAATGAAAAACTGGTAAAAGAGTGTATTTCTAAAACTTAAAAGCACTCTGACCGTTGATAATTTTATCCGTCCCATACTCAAGGACTTTTAGTAGCGATGTCTAATTCTCTACGCTCCCAAACACCTACAGCTATTCGTTATGTTTCTGGCACATTTCTGAGCCTGCTGTTATTAGCAAGTCCCGCAGTTGTACTGGCTCATGGCGGACACGGAGACGAATTTCAAGGAGGAAGTGAAGCCACTTCAACTAATAATTCTATTGAGGTTGATGCCGACACAGCCAAACGGTTAGGGATTAAAGTCGAGCCTGTCCAGCGTCAGCGGTTAGCTATTGGTATCAAAACCACTGGACAAATTGAAACTCTTCCCAGCCAAAAAGTGGAAGTGACTACCCCAATTGCTGGGGCGAAAGTTGTTGAATTGTTGGTAGAACCGGGTGCGTCAGTAAAGAAAGGTCAACCTATTGCTGTTGTAACCAGCCCAGATTTAGTGACATTGCGTGTGGAATCTCAGGACAAATTAGCACAAGGTCAAGCTGATTTACAGCTGGCGGAAGCTGACTTAAGACTGGCTCAACAAAATTATCAAAAATATCAACAAATAGCAACCTCTGAAATTGCCCAAGCACAGAGTCAAGTTGACTTTGCTCAAGAAAAGTACAACAAAGACAAACAGTTAGCTACTGAAGGTGCTTTACCGCGACGCAATGCCTTAGAATCTCAAACCCAGCTAGCCCAGGCAAAAGCCGAACTTACCAAAGCTAACAGCCGTCGGGACGTTATCGGGGCAGAAAATCAACTTAAACGCGCCCAAGCGTCAGTTCAACTAGCAAAGTCAAATATAAATCGCAGTAATACTAGTTATCAAACTCGACTTGCTCAACTAGGAAATCAACCCAATTCTAAAGGATTAGTAACAGTAACCGCTCCCATATCTGGTAAGGTTGCTGATAGAGAAGTTACTATTGGTCAAACTTTTAATGAAGCTGGTGGTAAATTGATGACGATTGTCAATGATAGTCGGCTTTTTGCCACAGCTAACATTTATGAAAAAGATTTAGGTAGAGTTAAAGCTGGTCAAAGGGTGACTCTAAAAGTGGCCAGTATGCTTGATCGTACCTTTTCTGGACGAATTTCCCGGATTGGAACAGTGGTAGAAGGAGAAACACGAATTGTACCAGTACAAGCAGAGGTAAATAACTCAAGCGGACAACTCAAACCAGGAATGTTTGCAGAGCTAGAAGTCTTAACAGACCAAACGTCCTCTGCTATTTCAGCTATTCCTACCTCAGCAGTGGTTGACGCGAATGGTAAGAAAGTTGTTTACATGCAAAATGGTAATGCTTACCAAACAGTTGAAGTAACTTTAGGGCAAACCTCTGGAGATATGGTTGAGGTTAAGAGTGGCTTATTTGAGGGAGATATGATTGTCACTCAACGCGCACCACAACTTTATGCACAATCATTGCGGGGTGGTGCTAAGCCAACAGAAGGTGAGACAAAAGAAGCTCCTGCACAAGCGACTGAAGTTAAAACGCCCAGCTTCCCAGTACCGTTGTGGTTGCTAGGAGCAGGTGGAGGAACTGCAATAGCTGTTGTAGGTTTCATGGCAGGCCGTCGCAGCAAGCCTCAACTAGTTCCAGTAGGGGCAGAACTTGCCTATGATGTACCAGAAGATTCTATTAATGGTTCTACAAACTCAGATGATAACCACCGCGCGCCTCATGAAGAACCAAAAGTTATAATCATCAGTAAAAATACCCAACAATAAAAATGCTGAGTGCGATTATTAAATGGGCGATCGCTCGCCGTTGGTTAGTTATCCTGGGTACAATTATCCTCACAATTTGGATATTTCGGACGATTATCCAAATGCCCTTGGATGTTTTCCCCAGATTTGCACCACCCCAAGTCGAAATTCAAACTGAAGCACCAGGACTCGCCCCCGAAGAACTAGAATCTCTCGTAACTTTACCAATTGAAAGTGCGATTAACGGTACTCCTGGAGTAACAGCAGTACGCTCATCTTCAGCTGCGGGAATTTCTGTCGTTAAAGTCATTTTTAACTGGGATACTGATATTTATCAAGCTCGCCAGCTAGTAACAGAGCGATTACAACAAGCTCAAAGTAAGCTTCCCGAAGGGGTAGAAACTCCGCAAATTTCTCCCACTAGTTCTCCCATTGGCACAGTATTACAATATGCCTTCACCTCCCAAAGCACTCCTTTAATGGAAGTACGGCGGATTGTTGATTGGCAAGTAACAAACCGCCTTTTAGCTGTGCCTGGTGTTAGTCAAGTAGTAGCGTATGGTGGCGATGTTCGCCAATATCAAGTATTAGTTGATCCAGCGAAACTAAGAGCCTTTAATGTCACTTTAGAAGATGTAGAACAAGCTGCATCTGCTGCCAATGTAAATGCTCCTGGTGGCTATTTAATTACTCCCGATCGCGAAAAGTTAATTCGCGGGATTGGCAGAATTGAATCTACTGAAGAATTACAGCAATCAGTAATTACCGCCCGCAATGGTACGCCTGTCAAAATCTCAGATATCGCTGACGTGCAAATTGGCGCAGCTATTAAACGGGGTGATGGCAGTTTTAATGGTCAAAAGGCAATTGTTGTGATGATTAACAAACAGCCTCAAGCCGATACTCCTACCGTCACCCGTGCCATAGAATCGGCGATGTCAGAGATTCAAGCAGGATTGCCCAAAGATATCAAAGTTACCCCTACTTTTCGTCAAGAAAACTATATCGATTCTTCTATTGAAAATGTTCGAGAGGCTTTAATTGAAGGCAGCATTATTGTTGCCTTGATTTTAATTCCTTTTTTGATGAATTGGCGTAATTTAGCTATTTGCTTAACTGCCCTACCTTTATCTTTATTACTAGGAGTATTACTACTAAATTGGTTGGGACAAGGTTTGAATACTATGACCTTGGGAGGGTTAGCAGTCGCAATTGGTTCAGCCGTTGATGACGCGATTGTTGATGCTGAAAACGTCTATCGTAACTTGCGAGAAAATAAATATTCCCCTAACCCACGTCCAGTTTTAGATGTTGTATTTGATGGTTGTCAAGAAGTACGCGATTCAGTATTTGGAGCTACCATCATTACCATAGTTGTGTTCTCTCCAGTTTTTGCTTTGGCTGGTGTAGAAGGTAGCATTTTTATCCCAATGGGATTAGGCTATATGGCAGCAGTTATCGCCTCTAGTATTACGGCATTAACGGTGACTCCAGCTTTAGCTGCAATCTTACTACCTTATGGTCGCTTGCCAGAAACAGAACCTTGGGTTGCGAGATTTTTTAAGGGGCTGTATCGTCCTCTACTGACATTTTCTCTGCGGCGTTCTGGAATTGTTATAGGCGCTGCTGCTGCTAGTTTGGTAGCTGCGGTTGTAATTGTCCCTTCCTTTGGCAGAATATTTTTACCAGAGTTTCAGGAGCAAACTTTGGTGAATACTCTCACTCTTTATCCGGGGGTTTCTCTAGAAGCTACTAATGCAGCTGGTGAAGCACTTCAGCACGCACTCAAGGGAGACTCTAGATTCCCCTACGTACAATTGCGTTCTGGGCGTGCGCCGGGAGATGGAGACGCAGCCGGGGTGAATTTGGGACACTTGGATATCGAGTTAAGCGACGCAGGGATGAAAGACAGGGAGGGGACGATTGAGAAGTTACGGGAGGAATTTGCTAAGTTACCAGGGGTAGCGCCAAACATTGGTGGTTTTATCTCGCATCGTATGGATGAGGTGTTGTCTGGAGTGAGGAGTGCGATCGCAGTCAAAATTTTTGGTTCCGACCTAGAACAACTCCGCAGCATTGGACAGCAAGTTGATGATGTCATGAAAACTGTGAATGGGATTGTAGATTTACAACTAGAACCCCAAATACCAATTGAACAAATACAAATTAAATTCAACCGACTTGCTGCTTCACGGTATGGTTTAACAGTAGGCAAACTTTCCGAAATTATTGAAACTGCTCTCAATGGACGAGTCGTCTCTCAAGTTTTAGAGAAACAACAAACTTTCGATTTAGCTGTGTGGTTAAAGCCAGATGCAAGACAAAATTTGGATACGATTCGTAATTTGTTAGTTGATACTCCTAACGGTCAAAAAATTCCTCTTGCACAGGTTGCTGCAATTGAAAATGGTACTGGCCCTAATACTATAAATAGAGAGAATGTATCCCGCTTGATTGTTGTTTCTGCTAACGCTAATGGTAGAGACTTGCGTTCCATTGTCAATGAAATTAGGGAAAAAGTTAAGCAACAAGTGCAAATCCCTGCTGGTTACTATATTCAGTATGCAGGACAATTTGAGGCAGAAGAAAGAGCAACTCAGAATATCTTAATTTCGAGTGCGATCGCCTTTGTTGCAATTACAGTAATTATGTACCTTTCTGTCAAATCTATTCCTTCCACCGCCATGATTATGATTAACTTGCCTTTGGCGTTGGTGGGGGGAGTATTTTCAGTAGCTTTGTCTGGCGGCGTTATTTCAATTGCCTCTTTAGTTGGCTTTATCACTCTATTTGGAGTTGCTACTCGCAATGGTTTGTTACTTGTGGATAATTACAACACCAAGTTTGCTGAAGGTATACCACTTAAAGATGTTCTTATTAAAGGGTCAATGGAACGTCTGAATGCAATTTTGATGACAGCTTTTACCTCTGCTTTAGGATTAGCGCCTCTGGTAGTTGAGAGTGGTCCTGGAAAAGAAATTTTACAACCATTGTCGATAGTTGTGTTGGGTGGATTGTTTACCTCTACGGCGTTAACTTTAGTAGTTTTGCCTGCTTTGTATGCTAAGTTTGGTAAGTTCTTGCTACCTAAGCGTACTATGTCAGTTATAGAGGATGGCAAGGTATCAAAAGCAGTTTTTGAGAGTCAATCAGTATTATAAATTGATACTAATATGCCATTCAGTTTTATTGCCAACATTTCTTGGAATTTCAGCACAACAAAGCTTTGAAGTAAGGGTAGTATTGCAAGAGTTTAATTTTATGGTTTGTTGCAGAAATGTTGAATGTCGTTACAAAACTTTACATACTGAGATAGAGTAGTATTGTCAAGGGGAAAATGTCAACATTTCATAATATCTTCCATCCAATGGACATAACTGATTTGTTGACACATACAAGCTTGTAAATAGCGAAATTTATCTAACATCTTTTCACCCCATTCTTTGGGAATAGAAACAAGTTGTAAAATCAGATAAGCGATGAGACTGGCATAAATTTGAATGCTAATACCGTTGACATTCTTGGTAATTAATCTATCCAGTTTCAAGAGGATGTTTTAAAAGTAAAAACCAGTCAAAAATCATGCCAGTCGTCGAACCATAATACGAATCATGGCAATATAGATAAAAGTCTCCGAAGTTTGGGGTAGCCTTTCATAATCTTTGCTCAAGCGCCGACACCAATTAAGCCAGCCAAAAGTGCGCTCAACAACCCAACGTTTTGGTAAATGGACAAAACCCTTTTTCTCCAAAGGTCTAAGAACCATTTCGACAATCCACCGAAACATATCCATCACCCAGCGCATAAATTCTTCGCCTCGATATCCCCCATCCATCCAAATAGTATTCAACCGTTTTACCTGATGACCAGTATCGTGAACTCGTTGGAGAACTTTTTTCGCTCCTTCGCGTTCTGGAAGACTTGCAGATGTCACCAAAACGCGTAAAACTAGACCCAGTAAATCTACACTTAAATGGCGTTTACGCCCATGAATTTTTTTACCTGCGTCGTAACCAACATCAATAGATATCATCGTTGCTGTTTCTACTGATTGGCTATCAACTGCCGCTTCTGAGGGACTAGGTTCACGTCCTGCGTCTACCCGCACCCACTGGTAAAGTTGATCGTGAATCTTTAACCACGTACCATCTAGGCTCCATCTCCAAAAATAACCATAAACTGTTGACCATGCAGGAAAATCTCCTGGTAGACCTCGCCATGTACACCCTTCACACAGTACATAGAGAATCGCATTCACTACTGCAAATAAGGTTAATTTTCGGGGACGACCACCCGGCTTTGCTTCTGGCAACAGGTCTGCAATTAATTCCCACTGTTCCCAAGTCAAATTGCTACGGTATGCTTTAGTCATTCGCTCATAAGGTGCTGTTTTCTACAAATCTCAGCATAAGCCTTGTGAGCTTTCTTACAATACCCCCCCACTTTTAAAACATCCTCTAAGGATGTAGTTGTTATTTATGACTAATTAAGTACAACAATTTCATCTTGATTTCATTTATCTATGCACTAATGTTATTTTTGATTTTCTAAATTTTAAATATTAATACAAGAAAATAAAAAACTGAAAGAATTTCCTCGATAAAACTATTTAAGTTATTCTTTTCTCACTGGAGGGGAGACGAAACAGCCTAAAAAGCTTGGTGTATAAGATGGGTAGCGTTTTGTGATAGAAAAAGGTAGGTCTAGTTTTGTCAATAAGACCTACTTAATGATAATGTTAGCTATATTGTACCAAAAGCACTTAAAAAGTCAATTGAGTTTAGCAGAATATCTGTTGCTAAAAATTTTGATACATCTGTTGCAGTCAATCAAAGAAGTAACTTTAGAAAAATTAGCGAATGCGCTACCTTTGGGAATTAAATTTGAAAGCAGAAGAAAAAGAATACAAAGATTTTTATCATTACCAAATCTCACAATTGAAAAAGTTTGGTTGCCAATTATTCAAGAACTAATAGCAAACTACTTCCAGAATGAAAAAATTATTTATATAGCAATTGATAGGACTAATTGGAGTCGGATAAACTTATTAATGGTCAGCGTGATTTGGGATAAAAGAGCCATACCAATATATTTTAGTTTGCTGCCCAAATTAGGTAGTAGTAATCTCACGGAACAGCAGAAAATATTATCGCCAGTTATAGCAATATTGAAAGATTATAAAATCTGTGTGTTGGGGGATAGAGAATTTTGCTCGGTAAAACTAGCAAAGTACCTTCAGAGCAAGGATGTATATTTTTGTTTGCGATTGAAAAAGAATGAATTTGTAGAAATTAAACAAGATATGTTTATGGAGTTAAGCAGTTTAGGATTAACTCCTGGAGTATCTTTTTTTATCAAGGGAGTTAAGGTAACAAAGACTCAGGGTTTTATCAGTTTTAATGTGGCTGGTAAGTGGCAACGTAAAATTAACGGAGTAGCACCCAAAGAAGCATGGTTTATTTTAACAAATTTTGACACCCTAGAGTCAGCAATTGCTGCTTACAAAAAGCGATTTGATATTGAAGAAATGTTTAGAGATTTCAAAACAGGTGGCTATAACTTAGAAAACACTAATGTTCAAGGTGAACGTTTTATTTCTCTAGTTTTGTTGATAGCGATCGCTTACACCTCTGCAACAATTAATGGTCAACTTATTAAACGCAAAGGAATCCAAAAATATATAGCTCGGATTAAAGAAAGGAGTCGTTCTCAACGGAGACACAGTAGTTTTTATATCGGCTTATATGGTCAAACATGGGTACATTTCAAGGATAGCTGTATTGATTTAGTCACACAATTAATGAGAATTAATCGTAATAAGTGGAAGCATTATCAACAAGGTTTAAGAGCCATGAAGCTTATTGAATCTATATTGTAGCTTATTTCGTCTCCCCTTCAGCTCTCCAGCACTACATAGTAATTCTTTGACAGAGGTTAACCAAATTATGCTTAACTCGATATCTGAAATAAATAATGTTAAGAAGAACAAATTTTCACCTACAGTTGATATGGTGCGTACCTATTTACATGAAATTGGACGTATACCTCTATTGACCCATGAGCAAGAGGTTTTTTTCGCCAAGCAAGTTCAGCACATGATGACAATGCTTGCTGTCAAGGAAGAACTATCTAAGAAATTACAGCGTCAACCTACTTTGCAAGAGTGGGCTGTTAAGATGCAGTTGAGTGAAGAAGTACTGCTCAAACAGCTCAATCAGGGACAACTTGCCAAGCAAAAGATGATTACTGCTAATCTCCGGTTGGTGGTATCAATTGCAAAGAAATATCAGAAACGCAACTTAGAGTTTCTGGATTTAATTCAGGAAGGTACTTTGGGATTAGAACGAGGGGTTGAGAAATTTGACCCGAACCTTGGATACAAGTTCTCGACCTACGCTTACTGGTGGATTCGTCAGGGAATTACGCGGGCGATAAGCCTAACGGCATGGCTTCGCTTACCGCTCAACAATCCCGTACAATTCGTTTACCCATTCACATTGCTGAAAAGCTAAACAAAATAAAGCGTGTTCAACGAGAACTATCTCAAAAGCTGGGTCATATTCCCACCGCAACTGAAATTGCTGAAGCACTTAATTTGAAACCTAGTCAGATTCGAGAGTATTTACTGTTTGCTCGTCAACCTATTTCCTTAGATATGAGAATTGGAGAGCAGCAGGATACTCAATTGCTGGATATGCTGGAGGACAATGGACTGTCTCCTGAAGACCATACTGTTCAAGAATTTCTTCAGCAAAATATTCAAAACTTATTGTCAAAGTTGCCTCAAGAGCAGCAGGAAGTGTTAACCTTGCGCTTTGGTTTAGCAGGCGAACACGAACTCACGCTAGTGCAGGTTGGTCAACGCATGGGTATTAGTCGAGAACGAGTGCGACAGCTAGAGAAACACGCTCTTGCACTTGTAAGAAGACAGAATAAAAACTTATAATTTGTAATGTGATCGCGATTGTTTAACCTGTTTTCTCAGCCTCTAAAATCTTTTCTGCTGCTAAGTCAATCTCATTTATGAGCGGCTAGGCTGTAATTACCCGCTTTCCCTTCAGTAATGCTCCTTTGACAGCAGCATGAAATAGGTTTTTGGCTGACATCTTTCCTCAAGGTACTTTTGACTTGATCTTACAAATTTCATCTTAATTTCATTTTCATCTGAGACATTAAATACAGTACCTGATTGTAAACATCACTATAACCAAGCAGATATCCCAGCTAGGGTCTGAAAAATAATGCTCAATACCATTGTCAAATGGTCGATCGCCCAAAGGTGGTTAATCGTTATTGCCTCTATAATCATTAGTCTGTGGGGATTGCGCGTGATAACGCAAATGCCTCTTGATGTATTTCCTGCCTTTGCTCCTCCCCAAGTAGAAATTCAAGTTCAAGCTTCCGGTTTAGCACCAGAAGAAATCGAGTCTTTGGTGACTCGCCCGATTGAGAGCGCGATTAACGGAACGCCTGGACTAGAATCGCTTCGCTCCGCTTCCGCTGTGGGAATTTCTGCAATTAAAGCCGTCTTTAGCTGGGACACTGATATATACCGTGCGCGTCAACTGGTGACAGAGCGATTACAAAGGGCGCAACTGCCACAAGGGGTTGAGCAGCCAGAAATTCTGCCTGTTAACTCGCCCTTGGGATGGGCTGTCAAATACGCTTTTTCTGCTGAAAGCACTGACATGATGGAGGTGTGGCGCATTGTCAACTGGGATGTAAGAAATCGCTTGCTGGCTGTACCAGGGGTGAGTAACGTATTTCTCTACGGTGGGGATGAGCGACAGTATCAAGTTTTGGTTGACCCAGATAAGCTTAAAGCCTACAATGTATCCTTGCCAGAAGTCACCCAAGCAGTGCAGAATGCCAACGTCAACGTGCCGGGGGGATTTTTAATTACTCCCGATCAAGAAACGCTAATTCGGGGAATTGGGCGGATCGAGTCGATTGACAAGCTCAAGCGTTCAGTAATTAAGGCGACGAAAGGTACACCCGTATTACTAGAACAGGTAGCAGAGGTCAAAATTGGTCCAGCACTGCGACGTGGAGATGGACTATTTCAAGGCAAACGAGCGGTAATTTTAACTGTCTCCAAGCAGCCTGTGGCAGACACTCCCACCGTTGTCAAAGCTGTGGAAGCAGCAATGGAAGAGATTAAACCAGGGCTACCGAAGGATGTCAAGTTTACTAAGACCTTTGACCAGAATTTATTCATTGAAGCTTCGGTCAAAAACGTTGAGGAAGCCCTGCGGGATGGCGTAATTATTGTTTCAGTTATTCTGATTATCTTCTTGATGAACTGGCGCACGGTTATTATTAGCCTTAGTGCGCTGCCTGTGTCGTTACTGTTGGGGATGATTATTCTGAGCTGGACTGGACAGGGCATTAACACCATGACCTTGGGTGGACTGGTGGTTGCTATTGGTTCTGTGGTTGATGATGCCATCGTTGATATGGAAAACGTTTACCGCCGATTGAGGGAGAACCAAATAGCAGACAACCCGAAAAATCCTTTACAAGTCGTGTTTGATGGTTCAGTAGAGGTACGTGTTAGTGTTCTATTTTCTACAGTAATTATTGCAGTAGTCTTTGCACCGATTTTTGTTTTGTCTGGGGTAGAAGGTCGCATTTTTACACCAATGGGAATGGCGTATTTGCTATCGATTCTTGCTTCTACCTTAGTTGCATTAACACTGACTCCAGCACTATGTGCCTTACTACTGGCAAATCGCCGTTTACCTAGTACGGAAACTTGGCTAGAGCGCAAAGTACATCAATTTTATCGTCCAGCCTTGAAATTTTCAATTCGTCGCCCCCAGGTAGTTTTAGGAGTTGCACTTGCGGCTTTTGTTGCATCTATGATAATTCTACCTGGATTAGGAAAAGTCTTCCTGCCAGAGTTCCAAGACCGCTCTTTGGTCAATGCAATAATTCTTTTACCCGGTGAATCCCTGAATGCAACTGACCAAGCAGCTTTAGCGGTGATGGATGCCCTCAAAAAGGATCAGCGTTTCGATACCATTGCGTTTCGCTCTGGGTTTGCTCAAGGAGACCCGGATGTGGCAGGGGTAAACTTTGGTGAGTTGGATGTGCAAATTAGTGAAGAAGGAGGAAAGGATCGAGAGAAGACTGTTGAAGTACTCCGTAAAGAGCTTGAAAAACTTCCTGGTGTTGCAACCAATATTGGCGGGTTTATCTCACACCGCATGGATGAAATTTTATCAGGAGTCAGAAGTGCGATCGCTGTTAAAATCTACGGACCCGAACTTGAACAACTCCGTACCATTGGTAAACAGGTACAATCCGCCATGAGTGGTATTCCCGGCATTGTGGATCTGCAACTTGAACCCCAAGTCCCGGTTAAACAAATCCAAATTCAATTTGACCGCGATGCAGCCGCTCGTTATGGGTTAACTGTGGGAGAACTGGCAGAAACCATAGAGACTGGACTGAACGGTAAAGCAGTTTCCCAAGTGCTGGAGAAGCAACAAACGTTTAATCTCGTCGTGTGGTTGCAAGAGCGCTATCGTAACAATTTAGACGTGATTGGTAACTTGTTGGTAGATACACCCAACGGGCAGAAAATTCCCTTATCCCAGGTTGCTAAAGTTGATTATGGCACGGGGCCAAGTACCATTAATCGTGAAAATGTTTCCCGGCTGATTGTGGTTTCTGCCAACGTTTCGGGAAAAGATTTGGGTTCTGTAATTAAAGATGTACGCGATCGCGTTAAACAAATTCAACTACCTGGAGGCTACTATGTGCAGTTTGGCGGTCAGTTTCAGGCACAGGAACAAGCAACGCAGACATTGATAATTGCAGGAGCGATCGCACTCGCAGTAATTTCTGTGCTGATTTACTTTGCCGTCAAGTCAATTCCTGCCACAGCAATGATTATGATTAACTTGCCACTAGCGTTAATTGGCGGTGTAATTTCTGTTGCTATAGGTGGTGGGATCATATCCGTCGCTTCAATGGTTGGTTTCATTACTTTATTTGGTGTAGCTACTCGCAACGGATTGCTGTTAGTAGATAATTATAATAATCGACTAGCAGAGGGAATACCACTCAAACAAGTAATTGTTGATGGTTCGATGGAACGATTAGTTGCGATTCTCCTGACAGCACTTTCGTCAGCACTAGGTATGGTTCCCCTAGTAATTGGTTCTGGTGCAGGTAAGGAAATTTTACAACCTTTGGCTGTAGTAGTGTTAGGTGGCTTGGTTACTTCCACTGCTTTAACACTATTAGTTTTACCAGCTTTATATTCGCTATTTGGTAAATTTTTGGTTCCCAAAAAGACTACACAAGTACAAGAAATTGATGTTACTCAAGGTTCAGTTGTATGACACTTAATTTATTAATTCTTCCCAGATATCCACCTGGGAATGTAGAGATATTCATGCACTACGTATGGGATTGAGCGAAATTTTTCTAATAATCAATGAGGAGTAAATCAATGCAATCATTCAAATTAGGCTTTGTTGTTTTCGCCAGTGTAGGATTACTTTTTTTGGGAGCTTGTGGTAATCAAGCTTCTGAGTCCAGTAGTAATCCTTCTAGTCCTTCTACAGAAAATACTAGCAAAACCGAACCAGCCGCCAAAACTGAAACATCTGCTCATGGTGACTCGCATGGTAAAAATGCTCAAGTCGTTGAAGCAGGAAAATATCACTTAGAGTTTGTGCCTGAGAAAAAAGGGAATGCAACTCACTTAGATTTTTATCTGCAAACAGGCGAAAAACACCAAGCTGTTCCAAATGCCAAAGTTACTGCTGATGTTCAGTCACCAGATGGAAAACAAAAGACAGTTCCCCTAACATATGATGCTGATGGTAAACACTATACTGCTAAACTGGATGGAGGTGCGGCAGGTCAATATCAAGTGAAAGTTACTGCGGATATTGGCACAGAAAAGGTCAACGGTCGGTTTAGTTTTAATCAGTAATTTAAGTTAGGCTAAATTTAAGGGTAAGCTTTGCTTGCCCACCCTTAAAATAAACTTATTAAAAATGATTTTTACTTAATTTCGAGTCTTAAAATTGCTTACTGCTGAATCTGTTTAAGGAGAGCTTGTGTTTGCTGATACATCTGGCTATCTCCTTGCCGTTGAAACAGACTTGCAGCTTGCTGTAAATCGGTAATAGCACTTTTGCGATCGCCTAAAGCATATTCAGCAAGTCCTCGGTTGCCGTAAGCATCAGCTAAGTTGGGGTTGATTTGTAGTGCTTGATTAAAATCAGCGATCGCCAGCTTGTGATTTCCCTGTTTATAATTCAAAAAGCCCCGATTGTAGTAAGCATCTACAGACTTCGGATCAATTTTTATTACCTGGTTAAAGTCAGTAATCGCAGCTTGAATGCTTCCTAGTTCGGCATGAGCAGTCCCCCGACTATTGTAAGCATCTGTATGATTGGGATTTAATCGCAGTGCTTGATCGAAGTCAATAACGGCTGCTTTAAAATCTCCTAATTGAGACTTTGCCAAACCTCTTAGACAAAAACCTTCGTAGTATTTGGGATTTAACTGTACTACCCAACTAAAATCTTCTATCGCGCCGTTGAAGTTGCCTTGCTCAAGCTTTTGCACACCCTGGTTATAATATTCCTGATAATTCATTTGTTGAATACGCGTTTGTGGTGACTGTGCAGCATGGACAGCAACAGGTATTCCACTCAGTACGCTAGTTGTTATTCCCAGGATGGCAACAGAAGAGTAAATGTAGTTCATAGCTTGATTTTCTCCGTGTAAAACATATCAAGACAGACGCACGGGATTGTTCTCGACTAGATCCATCCTAAGCGGTTTAAAGCTTCAAACCCAGCTAAGGAGAGACCGCTTTCATTCCTATACCACTCGTGTTCTTAATTGCTTGTTGTATGTCGCGGATCTGGGTGGGACAGCTGGTATCTTTTTTCAGAGCAAGTGCCTAATTAGTCCACCCTCAACAAAATTGCCTCCTACCCCATCTTGGACAGTCGGAATGCTGATAAACGGCATGACCGCGAGAGCCGTTGCGCCCGGTTTTTCAAACGCATCATTGCCGTAAATGTTGACTTTCACACGAGCAACGAGTGCATCAAAACCAGCCGTTTCTTCGACTCGGTTGCTGTCACGTAGTTTGATGCGCGATCGCGAATAGGGTTGAACCACCAGTTGCAGATCCACGTTGTTGAGTAAGCCAACCTTGAGATTGGTGGCGGTGAATAGCAAATCTTCTGTGGTGTTGCCGTCTTCATCTGAGGCTCTGCGAGAAAAGTTGACTAATTCAGCTTCAAATTGAAAGTGACCGGCATCGACGGTGAAGGGGCTTTCTGTGGTATCAGGGCGATCGGTGGCAAATTCCCGCAGCAAGTTTCTAGGGGTTGGGTTGAACAAGTTGTAACGGCTTTTGTCTAGCTTCGCTTCGGATAGTTCTGTTTCGAGATTCTGGACGATGGAACGATGATCGGGCATCGGCTCTGAAATTTGAGTTTCAGGCGCGGTACTATAAAAGTGAAACTGACTTTGATCCAATACAAAAGAAGTTGAATCAAGCTGGAGATCCGCCGCGTTTAAGCTGTAGGCAGAGAAACGCAAATCACTCTCTTTTAGAGATTGAGCCGATTGTTTTGTCACCAAATTTACCGATTGTTGAGTCGGTCTAACTCCAGGCAATTCCGTTGCAACCGCACGACTAAACAGTATCAAGACCGCACCTACAGAAGCAAAACTCGTCCTCGAAGCCTGCCAGAAAGGTTTAAGCATTGCTTGTCCTTACAGGTGATTTAAAGATTCCAAAAGTTTTTTCGCATCGAACATGAAGGGTTGATTTCAGGACAACCGACTACGATGCATCCAGCAAGATGATGCCGATCGCAATTAATCCGGCACCGATCGCATAGTGCAGCAGTGCAGTGGCGCGATCGCCAATCAAGGGACGAAAAAATTTTCGACTCGCGTTGTTCCAGTATGCGGAAGGCTTGTGGTAGGTCAGGATAATCGTGATTAAGCCTGAGAGGATAGAGGCAATGGCACTGCTATGCGGCATTGATTTAAGTACTCACCAACAGCGCCGTTCCATACATCACGGCTAAACCTAGAGCAAATCCAACAAAACTCGCTTGAGACAGCCACGAGCTACCCTGCTTTTGTGCAGTGCGTGTCAAGTATGACCCCACTTCAACAATCACCTGCAACACGGCTCCTGCGCCAATGCTCAAAAATAACACCGCCCAAATCGGAGTAAATGCGAACGCGCCGATCCAAGTGCCAATCACAGCAGGCAAACCCGCTAAAGCCGTCAAGCCGAGCAGAGTTCTGAGTTTTGGGCGCAGATCAACCAGAGGAGCAGCAATGCCGATTCCTTCTGTGATGTTGTGTAGCGTAAATCCGATGACTAGAAGCGACCCTAAAGCAGCTTCTCCCACTGCAAAAGCCGCCCCGATCGCTAATCCTTCTCCTAAGTTGTGAATTCCAATGCCTAACGCCAGGTAAGTTGATAATTCAGTTCCTTCTGGCGCTTTACCTGCTCGTCTGCCAATCAAAAAGACTGCTAAGAAGCTAGCCGCAGTAATCACCCAAACCAGTGTACTGCCTGAAAAAGCAGCAGCCACCTCGGTTGCTTTTTCGGTCGCTTCTACGATCGTATCGATAAACAAGTAAATCAACATTCCGATCGTCAGTGCCAATAGAAACCTCATGCCCTGACCACTCAGAGCTTTCAAGGCTGGATAGAACAGCATTCCCAAACCAACTGGCATAATGCCAACATACAAACCCAATAAGGCAAAGGCAAGCAAGCGATTGACCGAAATCGTGGGGGTTTGCACGGCGATCGCAATTTCGTGTTCAAATCCTGCGCCTGTATTGGTCAACAAATTAATGTGATGGGTTTCTCCCTCAACCCACGGGTACGGCAACCGAATCCAGGCACTAGAGAGCCGAGGCAACGCACCGGGAGGATCTTGCGTAAACTGCCAATACGCTGCATCGATTTGCACTTGAGCAATCTGCATCGGTTCAGAGCCATCAGCGCGAACTAACAGAGAGATTCCCTTCTCATCTAGCACTGTCTGTTCTACGGTCAGTTTTTCTACAGGTGGCGCAGCACTTTGCAACGATGCCAGCGGATTTGTCGTCAGAAAAATGCCAATCAACGCAGAGATCAACACTAGGGGAAGAATGACCCAAAGCCAAGGTTTTTTTGTATTCATGCCATCACCTCAAATGCACTCATCCAACCTAATTCAAGAAATTCTGACTGATGGGCATGGAACATATATTTTCCCGGCTCATGGTCTTTGAAAGAAAACTCCAGAATGCCGCGCTGTGCCTGCACCATCATCACTGTATCGATCATGCGATGGGTTGGCGTGAGCGTTGTGCCGTGATCGTAGAAGTCAAAAAAGTTGGCGTGGAGATGAAAAGAATTGATCGGGTCGAATTCGATGACGTTGATCAGGTAAACCCGAATCGGGCGATCGCGCTCGATCTGAATCGGACGTTTCATAAACTCGAAGGGAATCGTGTTGATCGCGTAGACTTCATTCTCCTCATCAAAGTTGGTGTCAAAAGCATTCATCACCATGACGAACTCCTGCCACTTGGCGTTTTCAGGCGTACCCAGTTGGCGAGATTTAGCCGCCTCTTGCTGGTCGGGATGCTTTTTCGGATCGGGGTCAATGATAAATGCCCCATACAGTCCTTTGTGCAGATGTCGCTTGAAGGGAACAGAATGGCAGTGGTATAAATGAGAGCCAAACGGTTTAGCATCAAATTCATACACCACTTCCTGCCCTGGAGACGCTTCGAGTGTGCCTGCAATGCCGTCTTGACGAGCCGAATGAATCCCGTGAAAGTGAATTGTGTGAAGATGACTTCCAGGGTTTTTGAAGCGAATCCGAATGCGATCGCCCTCCGTTACCCGCAGCGTTGGCCCTGGAACTCGTCCGTTATACGTCCAAGCTGGATACTTCACACCGGGCGCAATTTCAATTTCTTTTTCTTCTACAGCAATGTCGTATTCCCGCAGCGTTTGACCATTGGGTAACTGCGAAACCTTACCCGTATCCCAATCCGTTAACATTTTGCGCGGGTCGAATCCGTTCTGAGCCGTATCGACCTCCCCAATTATCATATTGCCCCCATGCACCATGCCAAAATGGGGCATTTTTGCATTATTTTCAATACCTTTTGCTGGATAGGGTGTGGACTTCTCAGAGGGCGATTGGGCAAAAGCAGCGCCGGGGAATAACTTACCTATCAGCGTTCCAGCCCCCAAAAGTCCGGCTCCTAGTAGCGATCGTCGAATTGAATTAGGTTCCGCAGACATAATATTTGGACGGTATTTAAAGAATTAAATAATTTTTCATAATTCTCTCATAATTTTTATACCACATCCGAATAATTTTTCATAATTCTTTCATAATCTTTTCTGTCAGTTGCTTTTATTTGTTTTCATAATTTTCTCATTTTTAAAAAAGCTTACCATAAGGCGGATAAAAATGAAATAAAAATGAGAATAACTAACAACATCATCACTTTGGTATTACATCCAGAAACTCTTGATTTTGCAGGTTTCTTTGCCGGCATCTACTGAAATAAATATGAAGCTATGTAAAGTTATGAAATAAATATGAAATAAATATGAGATAAATATGAGATAAATATGAAAAGAACATGGTGTTCGGTTAAAAAAGGCAGAAGGGTACGAAACCTTCTCTGATGGAGAGGGTGCATCCCAATTTGGCAGATTTGTTTTGTAGTGCGAACATCTTGCTCGCTGCTATCTGTTACGCGAGCAAGATGCTCGCACTACATATTTAAAAAGGGTTTCACGTTAAGTTGACACCAATGGAAATCCCTGGCTCCCGACCATCGCCTATAGGATTTCATCAATCAGAGAAAGGATTTATCTCTTCTGCCTTCTACCTTTCTTGAAAAAATTAACAATCTTGATTTTGCATTATGAACGAAATCATTCAACAGACTCGTGAACTAGAGATACCCAAGCGCTGGGAGTACTTTTGTGACTGGATTACCAGCGTGGATAATCGAATTTATATCGGCTGGTTTGGGGTGCTGATGATTCCTACCCTCTTCGCAGCTGCTATTTGTTTCATCCTGGCCTTTACTGTCGCACCTGCTGTAGAT
Organism: Fortiea contorta PCC 7126; assembly: GCF_000332295.1. Lineage (GTDB taxonomy): Bacteria > Cyanobacteriota > Cyanobacteriia > Cyanobacteriales > Nostocaceae > Fortiea > Fortiea contorta. Next base: position 5,188,126 of record NZ_KB235930.1, on the reverse strand, counting down.
ATGGATGGGATTCGGGAACCAATTACAGGCTCAATCTTGGGTGGTAACAATATCATCACAGCTGCTGTGATACCTACCTCTGCTGCGGTTGGACTGCATTTCTATCCGCTTTGGTCAGCTGGAAATATCGATGAATGGCTCTACAACGGCGGCCCTTACCAGTTAATCGTGTTTCATTTTATTATCGGTGTTTGGTGCTATCTAGGGCGGATGTGGGAATTAAGTTATCGGCTAGGAATGCGTCCTTGGGTTCCTGTTGCTTTTTCTGCTCCTGCTGCGGCTGCAACTGTCATTTTTCTTATCTATCCCATCGGTCAAGGCAGTTTTTCTGAAGGAATGCCTTTAGGAATTACCGGCACTTTCCACTTTATGCTGACTTTCCAAGCTGACCATAATATCTTGATGCATCCTTTTCATATGTTGGGTGTTGCTGGTGTTTTTGGTGGTTCTTTGCTGAGTGCGTTGCATGGTTCTTTAGTCACATCGAGTTTGGTACGAGAGACAAGCGAAATAGAATCTGCTAATGCTGGATATAAATTTGGTCAGGAGGCAGAAACTTACAACTTATTTGCCAGTCATGCTGCTTTCTTCGGACGCTTAACCTTTCGTAGCTTGGCTGTGGGTAGTAAACGTACTATCCATCTTTGGTTGGTGCTGCTACCAACTATTGGAATTTGGTTTACAGCGCTAGGTGTAAGTACGATGGCGTTTAACTTGAATGGATTCAATTTTAATCAATCAGTTTTGGATGGAGTTGGTCATGTTATTCCTACGAGTGCAGATTTAATTAATCGCGCTAATTTGGGAATTCAGGCAATGCATTCACCGAATGCTCACAACTTTCCTTCGCTTCTTGCTGCTGTTGATGTTGAGCAAAGGTAAAGTTTCCAATTCTGCTGCTAATAGTTAAGTTTTACCTTTCCATCTCCCATCAACCTATTTTTTGGGCGAAGGTTTACCCCTTCCATTGTTCCGTTCCAACAATGTCCATGCCCTTTTCTCTGAACGTACTAGCTGGCTGATGCTAGGGTGTTGACTTTGGTGGAATTTGGGGTTTTTTGGTTCATGCTATTTTTGCAAGATTTTTTAACTCCTCAAAAGGCACAGAGTCAACAGCCTTGGCTGATGCTCCTTAATTTTGAAAGCTTGTAGCAGTTATTTGACTTTCACCCTTTGCTTCATCCACCAAAAGGTTCCCAAACCTGCAATCATGACACCGAGCGCCATAGCTCCAGTAAACCATTGATTCCCAGACTTGGTTGACTGACTTGATGGTAATTCTTGCTCAATTTTTTGAGAACTTGTAATCGGCTGGTTTGGGGTGCTGATGATTCCCACACTCTTGGCAGCGGCTATTTGTTTCATCCTGGCCTTTACTGTCGCACCTGCTGTAGATGGTCAATCACCCATTCATCGAGTTCAAGGTAATCGTGTTGATTCTCATGCCACCAAGCGGTTAAACAATCGACAATAAAATCAAAACCGTTTCTGCTTTGCGGGCTGAACTATCGAAGTAATCTTCGGTAACTTTTGCCATGAAGTCTCGTTTGCGATTGCCAGTCAGTTTCTGCGCTGCATCTTTAAAGGTAGATTTGATGGTGTCGGTGAGCATGAAAAGAGGGATTCCAATTCTAAAAATTTAGACCAGGCGCGGGCAGATCCCCCTTCCTAATCTTCTAGAAGAATGACTGGTATTTTATTTTTCTGCAAGTCCCTAATTAGTAATAAACCTGCGGTAAACGCTGTTAACACACTCAGTCTCCTCAGAATTAACCATCTTCCTCTGAGTGAGCCTGATGAAAGCACTAACACTTCACCAAGTTCACAAGGAATGTGAACTTAGTGAAGGTCTCGCATATCAATACTAGATATTTAACCTGGAGGGGAGACGAAACAGCCTAAAAAGCTTGGTGTATAAGATGGGTAGCGTTTTGTGATAGAAAAAGGTAGGTCTAGTTTTGTCAATAAGACCTACTTAATGATAATGTTAGCTATATTGTACCAAAAGCACTTAAAAAGTCAATTGAGTTTAGCAGAATATCTGTTGCTAAAAATTTTGATACATCTGTTGCAGTCAATCAAAGAAGTAACTTTAGAAAAATTAGCGAATGCGCTACCTTTGGGAATTAAATTTGAAAGCAGAAGAAAAAGAATACAAAGATTTTTATCATTACCAAATCTCACAATTGAAAAAGTTTGGTTGCCAATTATTCAAGAACTAATAGCAAACTACTTCCAGAATGAAAAAATTATTTATATAGCAATTGATAGGACTAATTGGAGTCGGATAAACTTATTAATGGTCAGCGTGATTTGGGATAAAAGAGCCATACCAATATATTTTAGTTTGCTGCCCAAATTAGGTAGTAGTAATCTCACGGAACAGCAGAAAATATTATCGCCAGTTATAGCAATATTGAAAGATTATAAAATCTGTGTGTTGGGGGATAGAGAATTTTGCTCGGTAAAACTAGCAAAGTACCTTCAGAGCAAGGATGTATATTTTTGTTTGCGATTGAAAAAGAATGAATTTGTAGAAATTAAACAAGATATGTTTATGGAGTTAAGCAGTTTAGGATTAACTCCTGGAGTATCTTTTTTTATCAAGGGAGTTAAGGTAACAAAGACTCAGGGTTTTATCAGTTTTAATGTGGCTGGTAAGTGGCAACGTAAAATTAACGGAGTAGCACCCAAAGAAGCATGGTTTATTTTAACAAATTTTGACACCCTAGAGTCAGCAATTGCTGCTTACAAAAAGCGATTTGATATTGAAGAAATGTTTAGAGATTTCAAAACAGGTGGCTATAACTTAGAAAACACTAATGTTCAAGGTGAACGTTTTATTTCTCTAGTTTTGTTGATAGCGATCGCTTACACCTCTGCAACAATTAATGGTCAACTTATTAAACGCAAAGGAATCCAAAAATATATAGCTCGGATTAAAGAAAGGAGTCGTTCTCAACGGAGACACAGTAGTTTTTATATCGGCTTATATGGTCAAACATGGGTACATTTCAAGGATAGCTGTATTGATTTAGTCACACAATTAATGAGAATTAATCGTAATAAGTGGAAGCATTATCAACAAGGTTTAAGAGCCATGAAGCTTATTGAATCTATATTGTAGCTTATTTCGTCTCCCCTTCAGATCAAGTACACAATTCGGAGATTAAAATGAAAAAGCTAATCCCTTTTTTAGTGAGTGGTGTTTTAGTAGTTGGTATCTTTGGTTGCCAAGAAGCGACAAAAACTGGCTCAGAAAAGAATGGCGCTACCAATGAAGCAGTGAAACCCGCAAAAGACGCAGCCCAAAACACTAACACTGCTAATAAAGGCACTGCTGCTCAAAATGCCGCTACAGCAGGAAAAACAACAGCCAAAGCTACTGTTGATACTACTAAACAAGTAGCTGCCAATGCCACTGGTAATACCAAAAGCTTAATTCTCAGCAAGCTAGAAGAAAAGATTCCTGGTAGCAAATTACAAGTAGAAGAAAAAGAGGGTGCTGTGACAATTAAAGGCACAGTTCCCACTGCAGCCGACATTAAGAAAATTGAACCGATAGTTAAGCCACTCAAAGGTGTCAAGAGTGTCAAAGTGGAAGCAAAAGCCGCATCAACCAAACCTCAATAGCACCATCACATAACTGTAGTCAGAAGTTCGTAGTTGAGGCTTTAGTGCTGACTACGAACTAATGAAAATTAATGAACTACTAGACCTGTTCCATGAACGTTAAATAACCCGGACTATATGCGCTACAACTTGAGATTTACTCAATTCGCTGACTAAACGATGGGCTTGGTGTTTGTAGAGTCGATGTTGTAGTGTTCCGGGGAGCTGGTTCATCAGGGTTCTAGCAATTTGCATGTCGCAGCCAGAAATCCGCGCAATTACCGCTGCGCCAGCGAAGGCCGCTTCGGCGGAAAAGGCTTTTTCTACCTGTACTAACCAATGGGGGGTGTGAATGCTTCCCCGTTCCACTCGCTGGAGTCCTTCTATGGTGGCGAGAACTATCAGGCGATCGCCTACAATCAATTCAATATCATCAGAAGGTATAAACTTAGGGTTTTGCTGTTTTGGTCTGCTGTGAAAAATTGGCACTACGCCATAACCATAAGCAATTTCACTGAGTAATTTGCCATTTAAGGTGTCGTCGGCTTCAATTTGATATTCTGTCACCAAGGTGGTTTGGTTGTTTAAGCGAAACACATTCAAAATATTTTCACCAAATGCAGCCGCAACAAATGCTTCTGCTGATAGTGCATAAGCTCCTAAAACCCGCGCATAAGGAAGCAACCGCGCTACGTTTTCGCTGAAACGAGGATCAAAGGTACGAATGACTAAATTAGCTGTGGGGTTGACGGCGTGCGCTCTCAAAGCTATTTCTAAGTTAGCTACTTCGTCATCAGTAACAATTATCACACTTTTGGCTGTAGTAATATTAACTCTACTTAAGGCATTTTTAATATTGCCAGTAATCAGAGGAATTCCCGATAAAACACCCCATTCTAAATCTGTGACGTGAACACCTACCAGCGGTTGCTTAAATTCCTGCAGCAACTGCGCCACTCGCTGTCCCACTCTCCCCAAACCAATTAATACCACGTGGTCAGTTTTCGGTACAGGGAGACGGCGCCGAGAGAATTGGAATCTCGCAGCGAGGATGCGTTCAGTCATAATCGCATAAAGAATCCCCACGAAAATTGTCCCAGCGATGGTGAGGCTGATACTGAATAAATGCAACCACCAGGGAACCTCGAAGGGCATTTTTAACTGTCCAAACAGGTTATCGTAACCCCCAAGGCTGAGAACCAGAGATACATTCAGGGCGTCTTGCCAAGAAATCTGCGGATATTGTAGTTTATAGAACAGAGTACCGCAGAGATAAAGACTGATCATCAACAACCCATAAACTATAGCGACGCGGCGGGTTTGGGAGCTGTCTTGCCAAAATTCAGTCAATTTTTGGCGGAGGTTTCGCCATTTAATTGTAGTGGCGATCGCCCGTTTTAATTGTCGCCGACTGCTGACAGATTGTGTTGCTGGCGCGGTTAACTTTTCGCTGGTTTCAATATACGCTAAACAGTCGCCTACAACGACTGGTGCTTCCGGCTCCCAATGATAAAATCCCTTTGGGAGAGGTTTTCCAGCTTTGGTGTGAGTAATGACTCGGCGCTGTATGCTATTAATCTGGGCAACTTGAGAGCAAGTGCGCCAACGAGAAGAAGCATCGATGGTGACTTGCAAAACTCTCAATAATCGGTCTTCTAGGGTGAAAAGTCCTTTGGTTTCGCTACTCAAAGCCGCCAGTGCAAAGCTTTTAGCGGGTAACTGGGTAGCTTCAAAAGCCACGAAATTTCCGAGATTTGCACTCAATATGTCATTTAAATTATCCTGGGCTGACCGAATTACTAACCGCACATCAGGATTAAGCGATCGCGCCGCAAATGCAGCTGCAATATTAATTCTCTCATCACTGGTGACAATTAAAATTGCTCGACACTGGCAGATGCCGGCTTGTTCTAATATCCGCATCTGGCGACAATCACCAATCACCAATTTATCTACTAAATCTGGTAAATCGGGAATTTCCCATGTTTGAATATCTGTCGCTTCAATTGCATTAACTTTCACCCCAAATTCTTTAAATACAGATACGCAATATTGTCCTAGATTTCCCAGTCCACAAACTAAGAATAAATTGTTATCTGTTGTTGCATTTTGTTCCATAATTAAGATGATAAAAATATGCTTTTATATTGCTATTTAGTAACAGTACGGAAACCAAGAAGCGCAAAAATTTTGCCTGTATATGGTGTTATACCAGTTCCAAGTTAGCTTCTAGCCCCTAACCTCAACGAAATGTACCATCATCAAACGAGAAACACTATATACATTTAAATACAGTCTCGTTCAATGCAATTATGAAAATGATTTTGCAGTATTTGCAAACATTTTTAGAGACGAAGCAAAAGCAACGTCTCCACATCAAGATTTATGCCATCAATGAGCCAAATCTTAAGATTCAGTTTCAATCAAAACCGTAACTGCTGCCACCGCAATCAACATTTCGTCATTTTGATCGTTCAATTCCGGAATTGCGCGCCCCTGAACAATCATTCCTCCAGATTCTACACTCAGGGTTTTGCGTCCAAATGGCAACACAGCTAATACTTCATCAGCTTGTACTTTTTCAGGGTAGGGTACTGCTACTTGAACTTCAACAATCATTTGATCGGGGTGACTCAATCCTGCTACTTCCCAAACTCCCGGTAAAGCATTGTGGGCGATCGCATTTCTCACAGCCCTAGCTGCAGCTACTGTCGGTTCTTGTCCATGCTGATCGATTCCCATCGCCATCTCAATTATCAAGCGTTTGCATACCATAATTTGCCCACAATTTTTTATTTTTTAGTTTAGTTCAAGTCTCTTTCCGGACAGACTTTGCACATAGAATCGTGTAACCCAGAAATAGTCTTCAACCATCATCTCCATCTAATACCATTTCACTTTAATAATGATACAAATACGTTGGTAGAGGCGAACCTCCGTACCCTGCTCTAACGCTAAAAGCGAACGCCCTTACGGAAAATCTATATGTATCAGGATTTTCGTGAATTGGTATAACCGCATAATAATAGAGATGGTGACGACAATCATGGTGTACAAGTTTGAACAATTAAGCCGAGCCGAGGTACAGTCAATGCAATGTTTTATTGAGCACGTCAATCTCTCATACACCGAAAGCGATAAAATAAAAGTAAAAGGCAGTGATTATGGCAACCCAGATTAGTGAGACTAAATCCTCAACTCAACTGGTAATCTCTTGGGAACCATTGCCCGATGATTTTTACCTAGAGGATGAACCAGTGGAAAATACAGGTCAGCCAATCTTGGCTGGTGCTTTGGGTGAAAGTCTAGAAATCAGTGGTTTCATCCAACCGCAGATGTTAATCGCCTCAAATTTTGGTCTTTGTGCAACACTCAATGGACAATTTATTGTTAAAGCACCAGATTGGGTTTATGTTCCCCGCGTCAATCAAGTTTTAGCTAACCGCAAAAGCTACACACCAAATTTAGAAGGAGATATTCCTACAGTGGTGATGGAATTTCTCTCGGACACCGAAGGTGGAGAATATTCAGTGAAGCGGACTTATCCGCCAGGAAAATGGTTTTTCTACGAGCAAGTTTTGCAGGTTCCTATTTACATAATTTTTGAACCAGATGGTGGGTTGGTGGAATTTTATCAACTGGAAAATGGACGCTATGAATTACAGCAACCAGACGAAAATGGTCGTCATTGGATTAATTTTATGGGATTATTTTTAGGAACTTGGCAAGGAACAAAAGAAGCTAGAACAGGTTATTGGTTGCGGTGGTGGGATGAAGCAGGTAATTTGTTACTGTGGGCTGTAGAACAAATTGAACAAGAACGCCAACGCGCCGAACAAGAACGCCAGCAAAAAGAAAGACTAATTGCTTATTTACAATCTCAAGGTATTGATCCGAATAATTTGCCCATAGATTAACAAGCAATCAGAGCTAGGAGACAAATAACAAACAACAAGATTGTTCCGGTTTTTTGGTGTAGCAAGTTCATGAGAATGCTAGCCAAGGTTTTTTCTTTGCTTTTTGTATTCTTTAGGAATTAGCCCAAATTTTTCTCGAAAGACAGCTACAAAATAACCCCGATTAGCGAAATCTAATTGTCATAAATAATATTAATTTGGCTCTCCTTATCTTGCTAACCCCTAACCCCTATTCAGTAATAAAAATCCTGTCTGGAATAACCCAACAATAAAACCCAAAACGCCACCTAAAGTCACAATTGCTTGTAATTCGCTTTTAACTATTCCCTCGATAGCAGCTTCTAAATCAGCGGGTGAAGTAGATTTTACACGGTCAACAATTACTTGATCTATCGACAAAATAGGAATTACTTGAGCGACAATTGCTTCTAAATCTTTTTCTAAATATCGCTCCAAAATTAGAGCCAATTCTTGACTGACAACTTCTAAAGAAGTACTAATCACAGGCGAAGCGCTCAAACGATTAAGCAATAATAGAGCTATATTTTCCCAATCAACAGATTCAGTTAATCCTTGTAGTAAATCGCTACCACTATTTTGTAAATAATGACGGACACTTTCTCTAGTAGTTTTTCTGAGTTGGCGAACTGTGCCAATTGGTAAGTTTTGTAGAGTTAAATTTTGGAGTAACTTTTTAATGCGATCGCGCATTTGCAAATCTTGAATTAATTCTTGCAAACGCCCATTTGTAGCCTCTTTTTCATCTAAACAATAAGTCCGCAATCTAGTGAGAGTATTGCGTAAACCAAACAGATTCGCCACAACCCAATAAGTACCACTGCTTTTTTCTCGAAAGCTTTCATCAATAATTTGAATTGTGCGATCGGTCAAAAAATCAACTATTGTTTGTCGCAATACATCAGGTGGGACAACTACTTGCACTAACCAATCAGCAAGTCGCGTCGATTGTTCTTCACTCAGTTGAAATTCTAGCAATACTTGGTCAAAAATTTGATTTATCTGCGGTTCTAAAAAATCTTCACGTCGTGCTAAAACCTTGAGGAGACGCGGCAAAGATTCTCCCAATAAATCGCGCAAAATTCCTGCTACAATTTTGGCACTTTTAGGATTTTTTTCCTCTGAGTTAACTTGTTCAATTGCTAATTGCAATAACCAAAGAATTGCTGATTGTACACGTTCTGTTTGTAACAAGCGACGTGCTAGTTTTTGCAACTCCTCTGGTGTCAATAGCGACCCCATAATTGTATTGGAAATCCTCTGCGCCAAACGTTCCTGGTTGCGGGGGATCAATCCAGGAGTGAATGGTAATCTTCGTCCAGCAATATAAATTGCTTGGTAGGGACGAAACAACATTTTGATGGCTATATCATTTGTGAAATAGCCAATAATTCCACCTAATATCGGGGGAGATACATACAGCCAGAGATGAGACCAATCCACGGAATTTTGGACTTACAATTGGTAACTGGTAATTGGTAAAGGGTTAGTAATCAGTGGTAGAGATGCGAAATTTCGCACCTGTGGAGTTAACAGTGAACAAACTGTTAACTGTTCCTGATTTCCCATTGCCAAATTCAACTTTTATTGATTACCAGCACTCCCATCATACCGTTAGCAATGGGATAGTGTGTGGCGTGTGCAAAACCAACTTGATATGCTAGCTCTACCTGCGCTTTTCCCACTGGAAAGCGGTCTAGGCTAGGGCTGATATAAGCATATTCTTCCTTAACGCCCAACTGTGTCGCCATAGGAACGACAACATGATCTAGATACCACTGCTGAAACGCTCGCAGTTGTGGACTGCTGGGGCGATGAAAATCTAAAATTGCAGCTTTTGCAGCTGGTTTGAGGACGCGGTGTAACTCTTGCAGACTGCGACGAATATCTGTAACATTTCTTAACCCATAGCCCATTGTGGCGGCGTTGAATTGGTTGTCTGCAAAAGGTAGATTTAGTACGTCGGCTTCTACCCAAGTGATAGCAGGCTGGGGGTATTGTGTTTGCGAGCGTGCTTTTGCGGTTGCTAGCAGGTTTGGGGAAAAGTCCACGCCATATACATGTCCAGTTTTTCCTACCCGTTTAGCTAGATTCAGGGCGATATCGCCACTCCCACAACACAAATCTAAACAGATATCACCTGATTGAGCACCGCTCCATTTGATGGTCATTTCCTTCCAGATGCGATGTTGTCCCAAACTTAACCAATCATTGAGTTGGTCATAAACAGGAGCAATGCGATCAAAGATGGCGCGAATTTCTTGAGTCATGAGTTGTTAGTCGTTTGTCATTAAGAATTTGTCACTCGCCAAGAAGAAATGCCTAATGACAAAAGAGGACTACACTGTAGTTACTTGGCGGCGACTGCTAGTGAGAGCGATCGCTACTAGTTGAGCTGATAAATGAATCAGCTTTAATTCATCTTCGCGCAAAGTGTATGGTTGTTTCCACTGTAGTGATAATACTCCCATAACTTCATGGTGATAAACAATGGGAATCACTAGATGTGCTTGCACCCCAGATTTTTGATAACAAGGGATACTAGATATCCTGGCGTCATTCAGTATATTTAAGGATGATTGAATTTTGCCGATGGCGATCGCCTCACTGGTCAACGGGTCTTGAGATAACCAGTTTTCCGTACTTTCATCGAGACTATAAAACCCTTGAGTTGCCGCCAAACTATCTTTTTCTACAAGCTGTAAAATACTAACATCTGTGCCAAAACTAACACTAAAAGCCGTAGCCATTGGTGTCAAAACTGATTCCCAGCAGGTTGTATTTTGTGCTATCTCTACTAAAACCGTCAAGAGCGCCATTTGAGCATTGGCATAGCGTAATTCTTCTGTGCGTTGCTTTAATAAGTCATAGGTTTGGGCTGCTCTTTGCACTACAGTCTTTAATTCTGCTGGATCCCAAGGCTTGGTAATATATTTGTAAACTTGCCCAGCATTAATTGCTTCTACCAAATCTTCTATATCAGTAAATCCAGTGAGGATAATCCTGACTGTATCCGGAAATTGAGGTAGAGTCTTACTGAGGAACTCAGTTCCTTTCATTTCCGGCATTCGCTGGTCAGAAATAATTACGGCTACTTCCCCTTCCTCGGCCAAAATTTGTAAGGCCTGCGAGCCGCTATCAGCTTTCAAGACATGAAAATCCCGGCGAAAGGTACGATACAACAGATCCAGATTATCTGGCTCATCATCTACTACCAGGATTTTCAGTTTTTTTGGTCTTTCTAGAGTCATTAATTGACGACGGATTGTATTAATTTCTGTGCTGGAATTATCCATGAGATAATGCCTTTAAATATTTATTATTTCGGTATATTCCATACCCAGCTTAGTTGATCGACTGCTGCAAGCCTTGCGTGAATTTGCGGATGTATCACGAGTCAAGTAAAACCAGTATGAAGGATGAAGTATGAAGGATGAAGTATGAAGTATGAAGGATGTAGACGCGGAGCGGCTTGCCGCAGGCTAGGATGAAGGATGAAGGATGTAGACGCGGAGCGGCTTGCCGCAGGCTAGGATGAAGGATGAAGGGTGAAGGGTGAAGGGTGAAGGATGTAGACCCGTAGGGCTTGCTGCTCTTCCTAGGATGAAGTATTAGTTATTGCTCCTGCATTTTTACACCCTCCTTTGACGCTAAAACCCCTGGGTGACAGGGGTTTTGTTCAAAAAAGTTTTTTGACCTTTGAAACGGAGTTGTGGTCAGACAACTTTAAGAAAATTTTAAACTACGGACTCGTCGTTTTGGTAGTCAACAACAACCTCGAAGGTAGAGTTAGGTATCTCCTGGCGTAGGTGTCGCAAATACCCGTCTGCATCAGAACGGCTGCGAAATCGAGCCACAATTACTCGTTCCGTATCGGGAACTAAGCGGGCTATCGCCCAAGCATTAAGACGTTTTTTGTAAGCGATGGCTTGAGTTGTCGAAGTGGAACTTTTGTAATCGGTGTTTTGTAGCATGGGTTAGGTTATCCATCGGGAGTTTAGTTAAGGGCTTTAGCAAGTCTCTTCTCGGGGATGCACTAACGCCTCATCAACCTTTATGCACCCTTAGTAATACATTATTTTTTATTTGTCAATACTTGGCGCTACATTACTTGGTATCAACACATTTGCATTCAGTGATGTAGCAATGCAACGTGTGTACACAGGTTTGGGACGACGCTAAACCAGCAACGCCTATTCTCAGTCCATACTGGTATATTTTGTTAAAAAATGACAGTTTATTTTTTTATTTGAAAAAAGCGGTAATTTAACTGCTAATTATTAATCATTCCTTGAGTTTAATCTACAGTTTTCCTTGACGAGTGCTAGCAAATCCGATAGAATTCCTGCGTAAATAAATTATTGATTTGATACCGATGAGAGCGACAGCATCAATTCTACAAAAAATGGCTAAACAAATGGGAGCGGTTGTCTTCTTAGAACCAGAATATGAATTGATTGGACATATTACTTTTAAAAATGGCAAAACTTCATTTTTTAGTAACGCTAGATTAGATATTAATGGTTTTGGTTCTTCACACTTAGTCAGTGATAAAGGTTATTGCAACTATTTTTTAAAACAATTTGGCTATCAAGTTACAGAGGGACAAACATTCTTTAATGATAAAGTATGTGCCAATATATTGCATCCCAGAAACATTCATGATGGCTGGGTTTATGCTCAAGAATTAGGAATGCCAGTGATTGTCAAACCATTAAGTTTGAGTCAAGGAGTTTTAGTAACTAAGATTCATGATGAATATGAATATTATCAAGTGGCCGAGAAAATTTTCCAAACACAATCAGGATTACTTGTAGAAAAATTTTATCGTGGTAATGATTTTAGAATTTTAGTTTTCGATGATGAAGCAGTTGCGACTTATCAAAGAATTCCTTTATCTGTGACTGGTGATGGTCAATCTACTATTACGCAATTATTAGAAAATAAACGTCAAAAATTGCTCAATTATGGTGAGAAAATCCTGATTAATTTAAACGATTTTCGCATTCATCAAAAATTGCACAGACAAAATCTTTCTTGGGAAACCATACTTCCCCAAGATACTGTGGTTTATCTTTTAGACAACGCTAATTTATCTAATGGTGGCGATTCCATAGACTTCACAGACAACATCCATCCTGATTTTCAAAAACTAGCAATTAATATCACTAAAAGCTTAGGCTTAAGATTAGCAGGAGTAGATATAATTACCACTGATATCACTAAACCCGTAGTCGATTATACAATAATTGAAGTCAACAGTGCTCCTGGTTTAGGTCACTACATGACCTTGGGAGAGATACAAGTCAAAAGAGTAGAAAACTTCTACCTCAAAGTTTTGCAAGCTTTGGAAGATAGCTAATTTTGCAACTACCGCTGATTACTCAAACAGAAGATTTTGTTTACCAATTTTTATTCATCAGGGAATCAAACTCAGCCTTTAAAGCTTTGATATCTGCAACTCGTGCCACTACTAAATTATCATTGCCTGCATCATTTAAACGGGTTTTCCAATAATTAATACTTTCTGAGTTGTTCAACCAAAACTGAATCACGGTATCTATAACTTGGTCTACATTCCAACCCCACTTTTGGGGAACTGTTTCTATAGATTTTAAGAAAGCATCCAGCGTACAAATATGAGTACCTAGGTATTCTACGCCTTGGGGCTGCAGTTCAGACAGGCTCTGGTGTTGGTGATTAAAAAATTGCCAAACTGGAGATACTCCTACAATGTCAAAAGTATATTTCATTCCAGTCCTCCCGTTGTTAATCAGTTACGTAGAAGCTTGAGAGTGCGCTCATCTCATGGGGATGAAATTGAGGCGATGGTTAGCACTTGCAGTGTATGAGTGCTAATTTTTGAGGAATTTTGGCATGTATTTTTTAGGTGTTTATGTATTGTACAATAAAACTGTTTAAGGAGGAAAGCAGTAATCAGCATCATCTCCATACTCTCGATTTATTTTCCAGGTCGAGGAGCTATTTTCTGAAGTTTTCAGATTGAATTAATTTTATATTTTCTTGATATATGAAACCTGTTTTTGTTGTAGAGATGTTGCAATATAACGTCTCTACATTTGTACTTGCATACATTGAATAGACGTTTTGCATAAATATTCTTGTGTTTCGCGCTCCAAACACCCAAAAGAGAACGCAGGATAAGATTAGAAATTTGCAGTTGAGGTCAACTATCTAAAGAGGGAAAAATCTACTTGCAGATATAGCCATTAGCTAGTTGTGGAATTTGGGTAATTGGTTAAAAAATAATACTTGTATGGGAATTACATATTCTCTTGTCTTAAAACTAGTCTCGTGGTGCGCTATTTGAACATATTTAGCTTTTCTGCAAACAGGGAAATGACAAATTAAGACTAAATCTTCATTCAGAGGCTAAATAAATACGCAATTAGTCGGATATTTATGCCTAGTTAATTTGGTATACATTAACTTGCCAAAATTTTAGTTCAGGAGGATATTTGGATGGTTAGGTTCTTTGGTTATTCATCAGTCAGAAGTCTTTTGTTAGTACTAGGATTTGTCACCGCTACGGTTACTCCTGTATTCGTTTCTGATGCAGCTGTAGCTCAAAATGCAAATCCTAATAACACTCAAGCTCAAACTTCTGGAGCCAATTTGTCTGATGTGGGTTCAGATTATTGGGCGCGTCCATTCATTCAAGCTTTGGCTGAAAGAAATGTAGTTAGTGGCTTTCCCGACGGAACTTTTCGGCCTAATCAACCTGTAACTCGCGCTGAATTTGCAGTATTAATTCAAAAAGCTTTTAACCAAAGCCCAGTTCGACAATTAAGCGCAGGTGGTTTTAGGGATGTTCCTGCTAATTATTGGGCTGCTGCTGCAATTCAGAGAGCTTATGAAACCGGGTTTTTATCTGGTTATCCTGGGAACGAATTTCGACCAAACCAACAAATTCCCAAAGTAGAAGCGATTGTGGCTTTAACAAATGGCTTGCGCTTAACTACTAGCGATGCTGGGGCGAATGTTCTCTCTACTTACTACACAGACGCAGCGACAATTCCTAGCTATGCAGTTAATAATGTCGCAGCTGCAACACAATCTAATATTGTGGTCAATTATCCCAATGTCCAACAACTCAACCCGCTGACACCCTTGACTCGTGCGGAAGCAACCGCAATTTTATATCAAGCTTTAGTCAAACAAGGACAACTGCAGCCTTTAGCTAGTAATGTTGCAGCGACAAATTATATTATAGGCAGAACTGGTGGTAACACTGCAACTGGTACTGATATTGTTTCTTTAGCTGCATCCAGCAATTCTTTTAGTACTTTAACTTCGCTGTTAAGGTCTGCAGGTTTAGCAGATACGTTACAACAAGGCGGCCCCTATACAGTTTTTGCACCTACGAATGAAGCTTTTGCGGCTTTACCTCCTGGAACTCTCCAGCAGTTACAGTTACCAGAAAACAGAGAAACATTAGTCAAAATTTTGAGATATCATGTCCTTCCTGGACAAGTAACTGCTAGTCAACTCACCAGTGGACAAGTGAGAACTATTGAAGATACACCTGTAAATATTCGGGTTGATCAAGCTGGAAATCAAATAGCAGTTAATGATGCTAGGGTGATTCAAGCGAATGTGCAAGCTAGTAATGGTGTCATCCACGCTATTAACCAAGTGCTGATACCCCCCAATCTCACTAGTCAACAACCGCAACCATCACCAGGAAACAATACGGGGACTACTACTGGTGAAGTTTCGCCAGGTAGAACTACTCTTGGTGGCCCTAGCTATATCGGGGTGGCTGGGAATATTGGTTTAACTGGTACTAATGCTTTGAGTGTGGGTAATTTCTCTGTCATTAGTAAAATCGGACTGACACGTAACATATCAGTGCGTCCTTCGGCGGTTTTTGGAGATAATACGTTGATTCTTGTTCCCGCAACTTTGGATTTTTCCCCACAGACATCTGCTGAAGCTGGTGGAAGAAGATTTCCTATTGCGCCTTTCGTTGGTGCTGGTGTTGCTATTAACACTTCATCAAATACGGAAACTGCTTTTATGGTAACTGGTGGTGTAGATGTTCCTTTGGGTTCTCGATTTACAGCTACAGGTTCTGTGAATGCAGCGTTTTTTGATGATACTAGCGTGGGTTTGATTTTAGGGGTTGGTTATAACTTCTAAAAAATTTCTCATTAGACATCTCCGTAAATCAAAGAAGGGCGAACAACCGTAAATTAAAGAAGGGTTTTGGCGAACGCATATTTAATTTTTGGAGATGTCTAATGTGTAAATTAGCGTTTGAGAGCGATCGTTAGTCCATCGGCGATGGGTACAAGGGAAAGTGTAACCCGTTTGTCTTGATGTAAGTTGGTGTTGAATGCACGGATAGCTTGAGTACTATCGTCTTGAATTTGGGAATCGGCGACTTGTCCAGACCAGAGGACATTATCTATCGCAATTAATCCACCTGGACGGACTAGCTTGAGTGCTTGTTCGTAATATTGATAATAATTTTCTTTATCGGCGTCGATGAAGGCAAAATCAAAGGTTTCGGTTTGTCCACTTGCTAGGAGCTGGTCTAGGGTTTCTAAAGCCGGAGCTAATCGCAGGTCGATTTTATCGCTTACCCCTGCTAAGTGCCAATACCGCCTAGCGATCGCTGTGAATTCTTCGCTGATATCACAGGCAATTATTTTACCATCGGCAGGTAGAGCTAGGGCGACGACAGTTGCACTATAACCAGTAAATACGCCGATTTCTAGGGTTTTTTTGGCGCCGATGAGTTGGATGAGGAGCGCTAAAAATTGACCCTGTTCTGGTGAAATCTGCATCACACCTCTGGGGTGGTTGGCTGTTTCTTGACGTAACTGCTGGAGAATTTCTGGTTCTCGTAGTGAAACCGAGAGCAGATAGTCGTAGAGTTGCTGGTCGAGGCCGATGGTCTTTTTTGGCATGGTTGTTGAGGGTAGTCGGAATATGGTAGATTAGGCTTTTTTAGTCCTCTACCGCTATACTATCGCTTAAAAGTGGCATGTAATAAGGACATGATGCGGCTAGTATTGATGGCGATTTTATTGGTGCTATTGACAGCTTGTGGCACTATTGGACTACTCCCGACTAGCCAGTTAGTGCAAAAAGCGATCGCACTTCAGCTAGAACAAACCCAAAAGCAACTTAACCAAAAGCTGGATTTAGATTTCCAAGGTTGGGAAATCAAACACCTATCTATTACTCAAGAGCAACCTCTGAGTGTGGAAAATTTACCAGCTTTCCGCGTCCGGGGTACCTATGACTTAATTATTAAGTTACCAGAGCGACAGTTGACGCAACTGCAACAACAATTTGAGATTTATCTGCAAATTCAGCGCGAGGGTAAATCTTGGCGGTTGCTGCTTCCAGACAAGAATAGCAAGACGACTCCAGCAGTTTGGCGTAGCTATTTAATCTTATAGTTGCTGTGTGCAAAATCACAAACCATCACAATGACTTCCGTATAACTGCTCAGTAGAATCATCATGAAGGCAGTGATTTTACTGGAAACAAAATAAAATGTATTTCAACTTTTTTATTAGTTCTATTGTGGGAATTGTCGCTTTATTGCTGGCGGCTTTCGGTGTGCTGCAGTGGTTTCAAATTCCTGCGGGTAATTTTTTAGATTGGGTAATTGGCGGTGCTAGTTTTTGGTGGTTGTTGGTGATTGTAACTGTACCTTGGAATGTACATTTTCAGGCGAAAGAAGTCTTAGCTGAGGGTGCACAATCGATTGAAAAACGCATTCCGGTAGATGAGAGACAGCTAGATTATGTCAAGGTTTTAGCCAAGCGATCGCTCTGGTTAGCGCTGGCTTTACACTTATTTTCCGCCATCGGTCTTTATGTCTTAGCTGCTACTGGTATTAGTGCTGTAGGGTACATCAGTTCTGGCGCGGCTTTATTGTTAACTATTTTACGCCCAGCTATCCGCGCCTACGAGTATTTATATACACGCTTGACAATGATTCGCCAAGAATGGCAGTATCCTCGGGAAGATATTGTCGAGCTTCGCAATCGCTTCTCTGAGTTGGAACTTAAAGTTCAGCAGATGACAGAACAACTCGATCCAGAACGAGACTACTCCGTCCCCGCCAATTTGCAACGGTTTAGTGACGAAACTCGCCGCGATTTTGCTCGCATGGCTGCAAATTTAGAAGAATTGCGCGCTACCAATCAAACCGAACATGAACGCTTGGGAAGAGAAGCCAGAAATGCGATCGCTCAACTTTCCACCGATGGACAATTTCTCGATCATGTCCGGGAAATTATTCGGTTTTTTAAGACAGCTTAGCTGGAACAGCAATTCATCTCACATCTCACCCTGAAAGGGGAGTGTGAGATGAATTGCGCGTGAGTGACGAGTTGACCAACGAGCGAAATTAAGCGTAGCTTAATCAGTGTTGTTGGTCGATGAGGAACGAACAAATATTTGATATAATTTCACTAGTAGGTGTAACTCAATTAAATGCTGAAAAGCAGCCTACTAAAAAAGTAAAAATTACATCAAAAAAGTCCCTAGGGCATAGGGCTTTAAAGCTCAGTTAATGTCTTCATAGAAGAGTCATTGAGAAGCCCACACTCACCCTGAAAGGGGAGTGTGTGGAGCATGTCACAGGCTTTTTGTCAAGAAAAATCAGGGTTGCTAAATCAAGGGTTTTACCCAAAAATACTTGATACCAAAGTGAAATGGTATCAGCATGAAATCTCAAAAGACATCCTGGTTACTAACCTGGCAATTTATTTGTATAATTCCTTTGTGCTTTGTGCATACGGCTGTTTTCGCTTTTCCAACCTTTTCGGCATTAACTCAGGTTAACTCGAAAGCTGCAGCAGATGAACTTTTGCAAAAAGGTAATCAACTGTATCAAGCTAAACAACCAGAAGCGGCGATTATTTTCTGGAAGCAAGCGAGGGAGATGTATAAGCAATTACAGGAATCCCAAGGGGAAAGTCAAGCAGGTTTGAATTTGGGAACTGCTTATTTGTTTTTACACAAATATCGTGATGCAATTATTACTTTAAAAGCGGTTTTACCCATCACTCAATCTGGAAAAAATCGCCGGGGTGAAGCCCAAGCATTAGGAAATTTGGGGATTGCTTACAATGCTGTGGGTAACTATAGCAAAGCTATTATTTTGCACAAGCAAGCTGGAAAAATTTTGTTGGCGATGGGCGATCGCTCGGCTTTAGGAAAAGTTATTCTTAACTTGGGTAAAACTTTTGCTGTTTTGGGAGACTATGACAACGCGATCGCTGCGTTTCAGCAGAGTTTGCTAATTACCCAGGAAATGAAAGACCGCGAAGCAGAGGGTATAGCTCAAGGAAATCTGGGGAATGTTTACGCAACTTTGGAAAAATATGAACAAGCAATTATCGCCCACAAGCGAAGTCTAAAAATTGCCCAAGAATGGTGCGTTATGACAACGCTTAACGCACCCTACCAAATTAAAATTTTTAATTCACATTAAGCGTAATTCGCAATTCGCAATTTCAAAGTTAATCAGGAATTACGAATTACGAATTACGAATTAATTAGCAGACTCAGATAATTCACAGCAACAAACTATTTGCTTTCTGTGAAATCTGCGTCAATTACATCATCACCGCTGCTACCGGAGGAAGGAGGTGTTTGACCACCGTCGCCAGGAGCCGCACCGGGAGCCGCGCCGCCTGCTTGTTGATAGATGTTGCTACCAACGGCGAACAGAGCTTGTTGCAGTTCTGGGGTGAGCTTTTTGATTTGCTCATCATCTTCTTTTGTCACGGCGTCACGCAGTTCTTTCACCAAACCTTCAACTTTGGTTTTGTCGGCTTCGGGGACTTTATCGCCCAATTCTTGCAGTTGCTTCTCAGCTTGGTAAGCTAAGGAGTCGGCTTGGTTCTTGCGTTCAATTTTTTCCCGCCGTTCTTTGTCGGCGTTGGCGTTTTGTTCGGCTTCTCTGACCATGCGGTCAACGTCAGATTTATCCAAGGTGGAAGCGCCGGTGATGCTGATGGACTGTTCTTTACCAGTACCTTTATCTTTGGCGGTGACGTTGAGGATACCGTTAGCGTCGATGTCGAAGGTAACTTCAATTTGGGGGACACCGCGTGGTGCTGGGGGAATTCCATCAAGGCGGAAGGTTCCCAAGCTCTTGTTGTCGTTGGAGAATTCCCGCTCTCCTTGGAGGACGTGAATTTCCACGTTGGTTTGTCCGTCTACAGCGGTAGAAAAGACTTCGGATTTTTTGGTGGGGATGGTGGTGTTGCGAGGGATAATTTTGGTCATGACGCCGCCGAGGGTTTCGACACCCAAGGACAGAGGTGACACGTCTAACAACAAGATACCTGTGACATCACCAGCTAGTACACCTGCTTGAATAGCGGCACCAACTGCAACCACTTCATCAGGGTTAACGCTTTGGTTAGGATCTTTACCGAGTAACTGCTTAACTAGCTGTTGAACTGCGGGAATCCGGGTGGAACCACCGACTAATACTACTTCATCGATATCGCCTTTGCTGAGTTTGGCATCACGGAGAGCGTTTTCTACAGGGACGCGAGAACGGTCGATGAGGTCAGAACAAAGTTCTTCAAATGTAGCGCGGGTCAGGGTTGTATCCAGGTGCTTCGGCCCGTCTTGGGTCGCTGTGATGAATGGGAGGTTGATTTCTGCTTGGGTGACGCTGGATAGTTCAATTTTGGCTTTTTCTGCGGCTTCGGTGAGACGCTGTAAAGCTTGTTTGTCTTTGCGGAGGTCGATTCCTTCGTCTTTTTTGAACTTTTCAGCGAGGAAGTCCACAATTTTTTTATCGAAGTCGTCACCGCCGAGGTGGGTATCACCGGAGGTAGCTAGTACTTCAAATACGCCATCGCCTACTTCCAGGATGGAGACGTCGAAGGTTCCACCACCCAAGTCAAACACGAGAATGGTTTCGTTGCTCTTTTTGTCGAAGCCATAAGCCAGGGAAGCAGCGGTAGGTTCGTTGATAATCCGCAGGACTTCAATTCCAGCAATTTTTCCAGCGTCTTTAGTTGCTTGGCGTTGGGAGTCGTTGAAGTAAGCGGGGACGGTGATTACAGCTTGGGTGACGGTTTCGCCGAGGTATTTGCTGGCGTCTTCGACAAGTTTGCGGAGGACTTGAGCAGAAATTTCTTCGGGAGCGAAGGGTTTACCACCGTTGCTGGATTCTAGCTTGACGCTACCGTTGCTGCTGACTACTTTGTAAGAAACTTCAGTGGCTTCTTTTGTCACTTCGTCGTAGCGACGACCGATGAAGCGTTTGACTGAATAGAAAGTATTTTCGGGGTTCATCACCGCTTGGCGTTTGGCGATTTGACCGACTAAGCGATCGCCATTTTTGGCAAATGCTACCACCGATGGGGTTGTCCGAAAGCCTTCTGCGTTAGCAATAACCGTGGGTTTACCACCTTCCATGACTGCTACGCAAGAATTTGTTGTTCCTAAGTCAATTCCAACTACTTTTGCCATTTTCAGCGCTGGCTCCGTATAACTACAAATGAATGAATGAGAGTATAAGGGACTAAATTTTGAACCAACTGGGGAAATTATCAGCTAGTTCAGCATGAATACCTGTGATCTGGTTTTCCTGGAGTTAAAACCCCAGTCTATGCTGATATATATACTGAAGCTCAGTTGTAGCCTGTCCATGAAGGAGGGTTTCCCGAACCTTGCTGAGGACGGTTAATCTTAAAAATGTATTTAGTTGGCTCATGGGATTGATTAGCTTGCACTTCGTCTAATGTATGAGAATTAATACTTTGTGCGATTGGGGTGAACCGTAATATTAAAGTGGTGTTTGCCGTCTTGAGAAGGGATAAAGCCTAGATTTATTAGGGAAAAATTAGCGATTAATGGTGCGATCGCTCTCTCTACTCTCTGGTGGTTCTCAATCTGCATTGCCACGATGTTTTCTATGATAATTGTCTAGCTTGATACTTGACTTATACAAGAAAATATGTTTCGAGTTTGATAGGCTCTTTCATCGCTCAAGTCAGCTATCTGGGGTTTTGTCCAGAGAATCTGCTATTTCTTTGAGTTTACTCTCTAATTTATTGTCACTTGTTTCTTCTTTCCATAAACCAAAAAGTTTTAATGCTTTTAATAAAGGTAACTTGACACCTTGCAGATAAGCTTCATCTACCTCATTATTTAACTGTTTGATATTTCCCAAAAACTGTTTTATTGCATCATTGTTATATCCCAATAGATAATCACGCACTTCTTGCTGATTTACACCTAACAAATTATGTAATAACTGATTGCGGAGGTCGTCTTCTGTTGTTCTTTTATATTCACATGACCATTTCAACGCTTCCCAGGCTTTAAAATCCTGTCTGAGTTCGCATAGCCATTTAAACTGCGTGCTATTATTCAATTTAAACTTATCTTTTTGATTTTGGTATTTTTGCCAGTATTGCAGATCAGAATCGCGGAGATTATGACTAGGAAATTTTAATAGATTTAAAATATCTAAAGGGTCTTGCTGGTTTAGCGACTTTCTAATCTCGTTTTGAGGCTTAATAAACAACCCGAATCTATCCCAGCCTACAATATTTGATAATTGGATAGAGTAATTGTTAATCTTTTTAGTTTGAGAAATAATTGCAGTTTTCAAAAAAGTCTCTTGCATTGCATTCAGAATAGCTACTCCCTGAATATAGTTTTCTTGTTTAAAAAATATTTCCACCAAATCAAGGGCGGTAACAATTCTACTAACTGCTGATTTAACTTCAAATTCTTGACCTTTAACTAAAGAGGTCTTGATATTAAATAAATCAACCATTTCATTTAATTCTTTTATTGTTTGTTCATTAACTATCCCTGTTAATATTTCCTTAGCTGCTGCTGGTAATCCTTGATTAATTAACTGCTTGGCTTTTTGAATTTGCATCCCGCGCCAATAGTTGGAACTGTTGATAGATTCAGCTTTTGAATTTTTTTGATAATTTTCATCAAAATATTCATTACTAACTAAAAACTCAACTTTTTTAAATCTACCCAAGCTGACAAATTGCACAGCGGAAGATATTGCAGGTGTTCCCGCTTGGTGGCTCACGTATACTTTTGATTGGTTATCATCTAAATCGGATAATGTTTCTTTGAGTAAATCAAGGGTTTCATTCCAGTTATCTATACCTTTACCTATTTTTGTTGGCGTTAAAATTAAAAATTTTGGCTGATAGTTAAACTTATCTTGAAAATACCATTCAAATAGAGGCTGAAGTGTGCAGGTATCTTGCCAATAGGGACATTTTTCATATATTCTTTGTGATTCATCAAATATTTGAGTTTGGTCTGTGAGCAGAATGATAATTTTTTCTGGCTCGATGTTTTCTTCCTGAAAATATTTGCAGTAAGTATCAAGCAATGGAAATTCTAAATCTAACTTGCTATCATCAGGATGATTTCCATACACTAAGCCTAAAACTCTAGCAGGGACATTGTATCCAGCATCTTTATGAAAAGGATCTATTTGAACAGGTGAAGCGAATCCTGTGCATTCTAAATCGCTATGAACTTCGCCGTAAAATTTGCTCCAATTTTTATTACGCTTGAGGATAACATCACTAGTACCTGTTGTGACAATCCACATATTCATAATTTATTCTCCCCAAAGTTTGGTAAAGTTGCTAGTTGGTAAAAAGTTTAAAAACTCTCTTGTTCTCTCATCTTTTTTATCAGGAAAAATCGTCAGTAACTCTACATATCTTCTTCCCTGACGTTTCATTTCACCATCTTTGATTGTGTAATGCGGATACATCCGATGCCAAATTCTACCAATTTGACCAATTTTACCTGTGAGACTTGAACCTTTAATTGATTTGACTCCTTGGTAACTACCATGGAACCATCTCACAGCTAGACTATCTTCTTCATCTTCTGCAAAGCGTCCCCAAACTTGAACTTTTTGCGGATGAAATGATTCGCGCCAGGAACTTAGTTGTTGAGTTGAAGTTTTACCTTTTAATTGCAGCCATTTGTTGACAGTTTTCTGAACATCGTTGAGGATATTTGTAATATGCTCGATTTTATTTACTGGGAAATAGTATGGATTTGATTGCTGCGTGAATTGCCAATGAGAACCTATCATTGGTTTATTATCTTCTAAATAGTCTTTAAAAAAGATGCGGTGGTCGATGCGTCGCCATGATTTACCAAAACCACCAAGCAGCAGAGAAAATCTGAGAATTAATGTTGCTAATGTTTTTAATTCTTTTTTGTATTCTTTTGAGGGATTATCCATGCAGAGAATGTTGAGAGTTCCTGCGTTTAATTCATAAGTGGGCATGGTATTTCTACCATATCTATATTCACCCATCTCCAAATCTACGGCATTAAACGAAATTCCTAACTGTCCCACGACAGCGCCGTTTTTACCAGCGAATCCTCCCCAAAGTTCTCTAGTTAATGCTTCGGCTGTGTTTTCGTCAGTGACGCCGCTAAATAACCGCAGAGTGTGACCGCGTAAGGCGGCTTTAAATATATTGGGACGGAATTCGCCTGTTTTATCGATTAGTTGTGATGCTAATCCTTGTCCTTTTAAGTTAACTGTTATTAGCTTTGTTTCCGGGTGGTTAATGGGTTGACCGTAACCTGCACTAACTCTAGAACCGATACCTTTTTCTATGGCTTTATTCCAAATATTCCAGATAATTTCCCATTCACTTGGGTCTAATTTTTTAGTGCTGGAAATGCCAAATACTAAGGTAGGTTGATAAAGAGAAATCTGCAGAAAAGCTGCGTGGCTACTGTTATCTTTAACTTGCCATTTTTCTTGAGGATGCACTACATCAATTAATTGTTGTTCAACCCAAGTTGCGTCTTGGGGATAACCGCCATGAAAGCGAAGTATTCCCGGTTTAGTATCGTTGTTGGTTAGTTTTCCACCGCAATATTTTTCGCGTTGTTCTGGAGTACAAGCGCGGAGAAATGCGCCTTTCATACTTGCGCCTGGATAAAAGGGAAATCCTTTAGCGGCGATAACTGGACGGATGATGTCTTCGTCTTGTCCGCTGTTGGAAATGAAGCGCCAAGTTATTTGATATTCTTTTGTTTGCACGTTGCTGCTAAATTTGGGCGCGTCAATCGCAGCACCTTCTACCCATTCATCAACCCATCTCTCAGATTGTTCGGGATTTCTGATAAATTGAATTTGTCCGCGTCCGGAGATTTGCGCTTGAAACATTAAGGGGACTTCGTTACTATTCGTCATCACCAACTCCTGACTTTTTATAGCGTTGAGTCCACCACACTAAGCTGTCGCAGAATTGTGTGAGAACGGCTAAACAAATTCTTTGGTCTTCAATGGGAAGTTCCCATAATTTGGCGGCGAATTGTTGAATTTGGGGTGTGTTATTACGGTTAACATCTTCTTGGGGAAGTTTAATTCCTGCTTCTTGCATGATTTTGACGAAGCTTTTCCAGGTATCTCGCCAATATTCGCCTTTGGCTGGTTCTTTTTCTAAAAGGCGTAGTTGTTCTCCCCAAAATCTTTCTAAGCCGTAAGCTACGGTTATTCGCATTTTGTGGGATTGACCGATGACACCTTTTTGGTCGCGGTGTTTGAGGATTAGGTGTTGTGCTTTTTGGTCTAGGTCGTAGGATTTCCAGGTCATAAATAAATCAGAATAAAGAAATTTTTTCACGCAAAGGCGCAGAGAGGAATTTACCGTAGGGGCGAACGGTTGTTCGCCCTGAGATTTGTGTTGTTCGCCCTGAGATTTGTGTTGTTCGCCCTGAGATTTGTGTTGTTCGCCCTGAGATTTGTGTTGTTCGCCCTGAGATTTGTGTTGTTCGCCCTGAGATTTGTGTTGTTCGCCCTGAGATTTGTGTTGTTCGCCCTGAGATTTGTGTTGTTCACCCTGAGATTTGTAGGCTGGGTTCTTGGACGAAACCCAACATTTTTTTACACTCCATTTAATACCAAACCGCAATTTAAAACGTAACATTGAACCTCGCACAAGGGCGAACAACCGTTCGCCCCTACCAAAATCTTAATTACATACACAACGCGGATTGGTATGAGTAGTCCACCATATCCGGGCTACTGTTCCCTGTTCCCTTTCATACTTCGTTTAAGGTTAAATTGCAGTGTCCGAAGCCGATGGATTCTAAGCCGCCTAGGTAAATGTCTGCGGTTTGGGTGTTGTTGAATGGTTGCCATTTTTTCCCTGATTTATCGTCTTTGATGGCGATGGGGAAGACTAAGATGGTTCCTTCTGGTAGGGCTTCGGTGTTGAAGAATCCGCCACCATCAACTATTTTTTGGTCGAGTTTTAAACGGACGCGGCTTTGGCGATATAATGCCATGTCGTGAATCATGGCTATATCGCTGTCTTCTACTATTACTGCTGGTTTTTGTTTTTGGGAGGGGAACCACGGGGATAGGTCTGTGGTTTGGTTGATGGTTAAAAATCCTAGGTTGAAA
The DNA here is from genome assembly GCF_000332295.1 of Fortiea contorta PCC 7126. Taxonomy (GTDB): domain Bacteria; phylum Cyanobacteriota; class Cyanobacteriia; order Cyanobacteriales; family Nostocaceae; genus Fortiea; species Fortiea contorta. The sequence continues at coordinate 5,162,134 of NZ_KB235930.1, read as the reverse complement.
AATAGGGTTTTTTTACTTTGTGATTCTCGTGCTTTTAAGTTTGTGGAACCTGTGTATGGGTCTGGTATTTCTATTTGTTTGAGATATTTATCTTGAATTTTGATGCTGTCACCGGCGATTCTTTGATAGCGTTGTAGTAGGCGCGGACTTGTTACCCAAACTATGGGTTGACCGGGACAAAATACGGGTAGCCAAAGTATGGAAGCGTATTCAAATTTGATGATGGATTCGTTGTTTGTTTCTGATTGTTCTGAACCTGCTTCGTTACCATACCAATAATTTGCTGTTTGTTCTCCATCTAATAAACGCATTTCTGAACGCAAGCGACCGCGAATTGAACTACCAGGAAGGATTCCTGTTTGGGTAAATTGGTCACGAAAAATCAGGTTTAAATTTCCGCTTTCTTCGCCGGCGGTTGCACCGACGTGCAATGGTGCTAAGGTTTCAATAATGCCATAAGCTTTTTTGTACATTGTTAGGCGACTCCTTTAATTTCTATTGGTAAACATAGACCGCATCCTACACGTTTGAGGCTATAACCTTCTTTGGGAAACCATGCTTCATCCCATTCCCACCAAGTTTTATTTAATGGTTCGTTGAGTACATAAACGCTACCAGCGGGAACGGCGTAACGTCCTCTTCCTAAGTTTCCTTTGGCGCGATAACGGTAAGATATGGGTTTATCTGTGAGCATTTCTATTGTTTGGGGAAAGTTTTCGTGTTGGGGATAGCGATGAGAGAAGCGGTTAGAACCCCAAACAGCGGGTGTGATTAAGGCGAAGGTGCGTTTGATTGGTTGATTTAGTAGGTTTAAAAATTTTTTATTTGTTATCTCCTCACATTCAATTTCCACAATATGATTTTCACCACCGAAGCGATACCAGCCATTTTCTAGGGGATGAGTTGAGAGATAAACTAAGCAGGTGTTGTCTGACATTTGCACGGAGTTTTCGAGAAAGAGTCCGTCAGCTTTTTCTACACAACGTTCTGAATTTTTAATTTTGGGGTGGAGAAAGGAAATAGTTTTCCAAGGATTATCTGATACAGATGTATATTTATTATTTCTGATTACTTTAGCTGGAATTCCCCAAGAATCTATTTTTTGCCAGCGATAATCTGGTTCTAGTTTCTCGCTTTTATTTTCTAATTCCCATTGACCATCTTTTAATTGCCATTCATCTACTGCTTTTTTGGCAATAATTTTCTGCCAAGGAATGGGAACATAAAAGTATTGCTTTTCTCTTATTTCTGCCCAGAAAGGGCCGGCTACAAATAGATTAGCACTTAATTCATTTTGAGGAAAATTTTTGGTTATTTTGTTAACGCTAAACATTAAACCTGATAATGTTGCGGCTTCTGGTGGAAATTTGTAGCCTGAAAGTCCGACTAGATTATCTGGTGAAAGAAATGCGCCTGCACTTCCATACATCAATCCTAAAGGATTAATTGTGATTAGGTATTTGAACATAAATGCCAGCCTACTTTAATTAAGTTGTTTATCCATTCGATTTTGGCTTTGCTTTTGTCAAAAATATCATCTTCATCGCTAAAACCTACGATACGTTTGGCATTTTCATCATTTTGTAATTCTTTACCTTCGCCAGGAAAGTAAATATCAAAGAATTGAATAACGAATTTTTCATCAAATGTTTTTTTGTCAGAATTAAAAGCGCGCCGGGCTTGCAATTGCGCTAAATCTTGATATACATGACTCCAATTTGCTTGGTGTTCTCTGTCTTGATATTTGTTTAAGATATCTAAATAATCCCAAGGACAAGTCCACTGCACATATTGACCACTATTAAAGACTATTCTGATGGTGATTCTTCCGCGTCCTGAAGCTTTGGCTAGTTTCTCGGCTTCACGACAATGTTTTAAAATATCTCTTTGGGGAACGCTAGAACCAGCCCAGACAAAGCCAACACTTAAGCCGATTTTTTGGTCATGTTTTTGCCATTCTTGAGGTAATTTGCTTAACCATGCAAAGGCTTGTTTGGCTGTAATTGGTTCTCGGTCTTTTTCACTATAAATCACTCCTAAAAAATCGTCACCACCTGCATAAACTATTCGACCGATTTCTCTGGGAAAGTCTCTGTTAAAGTCTTTTCCCCAGTTACGCATGGCTTGACTAAATTTTTTGAGTTCGTCATCACCATTTTCTAAAACTGCTAATTTCTTTAAATGTTTCCCTACTTCGTCACCATCTCCCATAAACCAACCCGTCCAACGTCCTTTACCTTCCTCATTTTTGGTTTCTGGGCCTCGATAAATTTCGCTGAAACTTTCTAGTTTATCCATCCCTAAATCTTTGGCGATTTCTGGAAGGGTGACTAGACGTTTAACTAATTCGGGAATGCTTAATTTTTCATGGAGTGCAAAAAATTTTCCTTCGGGTTCTGCTTCTTGGGGAAGATTTTCTAATGCACAAGCGAGGTGTTTATAAAAGTTTTTGATATCTTTTTTTTCTACACTCCACTGGCGATTTCGAGGATTTCTCTCTTCTCCTCCTAATCCGGGAAACGCAATTCCATCGGTACCCGTGAGACTGGAACTCTCGCCAATCCAGTTAATCGCTGTCCATCCACGGGAAAGTTTGCGGGTTTCTAAATCATCCATCGCTGCAGAAATGCTCTCACCCCTTCCCGAAAAGATTTCCCAGGTGTGGTTTCCCCAGTTTGTCCACTCTCTTTCCCAGTGGTAGGTGTCGTTTGGTAATTTCTTTTCTATCCAGACGCGACTTGTTTGTAAGATTCCTTTCCACGCAGACAGTAAGGTTGTTTCTGCTTGGTGTTGGGAAAATTCTCCTTGGAGCAGGAGGCGATTTGGCATTCCTTTTTGTAAGCTAATGCTGGCTGGGGAAATTACTGTTGTGGTTTTTGCAGCTTCTAACACTAAGCGTTGACTTAAGTAGGAGAGAATTAGGGATGCTCCGTATAAATCTCTTAATTTACGCGACTTTTCGATAAATCCTTGCACCGGAGCAAAGGTGATAGCAGTATATTTTGACACTATTACATTGTTTCCTTGATATGGTCTTGTTTAACCTACAGTTCAAATTCTAACTTTTATTCAGTATTTACACTTTGTAATAAAGTTGGTGATGGGGACGCTAAAAAACCCCGGCTTGTGGGAAAAGTCGGGGTGCTGTTTGGTTCAGTTGGTTATGGGATTAAGATTTGGCGGATTAAAATACTCATCACTTCGCCTGAGTTCTCGGTTGGTAGCAGTGGACTCCAGTCTCCCACGCTGGCGTAGCCAATTATTTGCAAATAATGAATTGTGCTCCTAACGGCTTTTGGTGAACCGATGAGTATATGTTTAATCCGTTCTCTGTTGGGTAATGTATTTTCAACGGGTTGCTTGAGAGGGGGTGTATTTAAGTTTTCGCCACCTAGGTATTGTTGAAATTGTGATGGGGCGAAGTCTTGATTTTCTACAAACTTTTCTACTTGTGTCATCATTGTATTTATCTCCCATAATGGGGGGTTTAGGGAAAGGCGATCGCAGTTTCTTGGCAGAGGGCGATCGCCTTTCTTATTAATTAATGTAAAGTATAAATTTATACTTGTCAACCCCTATTTTGCAAAATAAATGGCATTTTTTTCTAATTTGTGTTAAGCAATAAAACCCTAAAGTAGTTGGACACAAATGACGAACTTTATGGGCTTGGGGCGTTGGGGCGCGGGAAAAATATAGTTATGTTTAGTTGTGTTTGTTTAGTGAAAATCTATAATTGCTTTCTCAAACTGGGGTTTGGTGATTGATTTCAGTACATTCAGCAAGTAAAAAGGCATTTTGCTTTCTCAAACTGGGGTTTGTTTATTAATTTCAGTAGATTCAGCAAGTAAAAGAGCATTTTGCTTTCTCAAACTGGGGTTTGCTTATTGATTTCAGTAGATTCAGCAAGTAAAAAAACCATAAAAATGTGTCTATCTTGGTAGCGCATCATTTTTATGGTTTTTATAGATTATGAGTATTGAAATAAATTATCCGTGTAGGGACACAACATGTTTATTGGTGTCAACTTAAGCCACAGATTGCTTAAATGCTTGGCTTTCATACCCGCCTGGGAATGAATTCCCAGGCTAATAGCTGAAGTCTACTGAAGTAGACTAGGGATTTGTGAGCATTTTTAGTCATCTTGAGATGACTTAAGCTATGAGACTCAGAATTCATTCTGAGGCGGGACAAGGGTTTCGCGTTAAGTTGACACTAATGCAACATGTTGTACCCCTATCCGCGTTTTCATTAATTCCGCTTCTGCAAAGAAAAGCGACCCGTTTGCCGGATAGCTCGGGGTAATAAGTAGGGAATACGATATTATGTTTCCATTAATTCCGCTTCTCCAAAGAAAAGCGACGAGTTATTAAGTTAGTTAAGCAGGGCAACGGGTAGTTTCCATTAATTCCGCTTCTCCAAAGAAAAGCGACCAGATATATATGTGAGCAACACTGTAGCGCCCTTTACCAAGTTTCCATTAATTCCGCTTCTCCAAAGAAAAGCGACCTCACTTCTTTAGGTGATAAAGAGTCAGCCTGAGAATTATTGAGTTTCCATTAATTCCGCTTCTCCAAAGAAAAGCGACAGGTCTTCTCACGGGGGCTGTGCTTCCGTTGCGTTTCCATTAATTCCGCTTCTCCAAAGAAAAGCGACTAAAGTGAGCAACAACAACTAAAGTGAGCAACAAGTTTCCATTAATTCCGCTTCTCCAAAGAAAAGCGACTATGTATACTTCAAGTTCGGCTTGAGCTTGCCGATGTGTTTCTGTTTCCATTAATTCCGCTTCTCCAAAGAAAAGCGACATACAATGCCTGTACTATTGTTCACAGTGCTAATAAGGTTTCCATTAATTCCGCTTCTCCAAAGAAAAGCGACGTGAACTCACCTCCGTTAACATCATGCAATGGAAAACTAATGTTTCCATTAATTCCGCTTCTCCAAAGAAAAGCGACGCGGATAGCCTCGTACACTACCTCGAACTTGTAAGGGTAGGTTTCCATTAATTCCGCTTCTCCAAAGAAAAGCGACCCGACACGTCATAGCCGTAGTCGAGCATCGGCGACTTGAAGAACGTTTCCATTAATTCCGCTTCTCCAAAGAAAAGCGACGCGACGAGACTAGGCTAAGTCAACTAAAGTTAACCGATGTGTTTCCATTAATTCCGCTTCTCCAAAGAAAAGCGACTAACAAAGTTATTTGGGTTGAAACAAATAATACAAAAGGGGTGTTTCCATTAATTCCGCTTCTCCAAAGAAAAGCGACGTTAGTGAGGTTATAGTTACCCGTGTTGACAGGCTTGGGCGTAGTTTCCATTAATTCCGCTTCTCCAAAGAAAAGCGACAACTGTTCAGACACCAGCTACGGCGTATGGGTAAAGTTTCCATTAATTCCGCTTCTCCAAAGAAAAGCGACCTAAAACTGTTATTCTACCTATGGGTAATGGCAAAATATTATATGTTTCCATTAATTCCGCTTCTCCAAAGAAAAGCGACACAGTAACTATTGCCGCCCCCGGTGGTGTGACTGGTAAAAGTTTCCATTAATTCCGCTTCTCCAAAGAAAAGCGACGCAACTTTCCAGCCGACCCAAGTATTTACTACTACAGTTTCCATTAATTCCGCTTCTCCAAAGAAAAGCGACAGCATCAGCCCTAAGTTATCAGTCAGACCTGTACAAGCTGATAGTTTCCATTAATTCCGCTTCTCCAAAGAAAAGCGACTAGACAAAGCGTTAGCATACTATCAGCAAAGATTGGTGTAGTTTCCATTAATTCCGCTTCTCCAAAGAAAAGCGACGTGGCTGTCGGCTCTGGCTTCCCCACAATCCTAGCGTTTCCATTAATTCCGCTTCTCCAAAGAAAAGCGACGAGGAAATCCGCACCGAGTTAGGTATCCGGGGTTCCATATACTCAAAGTTTCCATTAATTCCGCTTCTCCAAAGAAAAGCGACCCCTCATATTAAACCCCTTATCTCGCCTGATGTCCAGCTGCCATTTGCGACGGGGTGAAACAATCAAACCCAACTCGCTACAAAAACAGACATCTAACAACCCTCAAACCCTGACACAGAAAGACATCGGCCGGGTAAACGACAAAATCAGCCTTTGCAACTTTCACCGACACCGCCGCAAAAATTAATACCCAATACCCAATACCCAATTTCCCCACCCTGGCGTAAATCATCACCACGTATCACAGTCCGGTTTTGTAAAATTACTTGTGTAAATAGAAATATAGATATAAAACTCCTATTTGATTTTTGAAAAAAGTCCGCACACGTTACCGAATCTTCTTCCCCGTTCCCCTCTTACACAAATAATTTCTCCAAACCAAACCTATATATATATGTATATCTCTTCCCGCGCCGCTTTAGTTCGCAATCTTTCCGTAGCCTTACTCAACGGCACAGTTACTTTAATCATTTTATTAATTGCACCTCTAGGACTAGCAGCGGTAATTATCAACACCATCCTGGTAACGATCGCTAGTTTTGTCAACGCCACAGCCGGTGATGCAATCATCAATTTTTTACAACCATCCCAAATTAAAACTTTACTCGCCCAAGTCATTGAGCAACAATCTCAACTCACGAAAAAAAATAAAAATACCAAATAAATATGCGGACACTTTATGTTTCTCGACAAGGTTGTTACATCACTCTCAAAGGTGAAAACTTAATTATTAAACAAGGAGAAACAGTCCACGGTGAAGTGCAATTACCTTTTCTAGAACAAATCCTCATCTTTGGTAAATCGCAAATCACTACCCAAGCAATTCGCACTTGTTTGTGGCGAGATATCCCCATTGCTTATTTATCTCGCATGGGATATTGTTATGGGCGACTAATTCCCATTACTAGAGGATATCGGCAATTATCCCGCTATCAACAACAATTAACAGCAGATGAACGTTTATTAGTAGCTAGAAAAATTGTCCAAGGTAAACTTAAAAATAGTCGCACCTTTTTACAACGACAACAGCGGCGTCACCCCTCACAAACTACAGAAATCGCTATTAAAAGTTTAGAAGTATTAGTACAAAAAGCCGGAGAAGCAGAAACAATAGAACGTTTAATGGGTTTAGAAGGTGCTGGCGCTGCTCAATATTTTTCTGCTTTTGGTGAGTGTTTAAATAATCCCGAATTTATCTTTTTAGCTCGCACTCGTCGTCCTCCCGGAAATCCAGTCAACGCTATGTTGAGTTTTGGATATCAAATTTTATGGAATCATTTACTCACACTCATTGAACTCCAAGGTTTAGACCCTTACCACGCTTGTTTGCATCAAGGTACAGAACGTCACGCGGCTTTAGCTTCCGATTTAATTGAAGAATTTCGCTCCCCCATAATTGATTCTTTAGTTTTGTGGTTAGTGAATACCAAAGTCATCAATACCCAAGCAGATTTTGAATATCACGACGGCGGTTGTTATTTGAATAACTCCGGACGCCAAAAATACATTAAATATTTCCTCCAGCGTTTAGAAGAATCAGTGCAAGACAGCACCGGAGAACAGCAACCACGCTGGGATTTAATGACTCAACAAATAAAAGCTTTTAAAAACTTTGTTTATCAACCAAACCAAACATATCAGCCTTATCAAATTCGCTAAATCATGTTATTTTATGTGGTAGTATATGACATACCATGCGATAAAAGAAGAAAGAAAGTCTCAGATTTATTAACAGGTTATGGTCAACGAGTGCAATATTCAGTGTTTGAATGTATTCTCGATCAAACTAAATATAAAGAACTAAAAAAAAGACTCCGCAAACAAATCAAACCATCAGAAGATAGCCTGAGATTTTATCCCCTCAGCCGTCACACCTTAAACCAAATTGAAACCTGGGGAGAGCCACCCGTCACAGAAATTCCCGGCTCGACCATAATTTAATATCTGACTTGATCGCTTCTTGGTGTAGAATCACAAAAGCCTAAATTCCCGTCATCCATCTAGTGTGAAAACAGACAGTATTTTTTATCGCCTTTTTCAAGAATTTCCCAGCATATTTTTTGAATTAATTGGTGACTCACCCCAAACCGCAGAAGTTTATCAATTCTCCTCCATCGAAATCAAGCAAACAGCATTCCGCATCGATGGTGTTTTTCTGCCAACACAAGGAGAACACAACCCCATCTACTTCGTAGAAGTCCAGTTTCAAACCGACGCCGAATTTTATTTGCGCTTATTTTCCGAAATCAGCTTATACTTGCGTCAAAATAAACCCCAAAATCCTTGGAAAGGAGTAGTTCTCTATCCCACACGCAGTCTAGACACAGCAGATATTAAACATTACAGCGAATTTTTCGCTAGCGGACGTGTCAGTCGGATTTATCTCGACGAATTAGGAGAGACTTCATCACTACCCGTGGGAATTGCTACGATTAAATTAATCATCGAAGACAAAAATACAGCAATCACCATTGCCAGAGAGTTAATCAATCGCACCCAGCAAGAAATCTACACAGCAGCAAAACAGCGACAGTTACTAGAATCCCCAAACAAGTCTTGTGGAAGGTTAAAACTTTACAAAGGACAGGAGCAGCTAAGGACAACTTCTGACAGAAAATTTTCTGATGTTGATTAGAAAAATTGTCGGCATAGTGGATTAATAGTTTAATCCCTAATTAATATGTTTTCCTTTCCTGCTCATCCTGAAACTAAAAAGAAACTGCTAAATCTTGTAAACGGAGATAAAGATACCTGTCAAAGGCTAACCAACAAAATAAAAAGCAAATATCCTGAGTTAAGCGAGCAAGAATGCTGGGAAAAAGCCATTAACGACTTAATTAGAGATAGACGTTAATCCTTGTTACGAATTAAATAAGCTTTGATTTCAGATAATTGTTTGTCAATATTATCAAATCTAAAATCAATTTCTTTTAATCCATAACCAATACAATCTGATATCTGCTTTTGATTACCAACAAGATGATTAAAATCGCGCTGCTCATTGAGAGCTTTTTCTGCAGCGGCTACTGCATTTTGAGTACTCCGCTGTCTCTCAAATTTTAATTTGTTCCACCACCAAGTAATCCAGCCAGAAGCGGCACAAATCAAAGCTAATACAAAACTAGCGGCACTAGGATTAAATTTCATATATACAGGTATTCAGTCACTTTAACCTTAGCAGTAGACAATAATCCCGAACAAATGCCAACAATCGCATTTTGGCTAGCGTTACTATCTAAAAATTTCTCATTAGCTGATAATACAAAATCGTAATTAGTAGCAGAGACAGTAACGTCATTAGAGTTAGTGCCAATTGGGACGTATTTAAAATAAACGCTTGAACTGCCTGTATTGCTAATTAAATACGAATATCTGCTAGCATCACTTTTTTCCGAAATAATGACAGATTTAGCAGTACTAGAAACATTGATGTCAGCAGTGGGTTGAGCTTGTGTAGTTTGTTGTTTTCTTAAAGGGAAAAACATTTTATGTATTGTTATTTTAGTTTTACCAAGATATGCGTTTGGAAAGAAAACTAACTGAAATCTTCCTCTTTGAGCAAAGGTTAACTCTTGATTACCAAAACGCAGAATTTGTGAACTAGCAACTAATTTATTTGGGTAATCAATCAATATTTGCTCAATTCTTCCACTACTTTTATAGTTTTTTAGTGGTTTAGCTTCTAAGGAAATAATTAAGTTAGCATCATTATCAAATAAGTACGGAATGATTACAGAATCAACTTTTTTTAAGTCCCATCTGTACTCACTCCGATAAACCAATTGAGAGTTAATCATTGGTTATTATTTTGTTGGTTTCCTAGGTTTTGGTCTAGCTCCTGGTTTAGCTGTTGGTCTAGCTCCTGGCTTGGCTGTTGGTCTAGCTCCTGGCTTACTTCCTGGTTTACCTGCTGTACTACTGGTTTTAGATCGAGTTGGATTAGTAGAAGTTTTGGGAAGAGAAACGCTTGTTATTGTTCCTCCCCGATACTTTTTACCTCTCAAGGAATTTTTAATTAATAAAGTGCCTAATTTTCCAGGATCAGCAAACAATAAAAAGGCTCTAGATTTGCCTTGACCCATGCTGACATTAACATAAATGCGAGCAGGTCTTGGCTTATTCATGCCATAAATCAACCCAGGCTCATTAGCTTTAGCTGTCTGTACGCCTATTTGCTTTGCAATATCATCTGGATAAGCAACTTTATTGCCCTTCCAAGCAAATTTAATTTTAACTGCACCATTTCCAGCCCCGCCAGCGGAAGAATCTGTCATTGCAATAAACAAGTCAACGCTTTCTGTTTTAGCCATTTAATCAACTCCTATTAATTTTATGCAGGTGTTAATTAAAGGTAATCAATGGCGTGTATCGTCACATCTCCATTAGCTGCAGCTAAAGTAGTAAAAGGTAGATTGGCTGATATAGTAGCACTACCAGTTTCAATATCAAATTGAATTTGAACATTGTTAGGCTGATTTTCGGCCGGCGTTACAGCTTTTTCAGCAGCAGCTAAAATGCTTGCAATCTCTAACAATGCTTCTGGAAGAGTATCTGATTTTAAACTTCCACCGCCGTTAACAAAAGCAGAGTATGTAGAGCCAAGATAATCGCTCGCAACTATATCGATTGAACCGCTTGTTTGAATAGTTGTGGTGACTGGAAGAGTAGCAGCTATTGCAACAGTACCTGTGTCAAAAGAAATTGTTGTAGAAAGATTTCTTTTTGGTGGTAAGCCAGGGTTAGATCCATTTCTTAAATTTTCAGCGGCGTCTAGTGCTCGACAAACTTCAAAAAAAGCAGCAGGAATTTGAGTTGATTTCAAAGTTCCACTTGTTCCAGGTGCAAAAGTACTCATTCGTTTATCCTTGTAAAAAATGTAGTATCCGTACTTGTAATCTGTTGTAGCTGGAAAATTGGCTGAATTGAGGGGAATAAATCTAGAAACTTTCTTTGGGGTTAATGTCGAAGAAAGTGCAGCACGCGAGGCACTCACTAAATAAATTTTTTTATCTTGAATCAAAAAATTAAATTGAAACTCTAAAAGCTTGTTAGCTACAGATACCGGAAGATAGCTAATAGCTGCTTGCCAATCTATATCTAAATTATCCCCGCTAGGAGTTTCTATAGTTTCAACAGGAATATCACTAAAATTGTCTAGTTCACTTTTTAGTGGCTTTTTAGGGATAAATACGTAATAATTGCGTTTCCATTTGTAAGCAATATAAATACTTTTTTTAAATAAATTTTTAATAACTTGAAGTAAATAAACATCAGAATAATTAACTATCTTAGCAAAGCTAGTTAATTTAATAGATTGTCTTCCGTTTATATAGTAGACTTCATCAAAGTTTGTTTTCACGTTTTTTTTCTCTTAGTTTTTTACTCCATGAAGGTACAACGTCTTTTTGTCCGGAGGGAAAGAATTAACATAGTGTCGGAGTGACAGAAATTTTTTTGTATTCTTGATTAGAATTGGTTACTTGTAGTGGCTCTATTCCTTTTAATCGGTCGGGGTCTACATATTGTTTTAATGCGTTAATAACTCTTGAGCATTCAGTTTCGGTTTTACACCAAACGATAATTTTAGAGTTGTCGTTTAAAACTTGTATTCCTCGATAATCGCCTTTTTCGTAATCAGGGAATTTAGGTTGATGTTGAGAACCATATCTGTAATGCGGAAGTATTAATGTCCAACGAGAACGACCAATTTTTAGTTTTTCTAAGGTGTTGATGGCTGAGGGGATATCCGTTGAAAGGTTGATGGTGGTCATGTCAGATTAATGAAGTGAATAAACCCGTTTTAAGCAGTAATCAAAACAATGTAAATATTCCACTTTTATGTAAATCAAGAACAATCACTGAGGGCTGAAAAGCCTACCACCATTAGTATTTAAGCAGATATTGACTATATCTAAAAACGCAAATGTTCCGAATTAACCATTGCAACTGGTTAATCCGGAACAATTCTGAGGAGAATTTTCATGAAAAATAACCGAAACGGACAATCGGCTATTTTAACTGACACGGACTATTCTAAAATCCGCAAGCAAATTAAAAGTCAAAAATACAAGTTGCTTTTAGATTTAGCTTGGTACACCGGGGAACGGTGGGGGGCACTGGTAAAGTTAAGGATAGAGGATGTTTACAATCCCAACGGCACGCCACGGGAATATATTAATTTTCGGGCGATTACTCGCAAGGCAACGCCAGACGGTAAGCGCCAAACAAGACAAGTGCCTGTACACCCTGTACTGGCTGAATCTTTATCTAATTACACTCCAGATTCTAGTTCGGGCTGGCTCTTTCCCTGCCGTGATGGTGACATGCCAATTACGATTCGGTGGGCAGATAAAATTTTACGAGCTGCTATAGAAAGACTGGGTTTGACGGCTAAGGGTATCAGCACTCATTCCACCCGCCGGACTTTCATTACCAAACTGCACCGCAATGGAACTGACCTGTACACGATTAAGAAAATCACTGGTCACAAGGATTTTAAGTCGTTGGAACGTTACGTAGAAATTTCGGCTGATCGTGTTAAGGGGGCGATCGCTACTCTATGAACACTAAGCTGTTATTCCTGCAAATCGAAATTTTCTTCCAGCGCCTCCAGGAGGGAAATTACGATCACCCGGTGGACTTGGCTAAGGCCCTAGAAACCCTGGCAGACTTTGCCTGGGAGGAGGTAGATGAGCTTTACCCGCCGTCAACATTCCCGTGACAATATTGACACAAACTTAATGTTATTTTTTTGGGCGATCGCTTTATTCATTGGGCGATCGCATTTTTTCAAGGTTGCAATCACAAGAAAAACCCTGTATCCTGCCTTGACACAGGCGTTACAGGAAAATTATGACTTTGCAACCAGGAACTAACAGTACCAGCTGGTCTTCGGCTTGGAACAATGGCAAGACTAAAACAATTCGCGTTCCAGTCAAACTAGCTGATCAAATCTTGAACTATGCCAGGGAACTGGATTCTGGCATTGACATGGAACAGCAGATTATTCTCAAATTTATTGATTCTTTTGTGGAACGGAGAAAAGCAGAGTTTCGCCCCAATCAGTACAGCCGTACTGCTTCACTAGAAAGCCGCCGGTGGGATGAACTCAAAAGATTTAGGAATTTGGTTGCGAATGGTGACGCCAAGAGTGAATCAAGTGTTGAATCTCTTGTGGTGTCTGTCCGTCGTTGATTGCGGCTTCTACATCTGCCTTTCGATTTTTAGCGATCGCACTATTTGCACTGCCAAGATAAATCCGATTTTTCTTCCTGCCAGTCATCCAGCAGTAGCGATAGTACCAATATTTACTACCAGAGCGTTCGACCCAATATTTCTCTACCCAGTGGGTATCGTGTTGGGGCGCAACTTTTTTAGTATCTAATGCAACTTGCGCCCCAACAGGAGATTCTACGGTATCTAATTGCGTATCTTCGTTTACTTGCGCCCCAACACAATTGTACGGAGTTCCAGCTTGCTGAGTATCAGTTTTTTCTTGAATGTGTTGGGGCGCAACTATTTCATCCCAGTAAGGATCCTGTACTGTCTTAATCTGGCTTACAGGGGCAAGGGTGAATAGGGAGAGTTGTTGACTCATGACTCAACTCCCTTAAGTTCATCCCAAAATGTTGAGTTAGGAGCGTATTCAGGAATTGCGTTTAGTTGCTTGATATTAGTCGGATGTTCCCACCATCTTTGACGTAAACAAGAGCGAATAAATCCCTCTGGGTTGGAAATTTTATCAAATCCACCACGTATCTTAAATAGAGCAATAGATACTTTTATTTCAGGATTTGAATGGTTTAAAACCTCTTTCTCGCTTTCGTCAAAATGTATACCTTCATCTGCAAGGGTGGCTTGATTGCTAATAAGATTAGAATGCTGCTGCTGTATATCCTCCTCAACGGCAGACTTATCTTTTGAGTTCAGGTGGATTGTAAGTCGAGTTATTGTTTTGTAAGTTTTTTTCTCGTCTTCTTTCTCGGTGGCTTCAACCACTCCAGCGGTCTCACTAGTAACTTAAATATCTTCCAACTGTACTGCTTTACCACTTGAATTACCCGATGTTCGCAAAGTAACTCGAACATCTTCTTTAAATAATTGTGACTGTATCCCTTGCCTCTTGACTTTTCTACCCAAGCATTAAATTCTGTATAGGTCAGGTTCTGTTTCTAGGCTGACTTCCCCTTGTCTCATTAGCCATTGCCAAAGGACTTTTGCAGCGTTGGGAATTCGGTTTTGGTAACAGAATGATTCGTGTTCTTCTGTCCACGGAAGGGCGTTTTTCTGGGTTTTTTCTGTCATAATTTAAGTGATTTGTTGAGTCAAAGCCATCTGTTTAATCATTGGATGGCTTTTGATTTTTTTTAGTGGCGATCGCGCTGTAGTTGCCAAATGGCTTTTTCTGCACACCAGTCACGACTGCGATCGGGATTTCGGTTTTGTTCGTATCTGATCAATCTGGCGGCAACGGCTGTGTCTCCTTGAACTAGGGTGATTAGTTGGCTCCAAAGTCGAGGGTTGACTTTTTCTCTCCCAGGTTTTCTGGTGGTGCGTGATTTGGATGTGGATCGTCGCGGTTGCCTGTTGGCTCGCTCTCTTCCCTCGCGGATCATTTCTTGAATGTGGTAGCGTCTTTTTCTTGCGGCTCTTGCAACATCGGGCTGTACAATCTGCCAGCAAATAGACAGCGCACCTAGCATTAAGATGAACCAGATTGAAAGGACTAATATATGCATAGTGGTTGAGTTGGTAGAAGCAACTCATTCCAGCATCTACGGGTTACTTTGATCTGAGCATCGGAGGATACCCGTATTTGTTTTTGAACTTTTCTTCATAAAACAAAACCGTCCTCACCCAGTAGGTAGGACGGTTTTATTTAGATTCTGGTATATGTTCCTCGGCAGAAACTAAATCACGTATTTCTCGTTTAAGCTCTTGAACTGCATTGTTGAAAAGTTCTTTTTGTTCCTTGGTTTCAATCAGGCTAGTTTCTAAATGCTGTTGACGACCTTCAAGATATGTAGAATAAGCGTTCTCGATGAATTCGAGACGCTCTATGATTTTCCCAGCAGAACTGTTTGGCTTGATGCCTGTCCTAGAGTGATTTCCTCCTGAGCAATCTTGGTGAGAAGATCCGATCTGGTTAATCCCATCGCCGATGCTTGAGCTTTTAGCTTCTCCCAATCTGCTTGACTCATTCGGACTGTGACTGATTTCGAGTCCTCGGCGTGTTTCTTTGGTCTGACCATTCTTACATTCCACAACTACTCCCTTATTTTATGCAAATGCAAAACTTTTAAGCAAATGCAAAACCTTGACAAGACTTTTGCACTTGCATAATATAACATTTAGGTTTTGCAAACGCAAAACTATATTTGCAACACAAAACCGCTCCCCAACGCCTAACCCTTCGCGTTGCACCTGGAGCAAGCACCCACGCACTGCCTAGTCCCCGCGTGGAAACACCCTTGAATTTGTACCTGATGCTCATGCAAAAGGCGATCGCCCTACCAGTAGCACAGAGCGATCGCCAGTCAAATACCAAGTTATAAGGAGTCCATATTATCATTCAAAAAATTCTCGCAGACACAGCCAAACTTAATCGCTCCCAAGCCTTGGGATTATGTGGACTAATCTGCATTGCTTTAAGAGAGAATACCAGCGTCGCTTACCAGTGGGAGGAATTGAATTTTTCAGATATCCCTCAAAAATTGATAGACGCCATCGATGAGCTTGATGAAGATTACCAATTCGTTCTGCTCAACAATATCTCTTATGGATTCGTGGAGGAAGACGCGATCGAAGTCCTTGGGCTAGTCGATTAAAAAGGCGATCGCCTTTTATCAGGAGTGCGATCGCCAAGTAATGGATTTGATTTTGATAAGGAGATTTTACCAACGAGTGACAGTAATGCAAAATCTGTACACCACGCCTGAAGCATCCCCGCGAAACCGGGATACCAGAAAGCACAATTCGCTCTTGGCTACGCCGTCACCCTGGAGTATTTCAGATTGACGTGCATGTGGTGGTTGAAGAATCAGGACGCAAAATGTGGACTGATGCCGGGATTGAACTATTGCGTAGCCGCAACACTGCACCAGAAAATGCAACGGATGACGATGCAGAAAATAGTGCAGATGACCTGCTTGAATCACTGCTAGCCAATGATGCCAACGCATTAGCCCACGAATACTGGCGACAATTCCCAGGCAGAGTGATTCACCGCATTCGCCAAATGCGGGACAATCCCACACCCCAAGACCGGGAAATTATGCAAACCTCACTTCGCGCCGCACTCGCAGCCGGCACATCTCACCTACTGCTACCCACCTATCAACCAATGTTGCTGGAGGGAGACGGTGAAGAATAAACAGCAGCCCACCAGCAAAGTTGTACCATTCACCGGCGAATTCTACCCCGAAGTAGAACCCACCCCAACACCAGCGGCGACACCAGATTTAACACCAGCATATTTCGTGCTGTTCGCTGCAGCCTTAGTTGCTGGTTTAAGCCTAGGGGCAATTTTCACCTACCAAAGTGCAGATCAAGTGCAACTGCGGCAGATGAAAGCGCAGTCCGAACAACTGCAGCAAGTCAAGACCCAAGTTTGTCAATAAGGAGTAAAGATTATGGGTATCCTATCTCGCATCACCAGCGCTGCTGGTAAATCCAGCAACAAAGAAAGTCAATCCTCACTCGCCACAGGTGGTCACGCCATAGACAAAAATCGTGTGCTGGCTCCAACTGACCCCACAGCGATAAACCCATTGAACGCGGGCGCCTGGGAGTCAGTCCGGACAGCACCTGTCAGTGACGTACCCCGCTATTTTACCAAGCCAGAAGCTGATGCCCTCAAGGAATTAGCCACAGAAAAAACCCAAGGTGCAAAGCAATCTCAACGCGCCTACAAATCGCTTGGCAAGATTGAAGCCGCTGACGCCGCAGTTCACAAACACCACCGCAACTACATTCGCGGCACAGCCGACGCCGAACTAACTAAAAAACGCGCCGACGCAAGCACGGCGCGACACCTCCACGCACTGCGTCCAGAATACGCCAAATTGGGTTTGGTTTAGACCGCGCTGAAAACAAAGCACAGCAACGCATTCAAGAGTTAAGAGCCAAAATCAAGGATAACTACTAATGACTAAGGCGGTACACCTGGGGGCTTGGTTCCTGTTGGGGTGTATCGCCTCTAGCTGTGTGGCTTGGCTAGGGGCGTTGCATCCGGCTTTATTCCGGGTTATGTGGGTGATTTACATCATGTGTGCAGCTGCCTTGGGTATGGCTTTAGTCACCGATGATGCAGCCCGTCAGTTTTTGAAAATATCCGAACCTGATTACTACGCGCTGCTGATTGCTGTAGCCTGTTCTGTTGTATTGGGAGGGTTGCTGCAGTGGCTAATCGCTGGATAAAAACCAATTGCTTGTTAGCAAGTACCGCTGCTTTCTGGTTCGCTGCACTTTCCCCTATGCCTGCAATTGGTAAGGGAATTTCTTACAGCTTGGCACTGGTTGCAGGGGTGCAACTCGTCAGGGAATCCCAAAGACTGATGATCCAAGAAGCCCGCCGGGGGGCATTGTCTGCAATGAACCAGGAGTTAGAGCAGCTAGAAATTGCGTTGCACACTCAGCAACAAGAGGAGGCGCTTTATGAGGTTTATCAAACAGCGACTTACCCGCCGGAAGTCAAGGAGGAGCTAACTAAAAGCCTGGAACACTTGTATCAAGAGCCGAGCGCAGATCATGTTGTTGAACTTCAAGCTTCAACTTCACAAAAAAAATCCTTGTATTTAGCAGTGAAGTCACTACTTGAAGCTAAGAGCGAAACCTACGTCATTGAAAATGTGTTGCGTCTCAGTGGTGGTCAGTGGGCAAAGGGAAAGCAGATGTTGCAACAGATCCTTGAGGAGGGCGATCGCAATGGCTGGTGATTACACCGCCTGACGAGCCAGCTTGACTCACTGGCGAAACTACAGCACTGCTGTAGTCGCGGTCTGGAGTCCAACCCAGACGTTAAGTGCAAATGCAGCAGCTTAGGGCTTTTTACTAGAATCAAGCTCTCGCGGCTTTCAGCAATTCCCAAGCTCGGTTGGTGCATTTGCACTGATTTCATCCCTGTGTCGCCGCAAGTTACCGCTTGCGGCATTGCCTTGAGAGTGAACTAGGCTGATGGCCTTCGGGTGATTCATAGGCATCGACACTAGGGACATTAAACGAACCACCCAGAGGAAACCGAATGATTAAAGTTTTGGGGCTTGATGTTAGCAAGTCCTCAGTTTCTGCTTGCCTGTTGACAGACAAGCCAGTTCAGCCACGTCAATTTTATTATGATTGCCACTTTTTAAAACTAGAGGCCAACGCTTCAGGAATTCGTGAGTTACTGCAACTGCAGCCAGACGTTGCAATCATGGAACCCACAGGAAACAACTACTCTAAGCTGTGGGGTACGCATTTAGCCCGTGCCGGGGTGGAAGTGCGGTTAGTTGGTCACAAGGAGTTGCGGAACTATCGAGCAAATCATTTAGCGTTGCCAGACAAAGATGATGACGCCGATGCACTAGCGCTCGCCTGCTACTACTTCGACTACCACCAAGACCCACGTCGATTTGTGCAAATTCGAGATGAGGCAATTGTCAAAATTCGGGAATTGGTACTAAGACTCGCTCACCTTAACCGTGTGCAAAGTCCCATTATCAATCGCTTGCGTCAGGATTTGGCGTGGCAGTTTCCAGAGGTGGCGCTTGTCAAGTCGGTGCGCGGCGCATCTGGTGAAGTCCCTCTGTTATGGGGGTGGCTTGCTGGGGTGCGTCCCAGCAAGAAATATGATGCACTCTACGCTCAAACTGTGGGACTGGGGATAACTGCTACTGTTCGCCAACATGCACAGCGATTGTGCAATCTCCAAACCGAAGAATTCAACATCGAGGTGGAATTGTCCCAATTGCTCAGTGATTCACGCTTTGAGAAATACCGCGCTGTATTCACACGTTTTGGGTTTGGCACTCGCTTACAGTCTGTGATAATTTCCCAGATTTACCCTATTGAAGCCTTCCTCAATGCGGATGGTAAACCAGAAGTGAGGATACGCCAGGGGCGTAACTCCAAAAAATCCACCAAGCGTCACCTTTCGTTGAGGAGATTTCAAAAAGCTTTGGGCATAGCTCCCAGCTTGGAGTCATCTGGTGATAAACATAAAAGTAAGATAATTGGAGGTAGTGACCTTTGCCGCAAGGCTTTGTGGCAGTGGGTGTTTACCAGGATTGAACCTAAGCGATCGCGCTTGGCTAATCACATAGGCGTCACCTTGGGTGGATTGCTGGATACTGAAAAAGCCGCCGGACGCCCGGTCAAGCTGGTGCGAATGAAGGTTGCATCCTATGCTGCACGTTTATTGTTCCGGGAGTTGGTGAGATGTCAAAAATAGTTCATTTTGTCCCTGGTGGCTGGAACGGGGAATCTGTTGTTATTGCAGTTTGCGGGAAGGAGATATCACCCTTTGAAGCCTCATCGCTTTATACGACCTGCAACCAGTGCAAAGCAGTGCTTAAGAAAAATTTAAAAGCTGTGACTGATCGAGTGGATTACGAGTAATACCCCATGCCCAATAATCGACTAGAGTGAATTAATAGAGACTATCTTGATTTATAAGTTTCCCACCATGAGTCGTCAGGAGATTGAAGCGATGTTTGGGTTAAGCGAATTGCAGCAGACACGAGTTTATCAAGAAGCTAAGGAAGAAGGTATACAGGAAGGACTCTTGCGAGCAAAATTAGAAGTCGTACCTCAATTTTTAGTCTTGGGACGGACAGTGGAACAAATCGCCCAAGCGTTGAATTTGGAAGTAGAAATAGTTAGACAAGTTGTACAAAAAGCAAACAATCAAGACAATGAATCCTCAGGAGATTGAAGCAATGTTTGGGTTAGATGAATTGCGTCAGACACGATTTTATCAGGAAGCTAAGGAAGAAGGACGTTTGCAAGGTCTAGAAGAAGGACGTTTGCA
The DNA here is from genome assembly GCF_000332295.1 of Fortiea contorta PCC 7126. GTDB lineage: Bacteria > Cyanobacteriota > Cyanobacteriia > Cyanobacteriales > Nostocaceae > Fortiea > Fortiea contorta. The sequence continues at coordinate 5,142,176 of NZ_KB235930.1, read as the reverse complement.
AGGTCTACAGGAAATAAAATTAGAAACCATATCTCAATTGTTAGTCTTTGGTTTGACAATCGAACAAATCGCCCAAGCGTTCAATTGGGAAATAGAAACAGTTAGACAAGTCGCACAAAATCTCAAAACCTAACACGCAAATTATATATAGGACTCGTATTTGAAGTATGAAAAAACTCATTATTTTCATACTTCATACTTCATACTTCATCCTTCATACTTCATACTTCATCCTTCATCCTTCATCCTTCATACTTCATCCTTCATACTTTGTGCGTATGCTGACTCTATCTCCCACCCTCCAAGCTAGACTTTCCCAACCCCTGAAAATCGGTACATTTGCAGTCAAAAGCCGGGTTTTGCAATCCCCTTTATCTGGAGTAACAGATATGGTGTTTCGCCGTTTGGTGCGTCGCTACGCTCCCGACTCGATGCTCTACACAGAAATGGTGAACGCCACAGGGTTGCATTATGTCAAGCAATTACCGAAAATCATGGAGGTAGACCCCAACGAACGACCAATTAGCATCCAGTTATTTGACTGTCGTCCCGATTTCCTCGCGGAAGCAGCAGTCAAAGCAGTTGCAGAAGGTGCGGACACCGTGGATATTAATATGGGGTGTCCGGTAAATAAAATTACTAAAAATGGTGGTGGTTCTTCCCTACTGCGTCAACCAGAAGTAGCTGAGGCTATTGTAAAAGAGGTTGTCAAGGCTGTAGATGTCCCTGTAACAGTAAAAACCCGTATTGGCTGGAACGATCAAGAAATTACGATTCTTGATTTTGCCAAGCGGATGGAAGATGCAGGAGCAAAAATGATTACGGTGCATGGACGCACCCGCGCTCAGGGGTATAATGGCAATGCTCGCTGGGAATGGATTGCTCGCGTCAAGGAAATTCTGACTATTCCAGTCATTGGTAATGGAGATATCTTCTCAGTAGCAGCAGCGGTGAAATGTTTAGAACAAACTGGTGCTGATGGGGTGATGTGTTCTCGCGGAACTTTAGGCTATCCGTTTTTAGTGGGAGAAGTTGACCATTTCTTGAAAACTGGAGAACTTTTAGCACCACCTACCCCAATTCAGCGGTTGGAATGCGCGCGGGAACATTTACAAGCTTTATGGGAGTATAAAGGCGATCGCGGTGTCCGTCAAGCCCGCAAGCACATGACTTGGTACGCTAAGGGTTTCGTCGGTGCGGCTGATTTACGGGGTAAGTTAAGTTTAGTTGATGATGTCTCTCAAGGTTTGGATTTGATTGACAGAGCAATTGAGAATTTGGCAAATGGTTATGAGTTGGAGGAGGAGGTGTTGCATTTGCAGATGGTTTGAGGATTTTTTTTAACGCGAAGGAACGCAAAGGGTAATTTCATACTTCATCCTTCATCCTTCATCCTTCATACTTCATTTGACTACTTTGAGAGTTGTTAGGTTGGTGTCGGCGCAACCTGTGATGAATCCTCCTAGTGCTTGAATTTGTTGCAGATATTCTAGGGACTGTTTTGTAATCAGTTCTCCTGGCATTAATAGGGGGATTCCTGGGGGGTAGGGACAAATGATTTCTGCACAAATGCGATCGCTGGTTTTTTCTAGTGGTATGGTTTCTGTAGGACTGAAAAAGGCTTGACGGGGAGAAATTTGCACAGGGATATCCAGCCTAGGAAGATTATCCCATGAAATCGGGGTCTTTTTTTGCGGGGAGATTTGGGAGAGGGTGATGAAGCTTTGGATTAGTTGCTCGATATCTGCAGCGGTGTTACCTAGGCTGATAATGAAGGTGAGGTGTTGGCGGGAGGAAAATTCGGCGGTGACGCCTAGTTTTTGGTCGAGAATTTCTTCGGCTACGAATCCTGTTAAGCCTAAGTCAGAAACGGTGACTGTTAATCGCGTTTGATCAAAGGTGAAAAAACCGGGTGATGGTTGAGGAGTTAAGAAGGGTGTGGATAATTTGGGGATATGATTGATTCTGGTTCTGGCGATGTCTGCAAGTTGCAATGTGCGAGACATTAATTCTTCGCCGTGTAAAGCCATTTGTTGACGTGCGCTGTCGAGGGAGGCTAGCAGGATGTAACTGGGGCTGGTAGACTGGGTTAATTGCAAGGCTTTGGTAATGCGATCGCTATCTATCCTGTTACCTTGAATATGCAGCATTGATGCTTGGGTCATTGCACCCAAGGTTTTATGGCTGGATTGTACTGTTAAATCTGCACCTGCAGTTAAGGCGGGGGTGGGTAATTGGGGATGAAAGGCGAAGTGGGCGCCGTGGGCTTCGTCAACGAGTAAGGGGATATTATATTCATGGGTGATGGAAGCGATCGCCCTTAAATCTCCACAAATACCATAATATGTGGGGTATACTATCAACACAGCTTTGGCGTCGGGATGTTTTTCTAGGGCGCTTTTGACGGCTTCAGGTGTGACGCTATGAGCAATATCTAAAACTGAATCATATTCAGGATGAATAAATATGGGGATAGCGCCGGAGAGAATTAAACCAGCGATCGCTGAAGAATGCACGTTACGCGGTAGAATAATTTTATCTCCGACTCCACAAGTGGCGAGAATCGCTGCTTCAATTCCACAAGTCGAACCATTGACGAGAAACCAAGTTTGTTTAGCGCCAAAGACTTGAGCTGCGAGTTGTTGCGCTGCTTGAATTACGCCTTGGGGTGCGAAAAGATTGTCTAAATCTGCTAACTCAGTTAAATCAGCGCGGAACACAGCTTCACCGAATAACTCTGCTAAAGGTTGAGCAATTCCTTTTCCTTGCTTGTGTCCTGGAGTGTAAAAGGGAGCGTGGAGACGGGACGCATTGGCTTTGAGAGCTGCTAATAAAGGTGCTTGATTTTGAGCGAGCATTTAAGAATTATCCTGACATCCAGATGGTATGTTTTGCAAATGATGGGGTGTGACTGTGGGTACAGCAGCTACAAGTGTCACCTCACCTTTGTCATTAGTTACCCATCCCTGAGCTTCCACAATTACTTCTGGGGTTGGTTGTTGTGTCACCCTCTGTTCATTTTCTTGTGTCCAAGTCACCCAAGGAGTAATTATCGCCCGTCCCCGCAAAACGTCATCAGGACTTAATGGTAAACCACCGCGTCCGGTGCTCGTAAAGCTGCTATTATTCTTGCGGGCTGCACAGACATTTTGGTTAATTAAACGAGAAGCATCGACTATATATGTGGGAAAAGCAACTAATCCGTTGTTGGGGTCTGGATCTAGTATATTTAATGTCGCCTGTCCCGTGGCGACAATATCACTTTCTGGTGTTTGCTCCTTGCGAATTTGCGTACCAAAAATTCCTTGAGAACGGACTTGAATATTACTCCCAGGATTGCGTCCAGAGCCAATAGCAATAATGTCACTGTTTTCTTGGGGAACAGCAACTAAGAATTTGGTGTTAATATCCACATTACCGTCAATCCCCGCCGCACCTTCAACTCTGCTAATATTTGATATTAAACCGCCGCGACGTAAAACCATTAAGTCTGCTGAGATGGTAATATTTCCACCTTGACCTGTTTGCGACTCAGCAAACACACCTGTATTTGAACTCTGTCCAATTACGCCATCAATGAAAAATTTATCGGCGGCTCTAATTATAATATCACCAGCGTTTCCTTGATTTAAATTGCTCGTTGTCAGTTGAGCACCGTTCGTTAGTGTGAGATTATTGGTATTAATCTCAATAGTTCCACCGTTCCCTACTGCATCCTTGGCTATGGAACTAGAAGCACCACTGGTATTAGTAGAATTTCTGCCATCAAATATGGCATCAAGTGTAGTAATTTTGATATTTCCAGCATTACCTTGACCAAAATTGCTCGTTGTCAGTTGAGCACCATTTTTCACGGAAACTGACTGAGAATTAATGGTGATATTTCCACTGTTCCCCACTGCATCGGGAAAAATAGTATTACTATTCCCACGAGGTGTAACAGTAATTTTAGGAGTTTTTTCCTGGTTATTAATTGTAACTATTGGTGCTGCGGTAGAACCTACATTACTAGATACAGCAACGATACCATCAAGTACTATATAATCTGCAAACAATTCTATATTACCAGCATTGCCATTATTTATACTACTAGCCATTATCCTAGTAGCCAAGGAATTAGGATTATCTCCAGGCTCTTTAAGAACTAATTCTTTAACATCAATTTTAATATCTCCACCTTTTCCTGTACCCTGAGTCTCAGTAATAATTCCCGAATTTTTTATCTCAAATTTACCCCCTGCAATTATGTCGATGATGCCACTATTTCCCGCACCAGATGAGGTAGTATATAGACTACCTTTACTCAGAATAAATGAGTTTTTCGCATCAATTTTAATATCTCCTCCTGGTTGGAGGCTATCTGACTTACTAATAATTTCTGCATTTTCTATCTGAAAATTTCCTGCATTGACTTTGATTGTACCACTACCGCCGATACCAGATGCGATCGCTCTGATTCCACCCCCATTTTCAATATTAAATAAATTTTCTATCTGAATGTTGATATCGCCACCTGCTCCTCTATTCCTAGCTTCACTAATAATTCCCGCACTGAAAATATTAAAATTCCCTGCATTGATATTAATTTTTCCTCCATTCCCCACATCAGATGAGTTTGTATATATAGCACTTGTTTGAAGATTAAATTGGTCTTTCACATTAATATTAATATCTCCGCCTGCTCCTGTACTCAGCGTCTCACTAATAATTCCTTCCGCACTCACAATATTAAAATTACCAGCGCTGATGTTAATTTTTCCTCCATTTCCCGCACCAGATGAGCCAGCATTTATAGAACCACCCTGAAGATTAAATTGGTCTTTCACATTAATATTAATATCTCCAGCGTTACCTTGATTAGTGGCGATCGCATTGATTCCTGCTCCTCCTTCAATATCAAAGGAATTGGCTTGAATCTTGATTTTTCCGCCATTACCAGTGCCATCTGATGTGTTAGTTATAAACGTGTTTATGAGGATAAAAGAGTCTGTAACATTAATATCAATTTCTCCAGCTTGGGCTGTATTTGTAGTGTTAGTAGAAATTGGTGAGCTTTCTAGGTGTAATTTATTGACATTAATGTTAATTTTCCCTCCATTACCTGTACCCGCTGAATTAGCACTAATACCTCCCGCGTTTATAATACGAAAATCACCTGCACTGATGTTGATTATTCCACCATTTCCCGCACCAGATGAGCCAGCATTTATAGCACCACCCTGAAGATTAAATTGGTCTTTCACATGAATATTAATATCTCCAGCGTTACCTTGATCAGTGGCGATCGCATTGATTCCTCCTCCTCCTTCAATATTCAAGGAATTGGCTTGAATCGTCACTTTTCCTGCACTACCAGTGCCATCTGATATATTATTGACGATTGCACTTTTGAGAGTGAAATCACCAGCGACATTAATCTCTAGTTCTCCGGCTTTACCTGTGTTAGTCGTGTTTGTAGAAACTTCCCCTCCATCTGTTATTTCTAATCTCTTAGTATTAATGCTAATTTTTCCTCCATTTCCCGTCCCCTCTGATTTAGCAATTATACTTGCGGCATTGAGGGTTATCTGATCAATATTCAAGGTAATGTCTCCACCATCACCTGTGCTATCTTTTTGCGTACCATTACCAATACCTGCATATGTGAGTTGCAGAGTGTCAGCAGTGATGTTGACTTTTCCAGCATCGCCTGTACTCCTAGTGAAGACTGTTGACCCAATACCACTGAAATTGATGATCAATTCACCAACTTTGATCGTCGTGTCTCCGCCATTACCCGCATCAAAAACATTAGCACCAGTACCACCTCCATAGCTAATCTGCAAAGATTTAGCATTGATATTGATGTTTCCGCCATGACCCACACCAAAGCTATTACTTCTGATTGGACTTTGATTAGTCCCAATAGAATCAGCTTTGAAGGTAACATCTCCAGCTTTTCCCGCACCTAATGCTGTGGAATACGTTTCTGTAAATGCTGCAGTGCTATTTTCAAATTTAATATTTTTAGCGTCAAATAGAATTGCTCCACCATTACCCGCACCAAATGTAGAAGCAGCAAGACTTGACTGGTTGATATCGATAGAGTCACCAACAATGCTGATTCCTTTCCCATTTTGACCACCTGTTGTATCTGCTCTGACGATAGACTCAGAAGCGAAACGAATGTCTTTACCTGTGAGCGCTATTTCCCCTCCGCCAATTCCTGTAGTCCCAATCCAGCTTTTGTTGGCAATTTGGATGTCTGCGAAAGGGTCGCTCTCCACCTTCCCACCTGTTGTAACTTGCTGCAGGTTAACACTACCATTGCTACCCGCACCAAAAATTTCTACTCTCCCTCCAGGTGCTTTCAAAATCGCACCGTCAAGCGAGACGCTTCCTCCCACCAGTGCTAGGGTTTTTCCCTCTCGCACCTGCAAACCGGGATTTTGCGTATCTAGAAACAGACCAGGTTGATTGGCATTAATTCGGTCAACAATATCTGCTTGATAATTATATTCATGCCCCACGCCTCGGACTGTGATACCTTGGGGGTTGCTGCCAAATTGCAATCCCAAAGGAACACTGATTGTTAACAAAGGGGAAGCGTTGTCAGCAACTCGATATTCTGTCCCATCTGCAAATTTGATAATATTAGCAGTACTGGCAATAAACGAGCCGCCGATATCCAAGCGTGCATTTTGTCCAAATACAATCCCGTTGGGGTTAATTAAAAATAGGTTAGCTGTGCCGTTGGCGCGAATCAAGCCATCAATATCAGAACGTGACCCACCCGTAACTCTGCTGATAATATTTTGAATATCTGCGGTGTTTTGAAAGAAAGCTGTGTTCCCTGTAGGGATAGAAAACTCGCGGAAACTGTGAAATAAATTAGTTCCCGCTTGCGTTCCACCAGTAATATTTGTCGTGTTGCCTATGGTATCAACTTGAGTAGCGGTCGGTAAACTTGTATCCGGAGTGATTTGAGCGATCGCCCAATTTGGCGCCAAACTGCTTCCACAAATTATGACAATTCCCAACACCCAACCACAACTGTTTGTAGACATACACTTTCTGACTACAGGAAACGAAATTTGCACGGAGATATCCAGCCTGATGACATCTTCCCATAAAATGACCCTCCTTTTTTCACCGAGCAATCGGTAAACCCACACCCCCCACACTCCCCACACTCCCCACACTCCCCACACTCCCCACACTCCCCACACTCCCCACACTCCCCACACTCCCCACACCTCCCCACACTCCCCACACCTCCCCATCCCCCCATCCCCCCATCACCCCATTCCCTGCAATAAATATAAGGGCGAACAGCCGTACTCCGAAACGGAGAAGCAAGCTACGCCCCTACCAACCCCACCACCCCATTCCCTGCAATAAATATTCTGTTTTTTTAACACTACCTTAATCGCCGCTTGAATGCAGGTTGATAGCTTGGCTGCGCTCGGAAACGGGCTGTCAAAGTAAATCGACTAGGGGTGAATGATGAAATTTCCACAAAACGGCTCATTATTAAACCATTGGAAACGGCGGGATTTCCTCATCGGTGCGGGATTCGCCACAGGTTTAGCAGTTACCAGTCAATGGAGTCCCGCGATCGCCAGACCGAGATTTTCTGATTATCCGTTCCGTCTTGGTGTTGCATCCGGCGACCCTCTCCCAGATGGCGTTGTTTTATGGACAAGACTAGCTCCCAATCCTCTTAATGGTGGAGGAATGCCACCAGAAAATATTGTAGTGCGGTGGGAAGTCGCCCTTGATGAAAAAATGAGAAGAGTTGTGCAAAAAGGGAGAACTTTAGCAACCCCAGACCTAGCGCACTCAGTACACGTTGACGTGCGAGGGCTGAATCCTGATCGTTGGTATTGGTATCAATTTAGAGTGGGTAATGAAGTTAGTCCCATCGGTAGAACTCGCACCGCACCCTCATTCCGTAGAACCGCACAACAACTCAACTTTGCCTTTGTTTCCTGTCAAGACTGGCAAAACGGCTACTACACAGCTTACCAGCATTTAGCAGAAGAAGACCTTGACCTAGTAGTGCATGTCGGTGATTATATTTACGAATATGGCCCGCAAACTACAGGGCCGCGCCAGCACAACAGCCCAGAAATCGTTACCCTCGCCGACTACCGCAACCGTTACGCTTTGTATAAAACTGACGCCAATCTCCAAGCTGCTCACGCAGCGTTCCCCTGGATTGTCACTTGGGATGATCATGAAGTAGAGAACAACTACGCTAACCTGACACCAGAAGAGAACCAAAGCCCAGAAGCATTTGTAGCACGGCGTGCCAATGCTTATCAAGCATACTACGAACACATGCCCTTGCGTGCGTCTTCCCTGCCCAACGGCCCAGATATGCAACTTTATCGGCGGTTGACCTTCGGTAACTTAGCTGAATTCCACGTGTTAGATACCCGTCAATATCGCACAGTTCAACCTTGTGACGACGGACTCAAACCCCGGTGTCCCGCAGCCTTAGATGAAAATGCGACCATGACCGGGACAGAACAAGAACAGTGGTTATTCCAAGGATTAGACAAATCGCGATCGCGCTGGAATGTAATTGCTCAACAAACCATGCTGGCTCAATTTGATTTTGATCCTCGCCCAGAAGTAGCAGTATTCAACATGGATCAATGGGATGGTTACGTAGCTGCGCGGAATCGGCTATTAAACTTTCTCCAACACCGTCAACCATCCAACCCTGTAGTCATCACTGGCGATATCCACTCCAGTTGGGTACACGACCTCAAAGCCGACTTTGACAACCCAGCCTCCGCTACAGTAGGGACAGAGTTTATTTGTACCTCAATTTCCTCTGACTTCCCCTCCCAATTTATCGCCCCAGTCCAAGCTGCGCTTTCAGCCAACCCCCACACAAAATTCTTTGATGGCGCCTTTCGAGGTTATGTCCGCTGTCGTCTCACCCCCCAACGTTGGCAAAGCGATTTCCGCATTGTCTCGACTATCACCAACCGTAATGCTTCCATCAGTACCCTAGCTTCCTTTGTAGTAGAAAACGGTCAACCGGGCGCACAGCGAGCGTAGTCAGTAAGGTGGGGGATGGGGAGGTGGGGAGGTGGGGAGATGGGGAGATGGGGAGTGTGGGGGGGGTGGGGAGTGTGGGGAGAAAAAAAATAACGCCAAAAGTTATAATCTTTCAGAGAGATGTCAACAATCGCAGTTGTCATCTACGTTGGGAAAGTCGAATAACTTCAAGAACCTGACCATGACTTATCCTTTTTCCATCTCCATTCCCGAACCCCAAATACCCACACCTCAACCCAACCCCCTACCACCAACTGAACCCACACCAGAACCAATTCCCCAAACAGTTCCCGCACCGATTCCCCAAACAGTCCCCGCACCGATTCCCCAAACCATACCGGCACCTGTTTGAATTATCTTAGTAGTCTAATCTAAAATCTCCCACCTCCAATCCAAAATGCTAAGAGCCGGAATTGTCGGACTTCCCAACGTCGGAAAATCCACCTTATTTAACGCTGTAGTGGCTAACGCTAAGGCTGAAGCCGCTAATTTTCCTTTTTGCACCATTGAACCGAATGTCGGCGTTGTCGCAGTCCCCGATGACAGGCTAAATGTGCTCTCAAAAATTGCCAACTCCGAGCAAATTGTCCCCGCGCGGGTGGAATTTGTCGATATTGCTGGTTTAGTCAAGGGTGCGAGTCAAGGTGAAGGACTGGGTAATCAATTTCTTTCGCATATTCGGGAAGTTGATGCGATCGTCCATGTGGTGCGTTGTTTTGAAAATGATGATATCATCCATGTTGCTGGTTCTGTTGACCCAGCGCGAGATATTGAAATCATTAATTTGGAACTCGGTTTATCAGATTTATTCCAAATCGAAAGACGCATTGATCGCACTCGCAAACAAGCACGCACCAGTAAAGATGCACAGTTTGAAATCACCGTTTTGGAAAAATTAGCTGCGGCTTTAAATGAAGGAAAATCAGTTCGTCAGGTGAGTTTAAATGAAGAAGAATCAGCCATTATTAAAGGCTTAGGATTACTCACCAACAAACCGATTATCTACGCCGCTAATGTATCTGAAGACGACCTAGCCACAGGTAATGATTTTGTTGAACAAGTACGCCAAGTTGCATCTCAAGAAAATGCTCAAGTGGTGATTGTTTCTGCTCAAGTTGAAGCGGAATTAGTGGAGTTACCAGAAGAGGATAAAGCAGATTTTCTCGCTTCTTTAGGTGTAGAAGAAGGCGGTTTAAAATCATTAATTCGCGCTACCTATGCACTCTTAGGTTTGCGGACATATTTCACCAGCGGCCCTAAAGAAACCCGCGCTTGGACAATCAACGCGGGGATGTCTGCGCCCCAAGCTGCGGGTGTAATTCACTCTGATTTTGAGAGGGGATTTATCCGTGCGGAAACTGTTGCTTATGATGCTTTAGTCACCAGCGGTTCGATGAATGGTGCAAAGGAAAAAGGTTTAGTTAGGAGTGAAGGAAAAGAGTATATTGTCCAAGAAGGAGACGTGATGTTGTTCAGGTTTAATGTGTAATTAATAATGAGATCCCCGATTTTTTGAAGAAATCGGGGATCTAACACCTACGCTTCACCCATCACATACACATAGGAACCTAAATTTTCATCGTCAGTACCCAAAATTACACCACCTCCAGCACCTGGAACGAGTTCTAGAGCTTCTATTTTGTGAGCATTTGAACGGTATAGAGGTACGAGTTGAGAATTTTGTTGCAGCGCTAATTTGTTATTACGAAATCCCACATAACCAGCAACATACACAGCAGATTTAAATGGCCCGTCATTACCATCATCGCTAGCAGCACTGATAAAAATAACTCCAGTTTCATCTACTTTCAAATCAGAAATATGACGTACATTACCTGATGGAAATGGTACGGTTAAATTAGCAGAATTTACTTGAGTTATTTTGGCTTTATCTAAATCTAGGATTCCCCAATAAATAATTGCTGGTTGTTTTCCCTCACCCCGATGTGCCCAAACCGCAACTAATTTATTATCGATATTTTGCAGTGAAAATGCTTCAAAATTACTACCTTGAGGAATTTTTGGTAAATCGAATTTTTGCAAAACTAAAATATTATTAGATGCAATTAACTTAATTTCATAAGCATTTCCAGCACTGGTTACAGCTATAAAACTTTTTTTTCCGGGAACAGGTGTTAAGGCTTCTAAATCAATCGGTAATTCTGCATTATTTTGCCATTTCACAGGAGAATATTTAAGTGACTGTTTACCCTGTAATTGAATGATTGCTAGACGTTCCTCATCCTTTTTTTTATTGTCATGAACAATCAAAAAATCTAGAGAATTATTCTTTTGTTCCACCAGTGCCATTCCGCTAATACCATAAAGGATACCACCCCGCACAGGTCGCCATTCCTGCGCTTTTACCTCCTGCGGTATGTGTAATCCTGCAAAGATAATGATGCTGATGATGAAGAGGAGAAAAAAACGAGGTGTGTTTTTTAGCACCACTGGTAAGTACATAAGTGAGTAGCAGTAGAGTAATTGTGACGGATAATACTCTACCATACCTGGAATGAGCGATCGCTTGATTACCAATTTCAAACCCACGTAGGTGAATTATCTTGCTCTAATACCATTTCACGAAATTTTTGATACACATCACTTTTCTTGCCCATCTGTATCAATCTTAAAGTGAAACGGTATAAGCCACCTCCGGCGTCTGTGTAAACCCGATTTCCAATCACCCAGAAAGTATAGCTCTTTTAAATTGAGTTCACATGTAAATGCGAATTATCTTGTTCTGCAAACTTTTTGAACTCGATAGCATCATGGCTGCAAAAGAGGCGTACTTCACTACTGTGATCAACTGATAATGCCCGCAGCTTTTCTTGATTGTATAATCTAGCGTTACGGTCTACTTCCATCATCCATTGGTAGAAACGCAGCCCAGGTGTACACCGTCGTTGATCAGAGCCAATCTCATGTCGGTAAAAATAAGCATCGCCTGCATGTAAAAGCCAGCCTTGGGATGTCTCAATGGCGATACCTGCATGACCCCGTGTATGACCAACCAGTGGTACGAGAAGAATTTCAGGCGGTAGTCCTTCGAGATTACGTACTGCTTCAAAGCCGAACCAAGGTTCACCATCGGCTGAATAATACTTCCAGTGTTTTACTTCGTCCCAGTGGCCAGGACGATAACGCTGCGATGATATCAAGCCCTGGCGTTCTTGCGCTGCTTCAAACTCACTAAGCATTACATGTACAGTTGCTTGCGGAAAATCTTCTAAACCACCTGCATGATCAAAATCAAGATGAGTAAGTACTATGTGACGTACATCCTGTGGATTAAAACCGAGTCGCTTAATAGCTGCAACTGCTGTGTATTTTTCTTCAAACTTAATCCGATTTAAATTGATAAAGAAAGGGCTGAGTCTTGATAATGATGCATTTATATCACGCAGACCAAAACCTGTATCAACGAGAACGAGTCCCTGATTTGTTTCCACAAGCAGACAGTGACAAACGAGAGAAGCTGTTAGCCCGCGACTAAAACCGTCAAAAAGTGCCCCACCAATTGGGCACATGCAACCGCAATTGAGATGATGAATACGCATGAGTGATCTTAGTTAACATCAATCTCTTTTAAAGACGAAAAAACATAGACAATCATCACACTTAAGAATGAATAAATTTAGTACTTTAATTTTCAATGTTTTATATTTTTGTATTTATTAAAACCAGTTAAGGGACTTCCAACAAATAAAATATACAGTAGTGGTGTGACCAAGCTAAAATATTGCACTCTTATTTTTATTTTTGTAGGGTCTGTTAACGAAGTAACGCACCGTCTTGACCTCCGCAGGCGGTGCGTTAGGCGTAGCCGTAACGCACCCTACTAATGCACTATTTAAGGCTAGACACGCCACTACAAATTGAACTTCACATGAAAAAAAATAGGTGGGCATTATTGCCCACCCCACAATCAATTTGGTGGATCGAAACGATTGACAAAGGTCGCCCACAAAATCATTGGTGAACCGACACCCAAGCAGAATAACCACTGTTGCCAACTTAAAGGTGCTGTCTCAAATACCTGATTAATTAACGGCACATGGGCAAAAATGATTTGTAAAATAATCGCCCCAACAATCCCAAATCCAATAGCGGGAATATCAACATTTTCTTTAATTGTGCCGTCCATTTTGGCGATGAGGTTGGGAATTAATTGACTAATACTCAATAAATAGAATATCCGTCCAGCAATTAAAGAGTTAATCGACATTGTTCGTGCTAAATCTATATTTCCTGTGGTTTGGCGAATATATTCAAACACACCAAATATCACAATCCAGTTAAACAGAGAAATTGCTAAAATGCGCTGAATTCTACTTTTAGAAAGTAATGGTTCATTGGGATGACGCGGTGGTTGTTCCATCACCTTTTCTGCTTTCGGTTCAAAAGCTAAAGGTACTGTCATAGTGATGGAGTTGAGCATATTCAGCCAGAGAACTTGTAAAGATAAAATCGGTAAATCTCTGGCAAATAATGTACTAATCAAAATCGTCATTGATTCCCCACCATTCACAGGCAAAATAAAACAAATCGCCTTTAACAGGTTTTTATAAACTGCTCGCCCTTCTTCTACAGCGGCGCGAATGGAGGCAAAATTATCATCAGTCAGCAGCATATCTGCGGCTTCTTTCGCAACTTCGGTACCCGCTCCACCCATAGCAATACCGATGTCTGCTTGTTTGAGAGCCGGCGCATCGTTGACGCCATCTCCCGTCATGGCCACGACTTCGCCTTTTGATTGCAAAGCTTCGACTAAACGCAGTTTCTGTTCTGGAGCGACACGGGCGAATACTACCCCCTCTTCGGCTACTTGCGCGAGTTCGGTTTTATCCATGTGCGCCAAGTCTGCGCCGGTGAACGCCAATACTGAACCGTTTTTGTGGATACCCATGCGACGAGCGATCGCCTGCGCTGTGATAGCATGATCTCCAGTGATCATCTTCACCTGAATTCCCGCTTTATGACAGGCTTCCACGGCTTTAATGGCACTTTCACGAGGCGGATCAATCATCCCCTGTAAACCTAGGAAAACTAACCCCTCAGCTATGTCTGCATGATCCACTGTATTTTGTCCACTATTGATAGATTTTTTTGCTAAAGCTAATACCCGCAAGCCCTGCCGTGCCATAATATTTACTTCCCGCTCGATGGATGTTTGCTGGAGAGTTTCTACACAATCGAGGGGACGAGGTTTGCCGTTGGCATTCAGCATCAAGTTACAGCGTTTGAGAATTGCTTCTACTGAACCCTTAACATAAATAATTTTACCTTTGGGTGTGGCGTGTAAGGTTGCCATGTATTGAAAATCAGACTCAAAAGGAATGCCATCTAATCTCGGCATTTCTGCAATCAGACTAGCTTGACTCAAACCCGCTTTCTCGGCTGAGGCGATTAATGCACCTTCGGTGGGATCTCCCATCACCACCCATTGACCATTTTTCCTCTCTAAGCTGGAATCGTTACATAATAAGCCTGCGACCAAGCATTCTTGTAAACCTTTGGCATTGTCTAAATTAACTGGTTTCTCATCTATTAAAATTTCCCCTGTCGGCGCGTAACCAATACCGCTGACTGTATACTGATGTCCTCCAGTATAAATTGCCTGGACTGTCATTTGATTTTCCGTTAAAGTCCCGGTTTTATCGGAACAAATCACAGTTGCACTCCCCAAGGTTTCAACCGCTGGTAGTTTGCGGATAATGGCGTGGCGTCGCGCCATGCGGGAAACACCAATAGCTAATGTAACTGTTACTACCGCTGGTAGACCTTCGGGAATGGCGCTGACGGTTAAAGTTACCGCTGCTTCTAAAGCATCTGGAAAACTGCGAGAGCCTAACCCCACCACAAAGCAGAGTGTGGCTAATCCTAAGACCATATACAGCCAATTTTGGCTGAATTTATCAAATTTCCGAGTTAATGGTGTGGAAAGATCCGTGTGTTGCTCCATTAATTGGGAAATCCGCCCGGTTTCCGTGGTGTTACCTGTCGCCACAACAACACCAGTACCTTGGCCGAAGGTAACAAAGCCACCCGCGTAAGCCATGTTTTTTCGTTCTGCTAAAGCCGCGTCTGCTCGCAAAGTTGCGGTATTTTTTTCGACAGCGACAGATTCGCCTGTGAGAGCAGATTCATCAATTTGTAGATTTTTTACTTGAAGTAACCGTAAATCTGCGGGGACTTTATCGCCAGAAGTTAGAAAAACAATATCACCAGGAACTAACTCCCCAGAAGGGATGCGTAATTTTTGACCATCGCGGATGACTGTTGCTTCAGTGGTGATGGCTTTGGCTAAAGCCGCGATCGCCCCCTCGGCTTTTGACTCTTGAATAAATCCAATCAGGGCGTTGGTGGTGGTAACTCCCCAAATCACCCCTGCATTAACAAGGCTACCAGTCAGAGCCTTGACTAAACCTGCACACAGCAAAATAATCAACAGCGGCTGATTAAATTGCAACAGAAATTTTAACCACCAAGGTTTACTTTTCTTTGCAGTTAGTTCATTCGCCCCTACTTCATTTAACCGCCGTTTCGCCGTCGCTGCACTCAAACCATATTCGCCATCACTTTGCAAACAGGCGATCGCTTCGGAAATCTCCAGGTTATGCCAAACTGTCAACTGCTGATTTTCTGGTGCAATGGTAGATGCAGAGGCAACCATATCTATTACCTTTTTAAAGTGTTGATATTATTTAAGCACGATTTTTTAGTGTTAAAATTAAATAAGCACTATTAATATTTGATACAAATCATAGTTAATTCCAATGGAAGTAAGTATGCTGACCTTAACAACAAACGATCAAAGGTGGGTGGGTTTGAATTTTTCTACTCCTGTGCAATTAATTGGGCGATCGGCAGAGTTTGAGCACATAGTCGAAGTCCTCGCCCAGGATGGTGATTTATTGATTACCGGCGTTCCTGGGAGTGGACGACGTACCCTAGTGCGAAACGCCGCCCAAGAAGCCGGTGCGAGGGTGCTGGAAATAGACTGCATCCGTGCCACCGATGGCAAACGATTTGTGCAATTATTAGCAGCAGAAATCAATCAAAATTGGCACTCAGTCCAACTGCAAAACTGGATAGAGCGCAATGCTTCTGAGTTTTTGAGCTTTGAACCAGAAGGTAAACTCAAACCCTGGCCTAATCTTGGCGAAAATGAGATTTGGCGAACATTTGAAATTTTATTAGACTTGCTGCAGATTATGGCTGTGGCGCTGAATCAGCGGGTAGTGGTGATTTTGCATAGTTTCCCCCACATTCGCTCTTGGGATCGTTATGGTTTGTGGGAGGTGACACTGAGACGAGATATCAAAGCGCAAACTCATGTCAGTTATGTCCTCATTGCCACGATCGCCGAAACTAATTATCAAGATGAGAATAACTATCCTCTGGAAACTTTACAATTACCTCCCCTAGACAGAGACGTTTTAGCACTGTGGGCGCGGGAAGTGTTACATACACAACAACTAAAATTTGATTCTCGCTCCACCGCATTGCAACTATTTTTAGACGCCGTACAGGGACATATTGGCGATGCGATCGCCCTAATTCGCCGTTTGCAAACCTTGTGTCATGCTCAAGAATTAATCACACCAAAGGAGGTAGAGCAAGCAATAACCGAACTACTCAAAGATTTATCCATCACCTTCGAGTCCTTACTCATGCTACTCCCAGCTAATCAAGTCCACCTGCTAGAATCTTTAGCCCTCGACCCCACCGAGAAACCCCAAAGTAAAGAATATATCCAAAAACATGGACTTTCTCGTGGCGGTAGTCTCCAAGGCGCCTTGACTGGATTACAGCATAAAGGTTTAATTTACGGTGCAGAGCAAGGTTATCAACCAGCCTTACCTTTATTTGCTCTATGGTTAAAGCGACGATTGAGCTAAAACTATTGCCATCTGGTCATAGCAATTCCCTCTCAACGTGAAACATATTCAGGATTTGGCGTTGCTGAATCAGAGCATGAAACTCCAAAATTATCTTGATTTTTCTTTGTTCCTTTGCGCCTTTGCGTGAGATAAATTCATATCTCAATCAGCAACGCCAGAATTTAAATCTTCCCTGAAACCAACTCTTGACAAACCAAAATCCCATGAAAGCCTACCAAATTCAAAGCAACGCGGGGATTGAAGCACTGACTTTAGTTGATCGCCCCCAACCCCAGCCCGCAACCGGACAAGTGCTCATTCAAGTCAAAGCCACATCTGTTAACTACCGCGACTTGCTCGTAACTCAGGGAGCTTATGGCGCGGGAATGAAATATCCGCTGATTCCCATGTCTGATGGAGTCGGCGAAGTTGTCGCTGTGGGTGGAGACGTGACACGGGTGAAAATAGGCGATCGCGTCGCCGGAATCTTCTTCCAAGACTGGATTTCTGGCTCTCTCACCAAAGAGAAAATGAAATCAGATTTGGGCGGGGGAATAGACGGAATGTTGGCTGAGTATGTCGTTTTACACGAAGATGGACTAGTAATTATACCACACCATTTATCTTATATAGAAGCGGCAACTTTACCTTGTGCCGCCGTCACAGCTTGGCATGGATTGATTACAAAAGGCAACCTCACCGAAGACCACACCGTCTTATTACTTGGTACTGGTGGTGTTTCGATCTTTGCACTCCAATTCGCCAAAATCCACGGCGCAAAAGTGATTATTACCTCTAGCAGTGACGAGAAATTAGCCAGAGTAAAAGCATTGGGTGCGGACGAAATAATTAACTACAAAACAACACCAGATTGGGAAAAAAAAGTCTACGAATTAACTCAGCGCGCAGGCGTAGATCATGTAGTAGAAGTCGGCGGTACAGGGACTCTCACCAAATCAATGCAAGCCGTCCGCATTGGTGGACGTATTAGTTTAATTGGTGTTCTGTCGGGAAGAGGAGCAGAAATTGACCCCTTGCCCATACTCTTTAAGAGTTTAACATTACAAGGTATTTATGTAGGTAGTCGAAAAATGTTTGAAGTGATGAATCATAAGATTAGCCAACATAAATTAAAGCCAATTATTGATCGAGTTTTCCCATTTGCTGAAGCCAAATCTGCTTATAGTTATTTGCAAAGCGCCGCTCACTTTGGGAAAGTTGTAATTGAGATGAACTGATGTAAATGCACCCACAACCTTGACAAAAAAACCGACCTAAGCGTGACAAAATTCCTCAGACTGGGAGATTTTATACAGCAATAACTCAGCAGCTTTGCTCAGAGAAGTCACAAAAACACCAACTTCACTACGAGCATCAGAAGTTAACCAAATACCTTTGAGCACCACTTCCACTGTTGAGGCGTCACAAGGGCACAATTCAATCATATGTGTGAGAGCTAAAGATTCCAACGCAGCTAAATGTGACAATTTATGCGGTACGAGAAAAGCAGCGGTGCTTGGTTTCATATAAATGTGCGTACCAGCACTCAAAGCCAGAACTACTCTCTGGTTTATCCAACTTTCCCAAGGTTGGTTGATCAGCTCTAAGTTAAAGTTATTCTCGGCGTAGGTGAGTTTTAACATATGGCTAATTGACATCTAATGGTTTTCGGCTTTGCTTCACTGGTATATACGTCCAGACCCAAAGTTATATGCATCTGTGTAGTTAACAGTGAATTCACAGGGTTTTATGTATAAATACAAAATATCCGAGAGAATTTCCCCGAAGCTAGTCAGGTGTTCATCAGGGGCAAAGGCTTGTAAAATCAGGACGGGAGAGTTAGGGGTATTTGTTCAACCTGGGGGATTCCCCGAACTTTGTGCATTTGTGTAAAAATCGCCAATGGCTAGAGCAAGTTATGGCCCGGAAACAAAAAAGCGATCGCGCCGCTTATTAGAGGTATTGTTAGTCTATGCTAACGATGAAATCGTCTGTCGGGATGATTCAATTTTAGAAACCCTGCGTCTCCAAATCCAGACTCGTTGGCAATCGGAAACCCGCTTGGTTGTGAGAACAAAAGTGAGGTTTTTACAACTTTTAACAACTCTAGAAGCGGGTAAAATCCAATTAAACGCCGAGCAAATCAAAGAAGCCTTAAAACGATTTGCGGATTTTTTAGAGATTCTCGAAGATAATCGCCCATCTCGCGCCGGTTCGGAAACTTGGCACTTCACCCTGAAACTGTGGCACAATCGCCAGGAAATAGCAGCCAACTTACAACAATTCGATCAACACTGGGAACATCGTCGCCCCGAAAAATCCAAACAGGTAGCCAGTGAAGACGATCAAGAGCATATCATGCCTTCTGCCCCTGATCTCCCTCAGTGGGAAGAAATTTGTCAAGCCAATTTCGCTAGACAAAATCACCAAAGACTCACCACCAACCCCCTCACCAGCATCGATGGTGTCAGTTTTGAACTCCATCAAGTTTATGTTCCTTTGGGGTTGGTGGAACGCCAACAGCGTCTACAAACAGATTCTCACTTATCTGAGCCAGAAGCAGCGGAAGTCTCACAAATTTTTGCTCACGCGGAATTTATCCAACTGCTACAGCGCCAACAAAGTCGCCGCATCGCCATTATTGGGGAACCAGGCGCCGGCAAAACTACCTTATTACAAAAAATTGCTACATGGGTATTAGCTCACACCGAAGATTTAGTAATTTGGGTGGATTTAGCAGATTTACAAGGTAAAACCATCGCCCAGTACCTGATTCAAGATTGGCTCCCCTCGGCTCTTTGCAAGTTGCGTGTTCCGCCAGAAATAGAAGAAAATTTTTGTGAACAGTTTAACCAAGGGCGGGTTTGGTTAATTTTAGATGCAGTTGATGAAATGGCTCTAGAATCTAGCCAAGCTCTAGGAAAGATTGCGAGTTACCTCCAAGGCTGGGTAGCAGATGCCACAATATTACTTACCTGTCGGTTGAATATTTGGGATGCAGGTAAGAATGCGCTGGAGTCTTTCGACACCTATCGGAACCTGAATTTTACTGACAACGACCCCCACCACGGCTCTAACCAAATCGGGGAGTTTATTCAGCGGTGGTTTCAAAATCATCCCAATTTAGGGGAAAGTTTACAAGCGCAGTTAAACCAAGTCGAACGACGTAGACTCAAGCACGCGGTGCAGAATCCCCTTCGCTTGGCGTTGTTGTGTCGCATTTGGGGACTAGCGCGGGGAAGATTACCCCACACCAAAGCAATGCTATATCAGCAGTTTGTAGAAGCAATTTACGAATGGAAGCAGGATCGTTTTCCCACAACTTCCACCCAGCGACAGCAGTTAAATCAAGCGCTGGGACAATTGGCGCTATTAGCCATAGCTCAAGAAAAAACTAAGTTTCGGTTGCGACACCGTTTTATTTTGGAGGTTTTGGGTAATTGTGATGATGATTTGTGGCAATTAGCCTTACAGTTAGGTTGGCTCAATCAGGTGGGGATATCGGCGACTTGGGGAGAAAAAGTTTATGCTTTTTATCATCCCACTTTTCAAGAATACTTCGCCGCCCAGGCTGTGACTGATTGGCGCTTCTTTTTCAATCACACCTCAGGGAATGAGGATTCCCAATTTTCAGTTCCCAGCTATCGCATTTTTTCATCACAATGGCGGGAAGTGATTCTGTTGTGGTTGGGTAGAGATGATATTTCACAGACAAAGAAGGATGAATTTATCCAGGCTTTAATTGAGTTTACTGATGGTTGCGGTGGCTGTTACGATTATCAAGCTTATTTTCTCGCAGCCCAAGGAATTGCTGAGTTTGCAGATTGTCGCTTGGCTGATAATATTGTTCAGCAGTTGATTAAGTGGCGATTTGGTTATTTTGATGTGCATCAACAAAAGTGGTGGCGATATCCAGCGCCAATTGTTGAGGGTGCGCGGGTCGCCTTGTTGAAAACCGATCGCCCAAAAGCGATCGCTGCTTTTGAGCAATTCATCCAGTCTCATCAAAATGCATTCAATAGCTGGAATGCAGCCTACAGCTTGGGTAAAGTCTTTGATCCAGGTAACAAAATAGCGATCGCTACTCTAGAAACACTCGCCACTACCAGCCGCCAAGAATCAATTCGCTGGCAAGTCGCATATAATCTGGGAAGGGTAGACCCTGGTAATTATACGGCAATTGCCACCTTAATAGAAATTATCACCCACTGCCACCATGAGTCAATCCGTCGTAAAGCTGCTTACAGTTTAGGGAAACTAGACCTGGGAAATGCGATCGCTATCTCCACATTAGAGCAACTCGCCACCTCAGCCACCGACACATCCCAGCGACAACAAGCAGCAGCCAACCTAAAAATGCTTTATTCCCCAGAATCCTTTCAGGTTAACCAACCCCCATCCCTCCCCGCATCTGTGCTCGCTTCCCCTCCCCGGATTTCTTCCCTCGTCCGGGGTATCACCGCTTTTACAGACGAAGACACCAAAAGACGCAGAGCTTATAAATTAGCTCAACTCGACCCCGGAAATTCCGTCGCCTTGACGACTTTATTGCAACTGCTCAAATTTAGCGATCGCCCATCTGTTTGCAAACGAGCCGCAGACCACCTCAAAGAAGTTATCCTCTATGAACAAATACCACAAGCGATCGCCTCACTTCAAGATTACTTTGAGCACCATCACCCATCGATATTAGAACAACACCACGACTGCTATAAACTGCTCTGGCACTGTGCAGAAACTATAGAATACCCCGAATTTTACCAAATTTGGCATCACATTTATCTTTAATTCATGTCCTAACCTATGTGGCTAAGGCTATACGAGCTTCTTTATTTCATCCTTCATACTTCATACTTCATACTTCATCCTTCATCCTTCATCCTTCATCCTTCAAAGCAACAGCCCTCCCCGGAGATGAGAGGGCTGAATTATGAGTTATGGATGTGAGAGCTTGAGTGATGGAGGCTCTTTAAAGAGGACACATAAGTGTTACCAATTCTATAAGAAACTGTATTTAGTTAACCTCAAAGTGCTAACTTACAGATTCATATATCATTGATATGAGTCTTCTTTAGAATACTAACTTTTAGCTTGCCAGTGACGCCATGTTGGCTGAAATTTTCTAATAATTATAAAATATCCCACTCCAACAGTTTTGGGTGGGATTTTTAATCAAAACATTTCTTTAAACCCAGTCTTATTTTACACTTCCGTACTCAAAAATCCATGAGGGGTAACACCCCCTATTTTATTTTCCAATCTTTTTTAAAACTTCAGCACTTGTTTTCCATAATACTAAAAATCTCAAATGCCTATGTTAAGTTAAATAGGGTAAAGCTTAGGTTTTATAGGCTTTTTAAGCGCAAATACTTATACACAAGACTAGCATATACGTGTATGCAAGGCTTTTTTTATAACTTTCTTTTATTTGTTATCTATATTACTACATACATGACAACTGCATGTATATAAAATTACTTTTTATAAATAAAAATGACTTTACTTACCTTCTAGTTCCTAATCCCTAATCTCCATTTTTTAGCTAAATCGGTTAACTACTAAAATTCAAATAATAGTAATTAAAAAACCCTCCTGGGGGTAGTAGGAGGGAAAAATCAGTAAAGGGTCTTTTGTAGTTCCAACAATATGATTATATTGGCTTTGATTTTGCTGGTGTAGCCACATTGGCTGGAAAATTTTAAGTAACACCAATTAAAAAAAGAATGCGACAGAATATTATATTCCTACCCCCTGACAAATCACCAATAACCAACAACAAATAAAAAATTACCAACTAGGATCACTAAACAGATGGACAACCAACTCATCGCGACCTATTGGTACTGCTGTAATACAGGCGCGGATGATTTCGCCATCATCCAGTTCTACCGTACAGGCGTGACATGAACCCATGAGACAACCGGTGGGAATAAACACTCCAGCACGTTCTGCTACATCCAAGAGAGCTTCTCCCACTTCGGCATCTACTGTGACATCATCAGGTAAAAAGCGGATGCGGACACTCATGAAATACCGCCTGCTAGGAAATAAAAGGTGTTAAATCCAAGTAGCTTTCAATTTCAGTAGCTAGGGCGTCCAAGGTTTGTTCTCGCTGTTCCCGGTAGTTAGCAACACCTGTGGGTAAGGATTTCAAACCTCGTTGTTGACGGAGACGATTTAACCAAGCCCGTCGCCAAGGGCCATTGTCAAAAATTCCGTGGAGATAAGTACCCCAAACTGATTGACAACTATCTACTAATCCTAAATTAGCATCATCGAATAAGGCTTGATAGCCTTGGCTATCGGCTTGTTGTTCAATGCGCGATCGCCCCTGATGGATTTCAAATCCGTTGACTGGTAAGCCCGCTTGGGGAAAATTTGAGCTAACTTGGCGCTGACGGGCGATTTTTTGTCCGGTAATTACCGTTCTAATGGGTAATAAATTTAACCCTTGATATCTGCCAGCTTGTCCCTCAATTCCTTCTGGGTCAGCAATAATTTGTCCCAGCATTTGGTAGCCGCCACAAATACCTAAAACCGTTCCTCCAGAAGCAGCGTAGTGTTGTATCGCCTCTGCCATTCCTGTTTTTTGCAGCAGTAACAAGTCAGCGATCGTGGTTTTAGTGCCAGGAATAATTACTGCATCTGGGTGTCCCAAATCTTGCTTAGGACTAAGAAATTTTACTGATACACTAGGCTCTGATTCCAGCGGATCAAAATCAGTAAAGTTGGAAATTCTCGGTAAACGGAGCACGGTGATATTTAAGTCAGATAGACTTTTGTGAGAATTACGCTCAAATAAATCTAAAGAGTCTTCTGCGGGAAACACGTATTCCAGATAGGGAATAACACCGACAACCGGAATCCCAGTGCGTTTTTCTAACCATTTTATCCCTGGTTCCAATATAGAACGCTGTCCCCGAAACTTGTTAATGACAACACCCTTAATCAACTCACGCTCTTCTGGCTCTAGTAATTCTAAAGTACCGACTACATGAGCAAAAGCTCCACCCCGATCAATATCCACTACCAGCAGCGTGGGCGCATTCAAATGCTTCGCCACCCGCATATTTGTCAAGTCGCGGTGCTTGAGGTTAATTTCCGCCGGACTCCCCGCACCTTCACAAACTAATAAATCAAATTCTGTTCCTAGATGCTGTAGAGATTCTTCAATGGTTCGCCAACCGAGTTCAAAATATTGTTCATAATAGTCTACCGCACTGACTTTGCCTACAGGTCTACCCTTAATTACTACTTGGGAAGTCATATCCCCTTGGGGTTTGAGTAAAATTGGGTTCATTTCCACCCAAGGAACAACCCCAGCGGCCCAGGCTTGTACAGCTTGGGCGTAACCGATTTCACCTCCACTAGCGGTGACATAAGCATTTAAAGCCATGTTTTGACCTTTAAAAGGAGCCACCCGCCAGCCGCGCCGTGAGAGAATACGACAAATAGCTGTGCACAAAAGTGATTTCCCTGCGTGGGATGTTGTTCCCACTACCATAATTGATTTCATAGGTTACTGCTTTTTAAAATCAAGGGGGAGAGTTCCGGGAATAACAGTAATGTAGCGATCGCTGACAATAGACCGCCAACTTGAAAGCCACTGGTGGATGCTACAGCGTATTTTGTAGCCTCTGTCACCCCAGTTATATTCTTGTAGTCTTTACCAATAACCGCATAAATTCGGAGAGATTTGGTAAAAACTTGATAAATTGGGTTGAGACTTTCGGGTATTATTGTTCCCTTTGATGCCCTTATATTAACTTTTGAATTTGCTGTTCTAGAAAGGTAATCTCAACCACCGGGTGATGGTATCGTAAATGCGATCGCCCCAGGAAGGACGACGCCAACCTTTACCCTCGTATTGTTCAACTAACTGGTGTCCTAGGGGAGTGAGGCGGAAACTATCTGTAATTCCCTGTCCGTCCACTTCTCGCCGCAGCACTCCTACTTGGATTAACCAATTTAAAGCATTATCACATGCCAATTCCGATAAAGGACGCTGAGTGTAGCCATAGTTAACACCATTGTCATGAGCGATCGCTCCCAGTGACACACTCTGATGGCGCATCGCTGACAATAAAGCCAGATTAAAGGGAGAACATACCAGCGATCGCTCCGCTCGCTCTACAGTTGTGGGTAAATAGAAAAACGTTTTTGGGTTTTGGTAATTCACATTAGGCATTTTGGGAGTTAGAGGCTAGGGACTGCAGCGTGTTTTCCCACTATAAAATAAATTCGTACACGAGTGTGATTGACCATGAGCGTAGTCGTTTTCTATCCTCAGGCTTTGCATAATTTGACAGACCAAGCGATCGCTCATCGTCTTCACATACGGCTCAGGGCTGTTGAAAATCATATCCAACACCTCAAAGTAAAATCGGGTATTGATGAAGTTGAACAAAAACACATCAATTCCCGTGTCATACCATTTCACTAAAAATCTGATACAAATGTAAACCCTAAAAGCTTTGCTGCATCTAAGTTTTTTAATTGCGAATTGCTTGATTCGCAGCGTTAGCGAGTCCGCGAGCGTCATTGCGAATTGTGAATTGGTATCACCCTTTGTATGAAAGCAATGCAGAAAAAATTATTGTTGTCTTGATTGATGTTTTGGTAGTCAGTTGACTAACTTGTACATTCTCTAATTATGGAATTTCCCAAACACTTCAAGCGCCCAGACTTATTGAGCCTGAGCGCTTGAATAATAGGTTGCAGAGAAACTTCTGCTAGTTGAAGCAATTAAGCGGGCATCATTTGCATAGCTCTGCAGGCTTCAGCGCACTTACGACAAGCTGCTGCACATGCCATCATTTTCTGATCATTTTTCATCATTTCACAAGCCGTTGCACAGCGATCGCACATTTCTGCACACAGCATACAAGTGCGTCCCATGAACTCAGAACCGCCCATCATCATGTTCATGCACATCATGCACATTTCCGCGCAGTCGCGCATCATGCTCATCATGCTCATATCCATTGACTTGCTACCTTTGCTCATGCAGTAAGTCATGGTTTCCATGCACATTTTGTGACATTCCATGCAAGCGTTCATGCAGGTTTGCATTTCGGTGGTCATGGTTTCGGTCATCATCATCATCATAGGAACTAACTCCTGATTTATTGATGTTATGAAATAGCCATCCTTGGTAGGACTACTCACTAGGTTAGTTCTAACTTTTTCGGGAGTCAATAGGGTATTTATGTCTCGTTTTCTAAGCCAACTATCCCGATATAATTACCGGTAATTTAGCTAAATTCCACATAATTTAGTGTTGTTTTTTGGGAGTTTGTGATTAATCAAGGCTTGTAAACTCCCCTAGATAAGTAGGGTTTAAAAAACTTAATCAAAGCAAGTATTTTCAGGACAGAATTTAAGCTGTTTGAGCAAAGATTAATGTCAGTTTTTTTTGACAAATTTATCTGTTTATTTTGACAGTGCATTTTCTAAATCAGCTTGTAAATCAGAAAAATGCTCAATTCCCACTGAAAGCCGGACTAAATTATCCTTAATTCCGCGTTTTAGCCTTTCTGTTTCTGGTAGTGAACCGTGAGTCATTTTCGCAGGGTAACAAAGTAATGACTCCACTCCACCCAAACTCTCAGCTAACAAAAATAACTTGGTTTTAGCAGCAAAACTTTCCACCTCCCCAAAGCCACCTTTTAACTCCAAACTAATCATCCCCCCAAAGCCAGACATTTGTTGTTGAGCAAGTTGATGTTGTTCGTGACTGGGTAAACCTGGATAATAAATGTGCTCGACTTGGGGATGTTCGGCTAAAAACTCAGCCAATAATAAAGCATTTTTTTCATGTTCCCGCATTCTCACAGCTAGGGTTTTAATTCCACGCAGTACTAACCAGCTATCGAATGGACTAGGAATTGCTCCAATCGCATTCTGATAAAATTTCAGTTGAGCATAAATTGCTTCATTCGAGGTGACAACTGCGCCACCAATAATGTCGCTATGTCCACCTAAATATTTGGTGGTGCTGTGAACTACAATGTCAGCACCTAGTTCTAATGGTCTTTGAAAATAAGGACTAGCAAAAGTATTATCAACTACTAAAATAATATTATTTTGCCGGGCAATATTTGCTAAGGCAGCAATATCAATAATTTTTAATAACGGATTGGTAGGAGTTTCAATCCAAATCAGTTTAGTATTAGGTCTAATCGCGGTTTTAAAGTCTGTAATGTGGTCTATATCTACATAACTAGTGGTGACGCCCCAATTTTTGACAACCTTTTCTAATAACCGATAGGTACCACCATATAAATCATCACCAGCGACAATATGATCGCCTGTTTTCAGCAGACTTAATATAGTGGTAGTTGCAGCTAAACCAGAAGCAAAAGCCAAACCAAATTTTCCATTTTCAAGAGCAGCTAAAGCTTCTTCTAAAGCATTTCTGGTGGGATTTCCTGTGCGAGAATATTCATAACCTTTGTGTTGACCTATGGCTTGCTGCTCATAAGTCGAAGTTAAATAAATAGGCACAATTACCGCACCTGTTTGTGGATCTGGCGCTTGACCTTCATGAATTGCTTTAGTTTCAAATTCCATTATTTTCCCTTACGTCTTCCTGATTTTGGCTAATCCAATATTTAATTAAATCGGCTCTGGTAATTAATCCAATTGGTACATTTTTTCGCTCAATAATAATTCCTGTTGTTCCTGATAACAAGACTCGATACGCTTCAGAAATATCAACTTCTTCGTCAAGAATTGGTAGTGGTTTCCCCATAACTGCCAATACATTTTGATTAGAAAAATTGATGCCATCATGGAGAAATTTCATCAACGAAGCTTCGTTGAGACTACCCACGACTTGGTTGTCATCAATTACGGGTAACTGGGAGATATTCAGCTTTTGTAAAAGAGTTGTAGCTTGGCTCAGGGTATCGTGGGGGCTAACAGCAACGAGAGAGGGAAAATCTGTTTTTTGTGAGAGAATTTCCCCAACTTTGATGGACTTGATGATTTTACCTTCCCAAAATCCATTTTCCTGCATCCAAACGTCAGAATAGATTTTATTAATGTAGTTTCTCCCTGTGTCTGGCAATAATACTACTATATATTTAGGTGCTGATAATCGGGCTGCATAGGTGAGGGCGGCGGCTACTGCTGTTCCGCAGGAACCTCCTACTAATAAGCCTTCTTCTCGTGCCAGACGGCGAGCAATATTAAATGATTCTTTATCACTAATTCTGATCATTTCATCGACTAATTGCCGATTAAATGTTTTGGGAATAAAGTCTTCACCAATTCCTTCTACTTTGTAAGATTTGGGACTGTCTCCGGAAAGAATTGAACCTTCTGGATCTGCACCAACTATAATGATATTTGGATTTTGTTCTTTGAGATATTTAGCTACTCCAGAAATTGTGCCGCCTGTACCCATCCCGGCGACAAAAACGTCTACTTTACCTCCACTATCTGACCAGATTTCTGGCCCTGTAGTTAAGTAATGTGCTAAGGGATTATTGGGGTTGGCAAATTGATTTGGTCTGTAAGCGCCAGGAATTTCTTTGGCTAGTCTTTCGGCGACACCATTATAACTTTCTGGGGAATCTGGGGGTACAGATGTAGGGGTGACGACTACTTCTGCACCGTAGGCTTTGAGGAGGTTAATTTTATCTTGGCTCATCTTATCGGGCATGACAAATATACACCGATATTTTTTGACGGCGGCGATGAGTGCTAATCCGACTCCGGTGTTACCTGCTGTCGCTTCGATAATAGTACCGCCGGGTTGTAATAAACCTGCTTTTTCGGCGGCTTCAATCATGGTAAGAGCAATTCTGTCTTTGGTGCTGCCTCCAGGATTGAGATATTCAATTTTGGCATGAATGGTAGATTGCAGGTCTTTGGTAATTCTGTTTAATCTTACTAATGGAGTTTTGCCGATTGTTTGTAAGATGTTTTCGTAAGTTGCCATGATGGCGCCTCAATTTAATTCGTGATTCGTCAGCTTTTAGCCCCTAACCTCTAGCCCCTAATATTAACCCGGCAAGAAATCTTGAGGGCGATGGGTTTGCAAGGACTCGTATAGATGGTAACATCCCGATTGAGCCGATAGCTTGATCAAATCACGATGGGAATGACTTGCAATCCCTCGGTGGTGTGGTTTGGACTCAAATGAGTATGGTTGGGGATGAGTAAACGTGGGTTCCCTACACCCTACACCCTACCCCCTTCTGAACCAACGTGTTCGCTAGCGCTCAGGTGGGTAATCGCTTGTTTAATCCAATCTTCCACATAGGCATCTTTGGATAGTCCAATGTCTTCGCTGACTACATGTAGAGTGTGGCTGACTTCATGGGCAGTATACCCCAAAGCAAATAGAGTCATTTGTACTTCTTCGAGGATTCCTGGTGCGGGGCCACCTGTAGCGACGAAGAAACCTGCTGATTTGCGCCACTCGATTAATTTGCTTTTCAGTTCTAAACAGATACGTTCTGCAGTCTTTTTACCAACGCCAGGGGCTTGAATGAGGATTTGTGTATTGGCGGCGATGATGGCTTGCACTAAATCTGGTAATTCTAAAGTATCGAGTAGGGCGATCGCCAGAGCTGCGCCGATACCGCTGACACTCAGGAGATGGCGAAATAAATCTCTTTCCGCTGGGGACGCAAAACCATAAAGTAGGGGTACTTCTTCCCGGATTTGATAGTGAGTAAAAATTTGCACAACTCCCCCTGAATCTGGAATTTGCTGACAAAGGCGTTGGGGAATTTGCAAATCATACCCCATGCCGTTGACCTCTAAGGTCAGAATCACCCGATTACTGCTAATGGTTTGAATACCAGCAACAAGACCTTTCAAATAGCTAATCATGTTTAGAATTCCAATATACTTTACATCCAGCCAGAATTCCGCCCGCACATAAATTTTGTGCTACGCAGTGATAGTTTGGGGGATACTCATTGTGCTACTGGAGTAACTGGGTACAGGCATTCCCGACAATGATTCCCCGTTCGTTGTTTTGGGCGAACAAGGCAATATTATTACCTCCATCGCCATCAACAATAGTTCCTTTAACTGCAAATCTCTACTTTTGGTACAGAAACTGCATTGTCTGACCTTTATCGCTGGTAAGGGACAAAATGTCAAGGATTATTCGATGAATATAAATAAATTTTATTGAAAGTTATTTTGGATTTCTTATTAGGGCTAGTACAGAAAGGATGAAGTTTGTAGACGCCTGTAAGGCGGCTTGCCGCAGGCTAGGATGAAGTATGAAACCAGTAAACTTGTATATTTAGCCTTTCATCGATTTTTAACAATTGCTTGATTTGCGCCCTGGCGTACTAGGAAAATACGGCGGAAATAAAGTACCCATGACAAATTGCCCAAAGGCTTATCATACAAGCTTCTTCATCTCATCCTAAGCCTGCGTCAAGCCTCTACAGACTTCACCCTTCACCCTTCATACTTCATACTTCATCCTTCACCCTTTATTCGTTAGTCTGTACTTGTGTCACAAAAATTTTTAAAATCGATTTAATTTAAATAATAAAAATTTATGAAACCTGTATCAACTAACAACGAGGAAGCGAGGTTAGAAGCTCTCCGCCAATACCAAATCCTAGACACCGAACCAGAGGAAGCCTACAACAATTTAGCTAGATTGGCTGCATCTATCTGTGGTACACCCATCGCTCTGGTAAATTTTATTGATGAAAATCGGCAATGGTTTAAAGCTAAACTAGGCATAGATGTACAAGAAATGCCCCGGAGTGTGGGTTTATCTTATCTTTGCCAAGAACGGCGGGACGTTGTAGTTGTCCCAGATGCTTTAGCTGATCAAAAATTAGCACAAAATCCTGTAGTTACATCATATCCGTTTGTGCGGTTTTATGCAGGTGTACCCTTGATTACAGCTAAAGGAGATCTACTCGGAACTCTGTGTGTGATTGATAGCGTACCACGGGAATTGAGCCAACAACAGGTAGAAGCGCTGGTAGCAATTAGCCGTTTGGTGATTGATCAACTGGAACTGCGCCGGAATGTCGTGGAAGTGGCGCGGATGACTGGGGAACTCATGGGTCATGAGCTAGCAACACGGACAGCAGTGGAAGCATCGAGAAATCGGATCAGCAATATTTTAGAAAGGATTACTGATGCTTTTTTTGCCTTAGATCATGAATGGCGCTTCATTTATGTTAATAGCCAAGCACAAAAGGTATTGCGAAAACCCCAGGATGAATTGTTGGGGAATAGTATCTGGGAAGTATTTCCGGAGATGGTAGGGACGAAATCCTATCGTGAGTCTCACAAAGCAGTAAAAAAACAGGTTAGTGTAGAATTTGAGGAGTATTATCCTCTACTAGACCGCTGGTTAGAAGTTCACGCTTATCCCGGATGGGAGGGTTTATCTGTTTATATTCAAGATATCACCGAACGGCGGCGCACAGCCCAAGCTTTACGAGAGAGCGAAGAGCGTTGGCAATTAGCTCTCCAAGGTAACAATGATGGCATTTGGGATTGGAATGTCGCTACTAATCAAGTATTTTTTTCCACTCGTTGGAAAGAGATTCTGGGTTATGAGGATTATGAAATTTCCAGCGATTTGGATGAATGGTTAAAGCGGATTCATCCGGATGATTTGAGTGACGTATTGCAAACTATCCAGCAACACTTTAGTCAGCAGACACCGTTTTATGTGAGTGAGTATCGCCTGCGGTGCAAAGATGGTGCTTATAGATGGATTTTAGATCGGGGACAGGCGCTATGGAACGCTGAGGGAAATGTTGTCCGCATGGTAGGTTCTCATACTGATATTAGCCATCGTTACAGAGTACAAGAAGAACTCAAGCGACAAAATCACCGAGCGCAACTATTCGCACAAATCACTTTGAAAATTCGGGAGTCATTACAACTAGAAGAGATTCTGCAAACTACAGTTACAGAGATTAAAAAACTACTCCAAGCAGACCGTGTGTTAATTTTTCGCCTGTGGCCTGATGGTTCAGGTACAGTTGTTCAAGAAGCAGTACAACCAGGTTGGCCCGCCGTTATCGGTAAAAATATCCTCGACACGTGTTTCCGCGACGAATATATGGAAAAATATCGTCAGGGTAGAGTTAGTGCGATCGCTGATGTAGCTAAATCACATATCCAACCTTGTCATCAGCAATTCCTCGCCCAGTTTGGTGTCAAGGCTAACTTAGTTGTGCCGATTTTAGTGCGTGATGGGATTTGGGGCTTGCTGATTGCCCACCAATGTGAATCTGGGCGATACTGGAACAACTTCGAGTTAGACTTATTACAACAATTAGCTAACCAAATTGGCATTGCTTTATCTCAAGCACAACTCTTAGAGCAAGAAACTCGCCAGCGTCAAGAACTCGCCCGCTCGAATGCAGAATTAGAACAGTTTGCTTATGTGGCGTCCCATGATTTGCAAGAACCATTGCGAATGGTGACAAGTTATTTACAGTTACTGGAGCGGAGATATAAAAATCAGTTAGACGGGCGCGCTGATGAATTTATCAGTTACGCCGTTGATGGCGCTAGTCGGATGCAACGGTTGATCAACGACTTATTAAATTATTCTCGCGTCAGTACCCGTGGTCAACCCTTTGCTTTAGTTGACTGTAACACCGTCTTAGCCACAGCGATCGCTAACCTGCAAATAGCTATCAAAGAAAGTGGCGCCGTGATTACCCAAGACTTATTACCGACGGTGATGGCTGATGCTACCCAACTGAGCCAAGTTTGGCAAAACCTGATTGCTAACGCCATTAAATTCTCTGGGGAAACACCCCCGCGAATTCACATCGGCGTTATGAAGAGAACAACTCAACCAAATGCAGAAAATGCAAATCTTACCTTTACAGAAAACGAATGGTTGTTCTGGGTAAGCGATAATGGAATAGGCCTAGAAACGCAATATGCCGAACGCATCTTCGTGATTTTTCAGCGCTTACACACCAGAAGTAAATATCCGGGTACTGGAATCGGTTTAGCCATTTGTAAGAAAATTATCGAACGCCACGGCGGTAATATCTGGGTTGAGTCGAAACCGAGTCAAGGCTCGATTTTTTACTTTACAATTCCAGATAAAGCAGGTTAGCAATCGTGAATACCAAAGCAGCGATTATGCCTATTCAGGTTTTGTTAGTTGAGGACAATCCAGGTGACGCTCTGCTGACAAGGATCGCCCTTGAAGATAGCAAAATCTCGATTCACCTAAATGTAGTCGAAGATGGGGTAGAAGCTATGGCTTTCTTGCGGAAACAAGATAAATATACCCAAGCTGCTCACCCCGATATTGTGCTGCTAGATTTAAACCTACCCAAGAAAGATGGACGAGAGGTATTGGCAGAAATTAAAGCCGACCAAAATCTCAAACGCATTCCTGTAGTTGTCCTGACGACATCCCAAGCTGAAGAAGACGTTCTTAAAGCCTATGACTTATCAGCTAATTGTTACATCACCAAACCGGTTGATTTTGATCAATTTGTGAAAATTGTCCGTTCCATAGAAAATTTTTGGTTTGCCATTGTTAAGTTGCCACCGGAGTAATCAAAATGGCACAAGATAATATTAAAGTTTTGTTAGTCGAAGATAATCCTGGTGATATCCTTTTATTACAAGAGTTTTTAAGAGAAGTTACCACCACTGTAGTAGAGTTAATACCCATTGATCATTTGGCTCCAGCTTTAGAGTATTTGCAGCATCAGAACTCTGATGTCATTTTATTAGACCTATCATTGCCAGATAGCCAAGGCTTGGAAACCTTTAATAGAGTACATCATCAAGCCAAAGCAACGCCAATTATTGTTTTGACGGGGATAGATGACGAAACCATTGCTCTCAAAGCTATGCAAGCTGGAGCACAAGACTATTTAGTTAAAGGACAAGTTACAGGGGATTTGTTAGTCCGTTCCATGCGTTATGCGATTGAGCGCCAACGGGGAGAAATGGCGCTGCGCCAAAGCGAAGAAAGGTTCCGCGTCGCCTTAAAAAGCTCGCCCATCTTTGTGTTTAACCAAGATGCAGAATTACGCTACACCTGGATATATAACCCCGGCTTTGGATTGAAAGCCGAAGAAATGTTAGGTAAAACAGATTGGGAATTACTCCCGGTGGAAGATGCTCAACGCTTGACGGTGATTAAATTGGGTGTCTTGAATAGTGGTGTGGGTACACGAGATGAAGTCTCCATTACCACGATACAGGGACTCCGCTATTATGATTTAACAGTAGAGCCATTGCGGAATGAATCCCAAGCAGTGGTTGGCATCACTTGTGCTTGCATTGATATTAGCGATGTCTACCATGAGCTAAACTTACGCAAGCTCGCAGAAGCGAAAATTCTAGAACAAGCCGCATTGTTAGACTTTACCACCGATGCGATTTTGGTGCGAGATTTAAATAACCACATTTTGTTCTGGAATAAAGCCGCACAAAACCTCTACGGTTGGCAAACTTTAGAGGCGATGGGGAAAAATGCCAGTGAGCTATTATTTAAGGAGCAAGCTCCGCCGGAAATTGAAGCAGCTTTCTTTACGGTGCTCAACAAAGGTAAATGGCAAGGTGAACTAGCGAAAGTGACTAAAGGTGGTGCGGAGATTTTGGTATCTAGTCGCTGGAGTTTGGTGAGGGATGAACAGGGACAACCCAAATCAATTCTCACGGTTGACACCGATATTACCGAGAAGAAAAGCTTAGAAGCACAATTATTCCGTGCTCAACGCCTAGAAAGCATCGGTACTCTAGCTAGCGGGATTGCCCATGATTTGAATAACATCTTGACCCCGATTTTAGCAGGAGCGCAACTACTACCGCTGAAATTTCCTGATGCAGACGAACGCACCATGCATCTATTGGAAATTTTAGAAATTAACGCCAAACGCGGTGCTGATTTAGTCAAGCAGGTGCTGTCGTTTGCGCGGGGTGTGGAAGGAAGACGCATCAATTTACAAGTGAAACACCTGATTGTAGAAATTGGTAAAATTCTCAAAGAAACATTTCCTAAATCCATCCAAGTTTCTACAGATTTGCAGCAAAACTTGTGGATGGTAGCTGGAGATAGCACCCAACTGCATCAAGTATTAATGAATCTCTGCGTCAACGCCCGTGATGCTATGCCTTATGGCGGCGCATTGCGGATATCTGCAAAAAACCTGTTTATTGACGAAAACTATGCGCGGATGAACTTAGAAGCCAACGTGGGCCCTTATATTGTGATTGATGTTGCTGACAATGGTGTGGGAATTCCCGAAGAAGTATTAGAGCGGATTTTTGAGCCATTTTTCACCACCAAAGAAGTTGGACAGGGGACAGGTTTAGGACTTTCTACTGTTATTGGCATTATCAAAAGTCACGGTGGTTTTGTGAATGTCCATAGTGAAGTGGGAGTGGGGACGCACTTCAAAGTGTTCTTACCAGCAGTCGAGGGTGCGGAAACGTTTGCTTTGGAAGATTTAACAGCCTGCAACGGACATGGTGAGTTAATTCTAGTTGTGGATGATGAACCTGCAGTTCAGGATATCACAAAAACTTCCTTAGAAACCTATAATTACAAAACCATAATTGCTAACGATGGCGTAGAAGCGATCGCTATTTACGCCAAAAACACCGAGCAAATTAGCGCCGTGTTGATGGATATGATGTTACCATTACTCGACGGTTTAACTGCGATTCGCACCTTGAAAAAAATCAATCCCCAGGTGAAAATCATCGCCAGCAGCGGCTTGATGTCTAATGATAAGCTAGAGGCGATCGCTGCTAATGGCGTTACTACTCTTTTATCCAAGCCTTACACCATTAATGAATTATTGCTGACCTTGCAAAGGGTGTTGAATTAGCTGCAGGAAATTGTAGGGGGATGGGGGGATGGGGTGATGGGGTGATAAAGTTTGCGCCTTTAAACCAGAAACTTA
Source organism: Fortiea contorta PCC 7126 (assembly GCF_000332295.1). Classification (GTDB taxonomy): domain Bacteria; phylum Cyanobacteriota; class Cyanobacteriia; order Cyanobacteriales; family Nostocaceae; genus Fortiea; species Fortiea contorta. The sequence continues at coordinate 5,106,334 of NZ_KB235930.1, read as the reverse complement.
GATATCAAAACTCAAAGCCTCCCCACCTCCCACATCTCGCTAAGAACTTACAGGAGAAGTGAGCACAACTCGAAAACCATGCAATAATGATTTAAAATTCTGTGGGTATCTGATGCGACTGGCTGAACGACAAGCCCCTGGTTGGTCGCCCCAAGAACCACCGCGCAGTAGATGATAACGAGAGCGATCGCTTTTTCTTGCTGAACCATCGCCAGAAGCTTGATTGTAATTGGGGAAGTATGCATCTTGACACCATTCCCAAACTAACCCGTGCATGTCATATAATCCAAAAGCGTTGGGGGGAAAGCTACCTACGTCTGTGGTTTCTTGATGGTAATTACCCTTATGAGCTAAACCATAGGTAAAATTGGCGTCATAATTCCCTAAAGCGCTAGTGATTGTTGCTCCAAAATAGAATGGAGTGGTTGTACCGGCGCGACAAGCGTACTCCCACTGTGCTTCGGTGGGTAGTTGATAGCTTTTACCTGTTTGTCGGGATAGTTGAGCGCAAAAAGCTCGCGCATCATTCCAACTCACCCTTTCTACTGGCTTGAGTGCGCCAATAAATCCCGAAGGATTGCTATTCATCAGCGCCTGATAATGCTTTTGGGTAATTAAAAACTTGCTCATGTAGAAGGGTTGTATGGTCACGGTGTGTTGTGGCCCCTCATCTCGCCGGCGATCGCTTTCTTGGGGAGATGAACCCATAACAAATTCACCACCCGGTATTTCTACCATCTCCAAAATCAAATCTTTACCCAAATCTTCCGCAAAGAATCTTCTTTGATGAGATTCTTGGGCGATGATTCTTCCCCATTGATCCACCGTTACTGTCTCAAATGCAAAGGTTTTTAAAAATGATTGCTGTTGAGAAACATCTGTAGCGTTGATTTGCGGAGGTTTTTTCTCAAACTTGGGAGCGAAGAACAGCGGAGCGGTGCTTTGTGTGGTTGGTAATTGGAAGATTTTCTGTACCAAAACACTCGCAGCCAAACCAGCACCAACAAAACTCGCTGCTTTCAAAGCTGTGCGCCGTGACAACTGTGTTTTTGGCGATGATTGGGAATTTAAATCTTGTAGAGCCGCCATAGCATCAGGGTAGCGCAGACTGGGGTGAGAGCGTACCATTTTAGCGATCGCATCTACAAGATACGGGCTGATGTCTACTTGATTTCTCCAAATGATTTCACCACCATAATCCTTGGTGAATTTCACAGGTTTAATCCCGGTCAAAGCTTGAATTGCAGTTATCCCCAAAGCATAAATATCGCTACTCAAACAATGTTTACCCTGCTTTTGCTCATTGGGCGTGTAACCTGGTGTACCCATCACCGCACTAGAAATAAATTCACCACGAGCATCTACCATCAGCGAAGCAATTTCCCTGACTGTGGCAAAGTCAATCAGGCAAATCTTACCATCTTTATAGCGGCGCATGAGATTGCGGGGCTTGATATCGCCGTGAATTACTCCCTGACTATGTACAAAGCACAGAACTTCTAAAACGTCCCGCAATAATTCGACGACAAATTCCTCACTTGATTGCTTGGTCGGCAAGATTTCTTGACTTAAGTCATGTCCTGGGATAAACTCCTGGACGATGTAGAGGTATTGATTTTCGCTGAAGTGTGCCCATAACTGCGGAATTTGGGAATGTTGACCGAGATGTTCTAGGATAGTGACTTCCCTAGCAAACAAATCCACAATTCGCGGATGGAGTTGATGTGGATGCAGTTGTTTGACTACACACACAGGTTTATTTGATTGCAGATGATCTTTGGCGAGGAATGTAATTGCAAAGCCTCTTCCGCCTAATTGCCCGATTATTTCATAGCGTCCAGCTAGTGTGGTCACAATGCATTTAACATTCTAATAACCTGATGGATCTGAGTATAGTTCTCGGCAAATACATCTGGCAAGCGAATTGAGCACGGGGAGTGTGGGGGGTGTGGGAGGTGTGGGAGGTGTGGGAGGTGTGGGGGGTGTGGGAGGTGTGGGAGGTGTGGGAGGTGGGGATTAAAGTTTGAGGCTTTGAGGCTGAAGTTTGAGGCTTTGAGGCTGAAGTTTGAGGCTTTGAGGCTGAAGTTTGAGGCTTTGAGGCTGAAGTTTGAGCCTTTGAGGCTGGAGTTTGAGCCTTTGAGGCTGGAGTTTGAGCCTTTGAGGCTGAAGTTTGAGCCTTTGAGCCTGGAGTTTGAGGCTTTGAGGCTGAAGTTTGAGCCTTTGAGCCTGAAACTTGAACTTCAGAACCCAAAGCTTCCCACCTCCCCATCACCCCATCTTCCTATCTTCCCATCACCCCATCTTCCCATCTCCCTATTTTAACAATCTCAAACCACTGAGAGTAACTAAAACTGTTGAGCCTTCATGACCAATGACACCGAGGGGGAGGTTAACGTTGCCGAAAAAGTTGCCCACCAGCAATAACATGATAAAACTTAAGGCGATGAATATGTTCTGCTTGATGATAGATTGCGATCGCCTACCCAATTTTATAGCTACGGCAATTTTTTCTAGTCTATCTGCCATTAATACTATATCTGCTGTTTCTAGAGCTACGTCACTGCCAGCAATGCCCATGGCAATTCCTACGGTTGCTTGGGCTAAAGCAGGTGCATCATTATACTACAAAAGTGTTGCTGTTGCGGAAATAAAGGATGAATGCTGGTTGCTTAACCATCAAAGAACTGACAACTGCGGTCGGCCTTCAGCCTTTACTTGACTAGCATTTATTCAATAAAGATGTATAATTAGCGCGTCTCCTCCACAAACGGAAACGTGGAATTTAGGGCTGACAGGCTTGCTGTTTCTTTGATCTTGCATAAGGGGTATATGTGGCGACAAGAAAAAAAAGATAGTTCTATAGTCAGTCTGGCATTGCTGTTTGCCATAGCGACTACTCCGATGGCGGCTCATTTTTTCGTGTCCGCTCCCATACTGGCACAATCGGCGACCGAAACTCCAGCTTTTGCACTGCCGCCAGCAGTGGAAAATGGAACTACAATCCGGATTGATGGTGCGAATAATTTAGGGGCGATTAACCAAGAACTCAAAGCAGGTTTTGAGCAGCAGTTTCCTGGGACAAAAGTAGAAGCCCTAACTAGTGAAACAGAGCAAGCGCTGACGGCTTTGCTAGATGGGAAAGTAGATTTGGTGGCGCTCAGTCGCGGTTTAACCCCGGAAGAAAAAGCCCAAGGCTTAGAGCAAGCCGTTGTGCGGCGAGAAAAAATAGCAATCATCGTCGGTGCAGAAAATCCCGTGACTGGGAGCTTAACTAATGAGCAATTTGCGAAAATCTTTCGTGGGGATATCACAGATTGGTCACAACTGGGTGCGCCTAAAGGTGAACTCCGCATCATTGATCGCCCCAAAACTAGCGACACCCGCACCAATTTTCGCAATTCCCCTGTCTTTAAAGCCGCTAACTTCGCTACTAGCCCTAATGCAACCCAAATAGCAGAAGATAACACCGCAGAAATCGTCAAACAATTGGGTAAAGCTGGTATCAGCTATGGATTAGTTGATCAGTTATCAAAGCTGCAAAATGTGCGGTTTCTCCAGGTGGATCAAGTTTCACCTAACGATCAGCAATATCCTTTTTCCCAACCGCTAGTCTACGTCTACAAAAAAAATCCCCCTGCTGGTGTCGCTGCATTTCTGGGTTTTGCGATCGCCCCACCAGGACAAAAAGCCATAGATGCAGCTAGAACTAGTGAAGCAGAAGCGATCGCCCAAGGTAAATCCTCTATTGTTACCTTAGCGTCCGCACCCCCAGAAATCACCATTCTTTCTACTGAACAACCAGCCACCACGCCTGTCAAAACAGATCCTAGCACCATCGATCCGACATTATTTTTATGGTTGCTCTTGCCCGCGACTGGGGGACTATTGTTATGGTGGTTATCCAGTAGACGCGCTAAAAAATCTCCGCCAGCAGCAACAGCCGAGGAAAGTATAAATTTAACACCATCAACCGACGACACAATCACCATCGACAACCCAGGCGTTGACGCCAACGCAGAAATTACTCCTCCCCTAGGCGAAGCTGCTTGGGAAGCCGAAGCACCAGCCGCTGTGGTCAATCCTCCATACCAGCAACTACCCGATATACATCTAGCTGAACCAACAGAGGAATTACCCCCAACCCCATTCCATCCTGTGGAAAATACAGACTTGTGGGCTGATACACAAGTTAATGAAATCACATCTCCAGACTCAGCATTCATCCCCGAACCAACCCCGGAAATCACTAATACCATTCCCGAATTACCAGAATTACCAGAAGTTGCATTAAATGCACTTGCAGACGCTGAAGAACTGACAACAAATCCTTCAGAAGAAGAGACAATCGAAATCGTCTCCCCATTCCCACAAGCAGCAACCACCCCCACAGCAGGGGTAGATATTGCTACTTGGGAATCAGCCGCAGATACACAAACATACACAATAGACAATGCATCAATCGCCTTTCCACCAGATGCAGATATGATTGTCTTTAAACCCCAGACTCCCAAGTGGGCTTATGTATCTTGGCATTTCACCACTATGCACAAGCAAGCGCTAAAAAATGCTGGGGTGTCGCAATTAGTGCTGAGACTATATGATGTCACAGGATTAGACTTGAGTTATCAAGCGCCCCGACTAGTGCAACAATATGAACTGGATGCTGACGCCCGCGATCGCTTCGTCGCCATTCCCACTAGCGATCGTGACTACATCACTGAAATCAGTTCTTTTACAGAAAATCAGTGGGTATTAATTGCTCGCTCGCCAGCAGTCCGCATCTTTAGTCATGCCTATGTAGATGCAGACATAACAAACGTCCCAGAAGAAAATATCATTGTCATCACACCCAGAACACCAGACTGGATTTATATAAATTGGCACATTACCGACGCCCACAAACAAGCGCTGCAAAAAAACAACGTCTCGCAATTGGTACTGAGGTTATATGATGTTACTGGATTAGACTTGAGTTATCAAGCGCCGCAACTGATAGAGGAATATGACGTAGAAGCAGACACTGGCGATCGCTTTGTCGTTATTCCCACGAGCGATCGTGACTACATCACCGAAATCGGTCATATCACAGATGAGCAGTGGGTATTAATTGCTCGCTCTGGAGCAGTCCGCGTTTTCAGTCATCCCCACGTGGATACAGAAACAATCGATTTACCAGCAGCCAGCACAGTTGTGTTAACCCCGCGTACACCTAAATGGGCTTATGTAAATTGGCACATTACCGACGCTCAAAAGCAAGCACTGCCTCATAACGGAGCGTTGCAATTCGCACTTAGATTATACGATGTCACCGGATTAGACTTGAGTTATCAAACCCCGCAACTAGTGCAGCAGTATGAATTAGAATTAGTAGCTAGCGATCGCTTCGTCGCCATACCAACTAGCGATCGTGACTACATCACCGAAATTGGTCACGTCGCAGATGGTCAGTGGGTAGCAATTGCTCGCTCTCCTTCAGTTCGCGTCTTCAACCGTCAACATGCAGACTTCTGGTTTGTAGCTGACGCCGAGTTAATCATTCATGGCGCCACCGAACCCAACGCCACCGTCACCATCGGTGAACATCCCGTCAAGCTCAAATCAGACGGGACATTCCATTTGCGTGTCCCCTTTTCAGACAACCTGATTGAGTATCTCATGACAGCTGCCACTGCTGACGGCAAACATACTCAAATTATCCATAAAAAGTTTTCTCAGGAAACACCAGAACCATAGAAAATTAGCAAAAACAGATTATTTTTGTGATTGGTTATTTGCCAACACTCATTTCCTGCTAAACAATGCCAAAAAAATAGCCTCCAACGCAGGGAAGTCGTAGGAGGGTATTAGCAAAGACATTGAAATTGTGGACTAGTCTATAAATAAACTTATCTCTTGACCTCAACTAGTTTCCTCTGTCTAAAGAAACAGTCAAGATTAACTTTGTTAGTTAGATAAATTACAAAGATAATGTCTGATTATTTTTAGTGGGCGATTGCATTATATATAAAAATTAAATTTTTTTTCGCTATTATTCTCAAACAATATCTGGCAATTTGCCTTTATATTGCTCATTACCTGCGATATTTTTGCCCAATTTGGTATTATATTTTCATTCCATTTGTTAATTAATCAACCCACACACCCAGGGGTACCAGCCATGAATCAAATACAGTTAACTCTGGTGATTAGTTATCTACTGATATCCGCGTATTTTTTGAGTAATTGGATAAGATTTTCCTGGCTACATCCAACTTCTACACCAGAAGATAAATTTTTATCTTTTCTCATGTTCTTAATCACAACTATTTTTTGGCCCTTAGTAATTCCCTTATCTTGTATAGAAATGCTCAAGAACCGCAAAATAGAGTTAAACACCGTAGTTCCCATTCTTTTGACAATATTTGCCTTTGGCATTTCCTACTATGTGAGCTATCTTCAATAATGCCAAAATGCCAGATAATTATTCTGATCTATCCCCCACGATTTCCTGCTAAAAGTGGTGAGTAAGTTATCTGTTATTGGTTATCTCTATTCCCTGATTCACTTACATCTAAATGAATTGATCAAAGGATTGACAGCGTTAAGGAATTGCATCAACTTTTGGGATGCGTCTGATTCGAGGCGAATATGAGTATCAATGAACAAGCTGATAGCTTCTGCGATGAGCAACCGGAAGTTTTCTTGGGGTTGGGTCGGGTTGAAGTCGAGGTAAGGTCTAGCTGTGGTAGAGTCGAGAATGTCGGCTATAGAAAAGTGATTAGCGCCTTCGAGAAGTAGCAGATAGCTGTCATTTCGTCCTCCAGCGATCGCTTCTTGAAATGTCCGCACCACCGTTGTGGTAGAATCTGCTCGGTTGATTCCATAGCGATCGCTACTGTTAGCAATCACCCCGTCACAGGTTCCAGCCATCAGCAGTAAAGGTAAAGCATCTGGTAAAGGTAAAATCTGCGCTGATTCATACCCTAAAAACACCAGTCCTGCAGTGTGGGCGCCATAAGCGAAAGATGCTACTACTCCCGGAAAAAAGCCAGGATCAGCGTTTTCCATTGCTACTCTCCCACCCTCAGAGTGTCCACCAAGAATGATATTTTCTAAGTCCAGCATCCCAGCTAAAATCCCTTGATTTTGCAACTGCGCTAATTTAGCTAAAATTGCTGGCAAAGCCGTAGCAGTGGGAATGGTACGATAAACTTTTGGTTTTCTGGCTTCGAGATCAACTCCAGGAGTAAGGCTAATCATTCCTGGTAGGCTTTGTGTCACCCAATTAAAAGTTACCACCACCAATCCCCGTTCAGCTAGTTTCACCGCTAACCAATAGTAGTGTTGAGCATCACAGTTAAAACCGTTGAAAAAAATTACCACTGGAAAAGGCGCCAAGTCAGAGTCAGCAGCGACAATCCCCATATTCTTTTCTAAATCACTCCCCGACATCTGTCCTGGATAAAAAATTTTCAGATGGATGGTATCGTAAGGTGATGGCGTACCCTCAACTTGAGCAGCTTCAAAAAAAGCACGAATCAACATTGATCTCCTCCAAATGTTTGCTATCTGAAGGATATTAGCTCGTAGTGAAGACTTTAGTCCTCCTCTCCAGCGCTGAAGTCCTCACCACGAACACCGCTACGCAGCTACTAAAATATCAGCATTAGTCATAGCCAGCCCAGTGCTGAGTGTAGCAAATTGAATCTTAGCGATCGCACCTGTACCATCTGGGTCAAAATACAAAGAGCCAAAAGTCCTATCATAAATAAATCTCTGACTAGTTGTAGTCGCTGCAGAGCCAATCACAAACCGATTAGCAGCCAACACCCCAGCCACCAACCCACCACCAAAACCAGATGCAGAGACAACAATCGTGTCATCGACCACGTTAAAGTCGGTAATTGAGTCAAAACCTTCATTAGGAGAGTTAAAAGCAAAATAATCTGCCCCTAAACCACCTGTGAGCATATCCATCCCAGCACCCCCCACAAGGATGTCATTACCTTCATCACCTCTGAGAATATCCATCCCAGCACCACCCAACAAGGTGTCATCACCGGCGCCGCCGTAGATTATATCACCGCCTCTGCCACCAGATAAAACATTAGCAGCACTATTACCTGTAATTATGTCATTGCCATCGCCAGTATAGGCATTTTCAATCACAGTTCCGGCGCTAATACTTAAAAAATTTCCGTTCAAAATACTAGTAGAACCAGAAGTCAAATTGAGGATAGAACTAGAGGTAATAGCAGCAGCATTAATCGTATCCACACCAGAACTATCAGTTAGAGTAGTTCTACCATAAATGCCATATTCATTGGTGTAGAAATAAGTATCATTAGCAGTATCTGCGTCACCGTATAAATTCAATTTCCAACTATTCAAAACACCAACATCGGCAGAACCTAAATCTTGAACTGTCAGTGTCCATCTTCCCCCGCTCGTTTCTCCCCAGTATTGGGTACTAGAAAGCTTGAACACGATATTATCGTCAGAATCTCTCCCATTACCTGGTCGATTAACTAAAACACTCTCAGTTCCACTAGGAGAAGTGAGAGTAACAACAAGATCACCTCGATAAGGATGAGTTAGATTTAGTTCTACTTCCACAGTATCAATTTCTAAACCTGCAGTCACCCACAAGCTGTTGCTAATTCCCCAGAAATCGTTATCTGGAATCATCCAGCCTAAATTACCCGAACTGTAACTCAGATACTGCTCATTATCAAATCGACTCTGTTTTTGCCAAGTTTCCGCTAACCGCACCGCAGCTAGCGCATCCACCAACCCAAATCCATAATCATTGCTGACATGTAAACCCCCACCATTCCAATTATTTGCACCGTTGATTTGCCAATAGTAATCTCCTCCCAATCCATACCGATCGTTTTGACGAGCAGAATAGGCGAGAATTTCTTGGATATCTCGATATCCTAAATTAGGATTGGCTTCTAACATTAAGGCAATTACTCCAGAAACCATCGGCGCAGCTGCTGATGTGCCATCAAACTGGTAGTTATAATATCCATTGGCTCTGCGATCAGTAGTTACAATACTCGATGGATCACTACCAAACGCAGATACAAGAATCGAAGCACCAGGAGTACTGTATGAAGTAGCCCACCCATAGTTATCGAGTGCTGCCACAGCGATCGCATAACGGGAGTTGGTCAAGTTAGAATAATTAGTATCCAAACCTTGTTGACGGTTATTTCCACCTGAAAAAACGATCGCTGTTCCTAAACCATTACGCCCAAACCGCACAGCATCCTGAATAGCTTGACCAACAAGAGCTTGTGCGGGATCAAGGAAATTAGCATTAAAGAATGCAGTATTACCCCAACTATTATTAGCAACATCCACATACCGTAAACGTTGCAAAGCTCTGATTTCACTCGCATCATCTGAGAATAAAAACCGGAAGGAAGCCAGAGAAGCACCATAAGCCACACCAACACCACCAATTCCATTTCCAGCCACGGCGCCAATCACACCTGCGACAGAAGTAGCGTGACCACTTTCTCCAATTAAAGGGTAAGGATTACCACCATTAGTCACGCCATCATAATCTCTAGTAGTATCGTAATTTGCTGCCAAATCTGGATGGTCATATTCAACACCATCCCCCTCGAAAACACCGACTAAAACACCCCGCCCTGTATAATCATCCCAGACATTAACCACATTCAGATCCACACCAGGAATACCACCATTTTGTCCATAGTTATACAAATGCCATTGATACCGAAATAACGGATCATTAGGAATCGTAGTCATAAAGAAAGCCTCTTTAATTTGGTATAATTTTTGATATTGTGAATAGCTAAAAATTCATCAGCTATTCAAAAAAATAGCCATATGCTTATATATTCAGAATATAAAAACTGTAAAAATTAGTCCTACAGATTCATGCACTCTCAGATGCAAGATTCAGTATTCATATGTGCAGAAAACTGTATTGCAATTTTAAAAATCGCCAAATATCCTCAGAAAACCTCCGCGTAGCAGGGCGAACAACCGTACTCCGAAACGGAGAAGCAAGCTACGCCCCTACCAATTTATCTGTTGTTTCCTTTCGGGGAATTGACAAAACACAAAACAAAAAACTCCACCTACAAAAAGATGGAGTTTTTAATTAATTAATCTAATGCCAAAAAATCAGCCGAAAAATATCTTACACAGCGCAATTCAAATCACCGGCTTTTTGTGTAAAGCGGCGATTTTCTCGATAATCCACAGGACAATCAATCACTGCAGGGACATCTTGCGCGAGGGCTTCTTTGAGTACAGGAATTAAATCCGTCGCCGATTCCACGCGATAACCTTTTAAACCCATACTTTCCGCTAATTTGACAAAATCAGGATTGCCAAAATGCACAAAAGATGATTTCCCAGGGCCAAAATGATTTTCTTGTTTCCACTCAATTAAACCGTAGCCACCATCATTAAAAATTAAGGTGACAAAAGGCGTACCCACGCGCAAAGCTGTTTCTAATTCCTGACAATTCATCATAAAGCCACCGTCACCAGTTGCGGCGACAACCTTGCGGTGGGGATGAACAAGTTTAGCTGCTAAAGCACCGGGAATAGCAATACCCATCGCTGCAAAACCGTTAGAAATTAAACAAGTATTGGGGCTATGACAATGATAATGACGAGCAATCCACATTTTGTGGGCACCAACATCAGAAATCACAATATCATCCGGCCCCATCACTTGTCGTAAGTCATAAATTAACTTTTGTGGTTTGATGGGGAAACCGTCATCATGGGCATGTTCTTCGTAATCAGCGCGAATATTTCCCCGCAAGCTGATAGCGTAGGGATTGGATTTGCCTTGTCTATCTGCTAGCTTTAAGATTTCATTGAGAGAATCAGAAATATCCCCAACAACTTCAACATTAGGAATATAACTACTATCTGTTTCGGCTGAATCAGCGGCAATATGTAGAATGGGAATTGTCCCGTCAGGATTCCATTTCTTCGGAGAAAATTCGATTAAATCATAGCCAATAGCAATGACTAAATCTGTGTTATCAAAACCGCAGGTGATGAAATCTCGTTGTTGTAATCCCACCGACCACAAAGCTAGATGATGAGTGTAGGGGATAACACCTTTACCCATAAAAGTGTTAGCCACGGGAATATTCATCTGTGTAGCAAATTGGGTGACGGCATCACTAGCGTGGGCACGGATGGCGCCATTTCCTACTAAGATTAAAGGGTTAACTGCTTGAGAAATTGCGGCTGCTGCTGCCCGCACACTAGCAAAGGAAGCATAGGTTTTTTGAATGTTATCTTTATGTAATGCTTTGCCTTCTACTGGCATGGCAGCAATATTTTCAGGCAAATCGATATGAACTGCACCGGGTTTTTCTGTTTGTGCGAGCTTGAATGCTTTTCGCACCACTTCTGGTGTAATACTAGGGCGGACAATTTGTTTATTCCACTTAGTTACAGGGGCGAACATAGCCACCAAATCTAAATATTGATGGGATTCGATGTGCATTCTATCTGTGCCTACTTGCCCAGTAATAGCCACTAGAGGTGCACCATCGAGGTTAGCATCTGCTACCCCTGTCATTAAATTTGTAGCCCCAGGGCCGAGAGTTGAAAGACAAACTCCGGCTTTTCCTGTTAGGCGTCCATAGACGTCCGCCATGAAGGCTGCACCCTGTTCATGTCTGGTGGTAATAAATTGAATGGAAGAATTTTTGAGTGCTTCTAAAACATGTAGGTTTTCTTCGCCAGGAAGACCAAAAACATATTGCACCCCTTCATTTTCTAAACACTGTACTAACAGTTCTGCGGTATTCATTTGATTTCCTCGCTAGCGACTGGGGATTTGGGGCTGGGGGCTGGGGATTAGGGACTGGGGATTAGGAAATAGGAATAATTCTATACCTAACCTCTAACCCCTAACCTCTAACCCCTAACCTCTAACTCCTAATTACTTGACCCACACAGTTTTAACATTGACAAATTCATGTATACCTTGGATACTCAATTCTCTGCCGTATCCAGAACGCTTAATACCACCAAAAGGTAGGCGGGGGTCAGATTTCACCATACTGTTGATAAATACTGAACCTGCTTCTATTTCTGTGATTAAGCGATCGCTTTCTTGGGCGTTGGTTGTCCAGGCGCTAGCACCTAGGCCAAAAGGTGTAGCATTGGCTAGTTTGATGGCGGCGTCGATGTCTGGAACCCGAAATAACAAGGCTACTGGCCCAAAAAATTCTTCTTGGGCGATCGGGCTATCTTGGGGAACGTCGGTGATGATTGTCGGTGGGTAGAAGTTACCGGGGCGATCGCCCAGAGGCTGTCCACCGGTGAGAATTTTACCGCCGCTGGCGACTGCAGCTTGCACTTGTTGGTTGAGTTCCTGAAGAATATCAGGAGTTGCTAATGGGCCTAAGTCGGTATCTGGTTCCATGGGATCGCCAACTTTCAACGCCAGGAATTTATTTAACAACAGCTTTTCAAATTTGTCAGCGATCGCTTCTGCTACAATGAAGCGTTTCGCTGCTATACAAGATTGGCCGTTGTTTAACATTCGTGCTGTAGTTGCTGTGACAACTGCTGTCTCTAAATCAGCACTTTCTAACACGATAAAGGGGTCGCTTCCTCCCAATTCTAAAACGGTTTTTTTGAGTTGTTTGCCGGCGGCGACGGCTAAAGATGCGCCTGCGGGTTCGCTTCCCGTCAAGGTGGCTGCTTTGACTCTTTCGTCGGCCATTAAATTGGCTACTCTCGCAGCATCGATTAAGAGAGTTTGAAATACTCCTTGCGGAAAACCAGCTCGTTTAATAATATCTTCGATTGCCAAAGCACACTGTGGCACATTAGAAGCATGTTTGAGTAAGCCGACGTTTCCCGCCATGAGTGTGGGAGCGACAAAGCGGAACACTTGCCAAAAGGGGAAATTCCATGGCATTACTGCCAGAATTACACCTAGGGGTTGGTAACGAACAAAACTTTTACCACCATCGGTTTTCACTGGGACATCAGCTAGAAAACCTGGGGCTTGTTCGGCGTAGTAGCGACAGACGAGGGCACATTTTTCTGTTTCGGCGATCGCTGCTTTCAAAGGTTTACCCATTTCTAGGGTCATCAATTTGGCAAATTCGACCTTCTCTTGTTCTAAAATGTCTGCAGCTTTTTGTAGCCAGTGCGATCGCTCATCCAAGCTTGTTTGGCGGTAATGCTCGAACGCTTGACCTGCCAAATCCAGTTTAGCGGCAATTTCTGAATGATCGTGCGGCTCAAAAGTTTGAAAAGTCTCCCCTGTTGCGGGATTAATGGTGGCGATAGCCATGACCTGACCTCCCGTTCATAAATAGCTGAAGATAGCTTCCTCGTGTGACACCAATTCGTAATTCATCGTTACAAAAGGCTGATTCCATCATGATTTTCAAATTTGAGTCTGTTGCCTAATTTTGGAGAATTGGGATGACACAGCTCGATTTCACCAGCTCCACCCAAATTCTAGTCCTTTAAAAAAGAGTTGGTTCTTTTTTATTAATTTTTCGCAATTTATTTTGATATAAAAGATACAAATTAACTAAGTATTTATATTTATATAATTTTGATTGTGTCCGAGGGTGTTGAGGTAGCAGTGGCTCACCCATTCCCCTAATGCATCCTCGTTTGATAAACTTTCACTAATCGGTTAATTCCTTTAAAACGGTAATCTCCCATTTCCTGGAAGTCTGAGGGATCAGAAAGCATTTTAAAAGTAGCTTCACTAATAATGCATTCTCCGGGGGGACACACTCCTTCCATCCGCGCCGCTAAATTAATTGTGGTGCCTAAGGCTGTATATTCTACTCTTTGGGAGCTACCAACATCGCCCACAACGGCTTTGCCACTATTGATAGCAATTCTTAATTGTAAGGGTTCGTGCCAAAAACCGTTAACATTGAGCTTTTCTAACCGAGTGAGCATACCCTTAGCAGCGGAAGTGGCGCGATTTGCGTGGTCTGATTGTGGTTCGGGAGCACCAAAAAAGGCCATGATACAATCACCAATATATTTATCTAAAGTGCCACCATAGGCAAACACTTCTTGCAGCATTTCTTCAAAAAAATTATTTAATAATTGCGCGATCTCTGTTGGTGTTAACCGTTCAGATATGGCTGTAAATCCCACTAAATCGGCAAATAAAATACTAATTTCGCTTTCTGTAGGCAGCAACCGCCCATCTGGTAATCCACCTACAGATATTAACTGTTGTACCACGCCTGGAGAATGATAACGCTCTAGTTTGTGACGGATCATTTCTTCTGTTTTCAGCCTATCTACTAACAACCAACGTTGCACACTAGAAGCAACAAGATTCGCTAAAGCTGAAAAAAAGCTGAGTTCTTCTTCACCTTCTTTTGCCCAGTGATAAGAAGAAAGATGAGCATCAGCATAGAGAACGCCTACGACTTTATTTTCATCCCATAAGGGAACCGCCATGGCGCTGCGAATTCCTTTGACTAAAATACTGTGTTCTCCGGAAAATCGTTCATCTTTATGGGTGTCAGCAGTTTGAATAACAACTTTTTCTGCAAATACTTTCTGACAAATACTGCGGCTAATCCAACTACCATCAGCGGTTAAGTTTTCTTGTTGGGAAGCGTTTCTAGCAGCAGCGTTGATTAATTCTAAATTACCGCCTCCATTAACATCTATTAATAATGCCAAACGGTCAATACTATTAAGATAACGAAAAACTACTTGTTGTACTTGTGAAAAAATTTCTTGGATTGAGGTAGCTGCACAAAGATTTTTGGCAATATCTACTAAATCCTTCAGGCGAGCAATTGTTTTATCTTTATTGCTGAGTTTCCCATCTTTACTATCAGCTTCGATCCATCGCTGTTGTAATTGTTCGGCGTTGTGAAGAATCGTTCTTTGTTCTGCGGTTTCCACACTTGATGTCGCTATTGGGAGCACGTTGGGATTCAAAGTTGAGAACAGCACGAAAATGCTAACGTTGCCTAACCAAATAATATCACCATGCTGCAACTCCTGGGGATGGGTAACAAGACGTTCATTAACTTGTGTCCCATTTTTACTGCCTAAATCTTCAATTGTCCAAATATTTACAGATTTTCTCACTAGCCTAGCATGGTTGCGAGAAACTCCACCAAAGGGTAGGTATAAATTACATTCTGGTAAACGACCAATCGTGAATACATCTTGATCGACTGAAATTGTGGTTTCAGCTTCTCCCTCTTGTAGGCGTAGTTTGAGTTCAATCATGAGTGTGAAAATCAAGTTGTTGTGGAAGGGGTGAGGGACCGAGGGTTAGGGAAATAACACATAAATTTGTTTCAACCACTTAGACCAATACAGATTTTGGATTGAAAACCTGAAGCCATAGACTATTCGAGTCTCAATTTGGCATTCTCTCTACTCCCCATTAGCTAGTCGCCTAGGCTATACTATCGTGCGATCGCGGAAATTAGCATTTCTAGTGCGTATAGTTTGCTATAACTATGCTTAGTTGTGCAAATGTGGCTGGTAAGTAAGGCGGTGCAAATAAAGCTAACTAATGGGGAACGGTATTGGTCACTTGTTATTTATGATTTGTAATTGGAAACTTGTCAGGGTTTGGGTGTATCTACGTTCTGTAATCTAGTTTTTTTTCTAATCGCCAATTTACTTATTTCTCATGATGAGATTAGGATTAAATCTAGGAAGCTTGAGAGATTAAATATATGAAATCCTTTCCTTTAGGGTTATGTTTTATAATTGGTGCGATCGCTATGCCTCATAGTGCTTATGCCAATCAAGAAAACGCCTCCACAACTACACAGCCGAGTAATCAGGCGGCAATTTTGATGACTGCACCGGCCACAATCAATAATAACTGGGATAGTTCACAACAGACCACGGACTCGGTTTTGGTGGTACGCGAGCAAGGCTGCAAAAAAGTTAGTCCGCTTGATTTGATTAAAAATCCAGGCGCTTTTTTTGAGCAGTGCGAATCCGCCAAGAATTATCGACCTCCGCAGAATGGCGAGCCTGTAGAATATTTAAAAGTTCCTCGCCTAGATTCTGGTGTAAACTTGACGGTTACTCAGTTTTGAGATGTGTCTATTGATAATCTGGTGGGATTTCTAAGGGGATAGTACCGAAGAAACCTTTGCGATAATCTGTTAAAAGTTGCCTTGCAGCTCGCTCAACATCACCTTGATAGCGATGCTCTGCTAACGCGTGCAAGTATGCTTCTCCTGTATGGGGTGTGGAGTCTAGTTCATAGCGGGACTCTAACGGTTTTTGCGGTAGCAAATTCGGGGCTATGTGCTGGAGATAATTCAGTATATCTACTAATTCAGCCGCTACTAGTTGATTATCATAAGCAGCTTCACCAATATCATCGCAAATAGCTAATTTGAGGGCTGCTCCTTGGTCTTCCAATTTTAAAGGAATGACTCCAGGCGCATCTAGTAACTCCAATTGTTCAGAAATTCGTACCCACCGCAGTTGACGAGTCACACCGGGACGAGCGGCGCTTTCCACAACTCGTTTTCCTAAAAGACGGTTAATTAAGGCTGATTTACCCACATTAGGAAAACCAATTACCACGGCGCGGACTGGACGGGGTAACATTCCCCGTGAGCTGCGACGTTGATTGAGTTCTACCCCAGCTGCTTGTGCGGCTTTGGACACAGCAACGACACCTTGTCCGTGTTGAGCGTTGGTAAAATAAGCGGTTTCTCCCTGACGCTTAGACCAATCTATCCATAAATCACGCATTTGGGGTGTGATCATATCTACCCGGTTAAAAATCAACACTCGCGCCTTATTCCCCACCCACTCGTCGATTTGGGGATGGTGTGTCGCTAAAGGAATCCGGGCATCTCTCACTTCCAATACTACATCTACCCGTTTGAGTTGTTCTTTGAGGTTTTTTTCTGCTTTGGCAATATGACCGGGATACCATTGGATAACGTTTAATTTATAGTTTTGAGTTAAAGCCATAGGTTGTTATTTGTTATTGGTTATTTGTTATTTGTTATTTCTGCTTCATCACCCTATCACTGTTGATGGCTTCATGTAGAATTAATCGATTCCCATCCGGATCATAGGCGTAAATTTCTCTACCGTGAGCAGCAAGGGAGATTTCACCGGGTGGGGGATAACCTAGGGTTGTGAGGTGGGCGATCGCATTTTCTAAATTACTCACCTCTAAACACAAACTTATCTTACTTGTGCTACTACTGGCAAATTCAGATGCATGGGTTTGTTTTGGCTGAAAAATACCCAATCGCCACCCACAAATCTGAAATTCTGCATAGATATTCGGGATGATAGTTGTTGGTTTTTTCTCCAATAACTGAGTATAAAAATTTATCAACTCCTCAAAATTAGTCGATGCTAAAGTCACGAGTGCGTCTTTAATCATTGTTGCCAACTTTAATTTTAGTTTTACCACCAATTTTTGAGAAATCACCACTTTTTTTAATCATGTAAGCTTTTAAAAAATGTATTATCCATACAAGTATATTTAAAAAAATGCAGGTAGGATTATGTTAGAACTACGATTAGATTATTTTATCAACATCCTGTCTCAATTTCCTGACGAATAGGCGTCAGTAATGAGTAATTAATAAGACTACAGGAGCTAAATCGTATGAGTCGAAAAATCTGCAAAGTATTTCAGCAATCTGGGGTAATTCCTTATCGGGTGCAAGATGGTAGAGTAGAAGTCTTGTTGATTACAACCCGCGATCGCCGGCGTTGGGCTATTCCTAAAGGAGGAATTTCTCATGGAATGAGTCCACCAGCATCAGCAGCAAAGGAAGCATGGGAAGAAGCGGGGGTAATTGGGCAGGTGTGTACTGAAGAATTTGCTATTTATGAGTATCGCAAGCAGGGTAAAATTTATCAAGTCTCGATGTATTTATTACCCGTGGAAATAGTGAGTGAAGTTTATCCAGAAGCTAGTAAAAGAAAAAGGCGGTGGATAGAGATTACTAAAGCTGTCCGGCGGATTAAAACTGCTCCTCTTAAACAAGTTTTTCAGGTGTTTATTCAGACTGGTTTAGATAGTTATGTCTTGGAGCACTAGTTGTCCGCTCATCTGCGTCTGTTAATTATCAAGGGTCTTTTGTATCTTTCTTTTGGTAGATAATTTATTTGATGCAACTTAGTATAATCATACAAGTTTGCATAATTTTTATTCACAAAAATATATTGGCTCATCTCACCGAGTAGCAATTCAGTATCTTGGTGAAGTAGAAAATATTACGGGGGCACAAAATTGTTGTGACCTTACCCACGTATTCGTTTATCTAAACAATAGCGTCATATCTCTACAATAAGTTTTTGCAAATTGGTAGAATATTTCATCCGCGCCGGAATCACTTACTAGTGCAATGTAGTTTTTAGTAGAGGTAAAAATCATAATTAAGGAGCAAAATCGTTATGTCGTTAACACAGGTTAACGCTTTTTATGAGTTGCTGATATCAGAGCCAGCGATTTATCAGGAATATTATAATAAATGTTGTCGTCAGGGTTTCTTTGGTAGTTACCATTGGGATAAAAGTAAAATTATTAGCTTGGCTGCGACTTTAGGATATAACTTTAATGAAAATGAATTAATTCACCTCTGGCTGGAAGGTGAGCAAAGTTATTCTCAGGTTGGACAGATGTCTTAATATGGGGCATAGGGTATAGCCTATGCCCAAAAACTCCACTTTTTTGTGGGTGGAGTTTTTTATTTAAAACAGAGAATTTGGCTTGAGCAAAAATTCTTTTTCCTCTGATGTTGAGGTACGTCCTAAAATAATATTGCGATGGGGAAAACGCCCAAAACGCTGTATTATTTCTAAATGCTGTAATGCATAATCAATCGCCGCCGCACTATCAAGATCGTGACTGATTTGCTGAAATAGTTCCACACAGCGACGCTGATGATCTAAGTTCTCGCTGTGTTCAAAAGGTAGATAAATAAACCAGCGTTGGACTGGTAATAATTCCTGATCGTAACCTTGGGCTACGGCGTGGTGTGCGGCTGAAAGCGCTTCCCAATCGGTTGCAAAAGCTTCAGGTGTGCCACGAAACATATTTCGAGGAAATTGATCCAGCAATATAATCAATGCTAGACAAGTTTCGGGTGTGTCGATCCAATCATCTAAGTAACCCCCGGCTGCTTTTTGGTAATCTTTGAGGAATCTGCTACGCAGTTCTTCGTCAAACTCTGGTGTTTTATTAAACCAAAAACCTTGTGGTTTACCATAACCAGGCGCATCGGGATGACCAAACCAAAACTCCAAGATAGCTTTTGCCTGTGACATTGCCTTTATTGACCCTTACAAAGCACTTGTCGCATTTTACGCATATTTGCAGGCAATTCAAAATTCATTGCTTGTTGAATGAAAATTGAGGGGATCGGGATATTGGGGGTAGCTTGGACATTATAAGCGACCAATGTGCCGTTACCACAATCTTTTAGCTCTAAATTGGCTCTAAAGTCCTCAAAAGTCCCTTTTTCCATGCGAAATTGAATTTGCTGCCCGATGATTTCTACCACATTCAGGTAAATTTCTACTTGGGCTGTGAAAAATAGAAAGGCTTTTTGTGCTGCTTGATACAGGCGCTTGGCTTCGCCTCTCTGTAAAACTTCGCTTTTGGTAATGTCAGGAAAATACTGTACCCAACGAGGATAATCAGTAAGTTGTTGCCATACTTGCGATCGCACCAGTGGTACGTACATCCACGCTGTAACTGCACCACCCGATTTGGTGTGTGCTCCTGATTTTACTAAAATTTCGCCCTGCATCAATAACTTTTGTTCATCTTGGCTCCAGGGGATTTCGGGTTCGGGAATTGCTGAGTTTGTTCTATAAAATGCAGACATATTGATTTCTACTCCTCCACTAATCCGTTTCACAAGGTGGAAATTACTGACCACCAGACCAGATCAAGTCCAACCCATTAAATTCTAGTTCCAGTCCAACTGGTAAATTTTCCGGAAATAGTTAGTCTGGGATTATTATTATGTGAATTTACTTAAAAGTTTGTGTTTTTTTTACGAGTATTCGGCTCAACCTTTAAGTACTTTTCACATTAGCAACAGTTCTAGATTAAAAATTACGTTGGCAACAGCTAGAATGGCACAAACACAAACGACTATGCAAGTTAAAAGGGAAATTTGATGAGTCAGTCTTCTTTAAATCGCAGATTAACCCAGGTCTTCGGTGTTCTCTTGGGGATGGGTATTGCTGTTTGGGTGTTGAGAGGTTTTGGTTTGCTCTCTTTTCTTCCCGGTGGCGTGATCTGGCTATTATTACTAGGGGCGATCGCTGTTGGCATTCTCAGTTATGTCCAAAAAACTTGGTTACGGTTTTAAGTTTGTGTTATTTTTAACTTTAAAGAACGTAATTTCACTAAGTCTAATCATTTAAGGAAGATAAAACTATCTGTGAAATGCCGTCGGAAAAAGCTTGATGAAAACCAGTCTAAAAACATATCTTTTTTGTGTAAAGTGCAACGTAATAATTATAACATGCGCTTGATGGTGGGTAATTGTCAAGTAGTACTCATACCAACCCTGAATGACAAATTGTTATAATCCTCATAAATTCAGGTATTGTTGAGAGATTTTTGAACTTGTTATCGTTACGAATTGTAGTTATTGGGGGCGGAGCGGCGGGATTTTTTGGGGCGATCGCTTGTGCTCAAGCTAATCCCCACGCCCATGTCACTCTCATCGAAGCTAGTCGCCAACCACTAGCAAAAGTGCTGATTTCTGGTGGGGGTCGCTGTAATGTGACTCACGCTTGCTTTGAAGCTGAAGGGTTGGTGCAAAATTATCCACGGGGTGGTAAGGCTTTGCGGGGTGCGTTCACTCGCTTTCAAGCGCAAGATACGGTAACTTGGTTTGCAGAGCGCGGAGTCAGGCTAAAAACCGAAGCCGACGGGCGAATGTTTCCTATTACCGATAGTTCCGAGACAATTGTCGAGTGTTTGATTAAAACTGCGGCGACGAATGGGGTAGAAATTCGCATTGGGACGCCTGTTGTCTCGGTGAAACGAGGGAAAAATCAGTTTGAGATTGTTTGCAAAACCGGAGAAATTATTGAGTGCGATCGCTTATTATTAGCGACAGGAAGTAGCATCAGCGGTTATAAAATCCTCCAAGAGTTGGGTCATCACATCGAACCGCCTGTACCCTCACTATTCACCTTTAATATTCTCGACCAAAAACTGAGAGCCTTAGCCGGGGTCAGCGTGAACCCAGTACAATTGCAGTTGTCTGCTGGTGGGAAAACCCAACTAGAGCAAAACGGCCCCTTACTCATCACCCACTGGGGTATGAGCGGCCCTGCTGTTTTGAAGCTTTCGGCTTGGGGCGCAAGAGTTTTACATGACAGCCACTATCAAGCTACATTACTAGTTAATTGGTTGCCTGATTTATCATCAGAACAAGTACGGGAAAAAATCTTAGCTATCAAAAATGAATGGGGTAAACGCCCGATAGCATTGCATCGTGGTGTTGATTTACCCCATCGCCTCTGGCAATACATTATCACCCGCATCGGTATAACTGCAGAGGAGCGTTGGGCAGAAATATCTAACAAAACCTTAAATCAACTGTTACAAGAAATCACTCAAGGAGAATACTTGATTAAAGGTAAAGGCGCTTTCAAAGAAGAATTTGTTACTTGTGGTGGAGTTAATCTCAAAGAAGTTAACTTCAAGACGATGGAAAGTCGGTTAATTCCTGGTTTATACTTTGCAGGTGAAATTTTAGATATAGATGGCGTTACCGGCGGATTTAATTTTCAAAGTGCGTGGACGACTGCATATTTAGCAGGTAATGCTATGGGAAATTAGGAGCATGGAGCGTTGAGGATACGAATTCTATTGCTGCTTTGGCGATAAATTCATTACCATCTTTAGCCAGCGCTAGAGATTTTTTTGGTGGTTGGAGTGGTTGAGAAATAAAGTCCCAATTGTTTTTAAAAAACTCCGATGGTGAAAGAATTCGGTGCTGATTATAATTACTAATCCCGTCGAGGAGGAAAGGCGCTTCGGCAAAATCATCACGAGTAATAGTCACCACAGGTACATCTAATTTTGTGGCTTCTGCAAAAGTACCATAGCCGGGTTTAGATATGATTCGCTCACAAATTGCCATAAAATCTACAGGGCGGTATTTGACATCATTGATTTTTAAAATATTAGGTAAATCAGGCACAGATTTATCAAAAACAATGAATTGATAATCTGGAAATTGCCGTAAATTTTCATAGGGAATCGCCTCTAAACCCAAACCTCCAAAAGTTAATAAAATAGTCTTTTCTCTGGGTGCAGTTATACCCCATTTCTCACGCAAATCCTCAGCAGAATAACGGGGATTACCGCCAGTCAAACCAACATCGATGATATTATTAAAAGCCTGCATCGGTTCATGGAAAGGAAGCCGAAATAAGCGATCGCATTGGGAATAACAATCACTAATCCAATCAGCAATCGCAGCAAATTCGCCTCCCCAACTGCGATAGATCAAGTCCCAACCAAAGTTACTCATCATCCAGCAAGGAATATTTGCAGCTTTAGCTATCAGTGAAGCGAGAAAAGGAATATCTGCCAAAATAAGATTGACACGATTTTGACGAATGAAATTTACTTCTGAAGCAATCAGCGAATTTTGTTGTTGTTTAATTTCTCGCAATTTGGCTAAAGTCGCATCTTTATCCATTGTCAAACTATCTGATTGCACTACACCTAAATCGAATGCGCGGGGACGATGGATAAAATCACCTTCGATGTAACATTCTAGCAACCACCGAGGAGCAGTAGTCACCATAATTAACAACACTTCTGGACATAATTTTTGAATAGTTGCGGCGAGAGATGCGGTACGTGTCGCATGACCAAAGCCGTGGTTTGTGATTGCTATGTATAATGTTGGGCGTTGCATATAAATAATGAAGAATTGGTATGCAAATCTTGATCTGTTCTGTCATAACACATAGCAGGGGATAGGGGATAGGGATTAGGGAACGACTGCGTTAAAAGCGTGAGACAAAAATTATCCCATCATTTAACAACGCCTATTTCACAACAAAATTTTGCTATTGAAAAAACTCTTGCATCACTGCAATTAATTGCTCAATTTCTGATTCTAAAGTTAAGTAATGGACGGTAACTCTGACACAACTGGGGTTAGCAATGGTTCGAGTTAGGAATCTTTGTGATTCTAGAAATTGTACTAGTTTGGTGTGGGCTTGGGGTTGGTTGGGGATTTGGAATGAGACTATACCGCTTGTGGGTGGGGAAGTGCAAAGAGATTTGATATTTGCTAATGTTGCTAATTGTCGCCACAGATATTCGCTGTTATGGAGAATTTGCTCGTAGCGTTGTTGCGGTGTTCCCCATTGATGATGAACTGCGATCGCTGTTCTCAACCCAGCATATAACGGAAAGGCTGATGTCGCTACTTCATATCTTTGCCCACCTGGACGCCAATTCACCGGTTGGGCTTCACTATTAACAATAACGCCACGCAAGCCGATAAATGTGGGATGCAAGCTGGCGTTGGCTTCTGGGTGCACATACAAACCACCTACACCTGCGGGGCCGCACAACCACTTGTGACCGGTGAAAGCATAGAAATCTACGCCTAATTCTGTTAAGTTGAGGGGCAATGCTCCCACAGACTGAGCCGCGTCTACTAGAAGTAAACTGTTATTTTGCTTGCATACTGCAATTATTTTGTCAAGAGGTAAAACTTGTCCTGTGTTCCAGAGGACGTGACTTAATACCACAAGGCGCGTGTGGGGGCGCAGGTGTCGGGCGATCGCTGCTACGGGGTCGCCTTGATTGAGAGTCGCCATCAAGGGACAGGTGGTAACTTCCACAGCGAATCTGCGAGCGATTTCCTGTGTAGTCGCAATTACCCCAGGGTGCTCACAGTCTGATAATAATATGTGGTCGCCTGGGTGCCAGTCAAGACCCCAAAGAGCGATATTGCAACCGACAGTAACATTTTCTGTGAGTGTAATGGTTTGGGGTGAGACGTGTAACTCAGAAGCGATCGCTTCTCGTGTGACTTGAATTTCTTGATCGATCCAAAGACCCACCTCAGTGCTAAAAGGGCCTAAATCCTGGGTGCGAGTTTGCGCGTCAGTAATTGCATCTAGCGCCCCTTGGGGCATAGGCCCTTGTCCACCATAATTAAAATAAGCCTTATTTCCTAAAGCTGGAAACATCTGTCGATGTTGATTGAGCAGAGCTTTTGCCTGAGAAATACTAGTCATCACAGATTCACAAGAGACTCATCCTCATTGTCCCATCGAGCGATCGCTTTCTCGACGCCCAGTTACCGACGCTTTTTCGGCGATTTTAAAAAAGTAAAGGGAATTCCTAAACGTTGCGCTATGCGCTGCACTTGGCTTAAGGTTTTGTGAGTACGAATTTGCTGATGGCCCTTGTTGTTGTGATGTCTGCGGTCTTTCATCGATTTGTTTGCCTTTCCCTTAGCGATCGCAGTAGTTTAAATTTTATCTTGATCGGCATTTTATTTCCGCAGTTTTACTCCCATGGCTTCTGCTTTTTCAGTATTACCTGTAATTTAGTAAAGTTTTAATTAAAAATTCCCAGAAATCTTACCCAGAGAAAAATGCATTTTTACCTGTAGACGTTGCAATTGTTACGTTTGCAGTTATGTTTATTTTGTGTAAAGCGATACATCTTAATTATTGCGCTTGTCAATTACACATGACATCATGTTTCAGTGCAGCCACATTCGCCTCATTAAACCATGGTCAACAGACACAACTCGTTTGCGCCCGTCGAACAAATATGGTTTAAGGAAATGAAAGCGGCTCTGAGGTGCGAAATCAACGACAATTCAAAACAGTTATTTAAGTAGATATATTGTGAAGTCGGAGCGTGGGCGTTGTACGTACTGTTGATTAGCAAATCGCACTCATTCAACTGTTGTATTTTTAATTTGGAGAAACTCGACTCATGTTGACATCATTGAAAAAAGCCGCAGCTGTCGCAGCTCTTGGTGTTGGTATGCTGGCTGCTGTAGCTACAGCCCCCGCGAATGCTGCTAATATCAAGGCGTTCACTCTCAACGGTACATTTGAGAACACAGCGGTAAAACTCCAATCTCCTTTTGATGGGCCTAACCCTAATGGAATCAGTGTAAACTTGCAAGGTGGTTCCTTTGATGGGTTTTTTGAAGTAGATACAGATCTGTTACCCAGCAATACCAACGTACCTTTAACCAGTTGGATGGTGAATTTACGCAACGCTTCCAACAATATTTTGAAGACTCTGAGTAGCAGTGCGATTCAAGTTGATAGCTATATCAATAACAATACAATGCTAATCTCCGATAACAGCGGCTATAACACGTCAGGGTTGGATGTGATGAATTTGATTTTTCAATTCAACCCCAACTTTACCGGTACAGGTATTGGGACGGGATTTTTCTCTGATTACACCGCATTTTCAGGCGGTACAGGCTCTGGAGCACTCAGTGTTAACAGTGTGAACGCTCAACCTGTTCCCGAACCTTTGACCATGACTGCGACTGCAGTTGCTGCTGGTATGGGCTTGTGGATGAAGCGTAAGCACAAAGCTTCACAATCAGCGTAGTCTGATCAAAGAAGGGAATAGGGAATAGGGAATAGGGAACAGGGAATAGTTTTTTCAATTTGAGTTACCTCGCTTGAGTTGGGTATCTCTACAACTATCAAGTAGCAAGTTTCCGGTGGGGTATAAATCCCCGTTTGAAACATTCTGTTGCTTGTTACCCCTTAAGAGTTCCCTATTTAACATTGTGTCAGGACTTCAGTCCTGGATTTGTCAGCACTAAAGTGCTGAAAACAAACTTATGAAAATTTTGTGGAGACGGGAAATTTCTCGTCTCCACAACGTTGAAATCGGCAAAACTATAAACCCAGTGTCGCTAAAACATCGCCAGCGTGGGTTGTGGTATTAACACTAGCGTCTACATGGATAATCTTACCGTTGGGGTCGATGACGTAGGTGACGCGCTTGGCATAACCACCACCATCAACATCGTAAGCGGCGATGAGACTTTTATCTGTGTCAGCTAGTAAGGGAAAATTTAAATTATATTTGGCAGTGAATGCTTGATGGGACGCTTCATCATCGGCGCTCACTCCCAGCACGACAACATCTTTACCTTGATATTCAGATTGGGCATCCCGGAAGCTGCAAGCTTGTTTAGTGCAACCTGGGGTATCATCTTTAGGGTAAAAATATAAAACAACCGTCTTACCAGCAAAATCAGATAACGAGACAGTGTTACCGTTGGTATCTTTGGCGGTAAATGCAGGTGCATTCGTTCCGACTGCTAGAGCCATAATCAGCTTTTCCTGTTTGAGATTGTTAATGCACTTGAGATTTTACAATAATTTACAATGCTTACGTAATTTTCTTGGAAAAGAGGTGAGGGACTAGTCCCGCGATTTCAAACTTGTTGTATCCCCAAAAGGCATGGAAAATTCCACGATTGTTCCAGTACCATCTGACTATGAACTTTCTGCTCAAGCAAAAGAGTTATGGTCTAGGCTCGAACCGGTTGGCTTTGAACTACAATATGTCTTTCTCCGTGATGCATTGCTAGCAGGATACTAGGAGGATAAATTTACTGCCTACAATATTGTAGGGTTGTAGGCGGTAATGATGCGATCTCCAAACGTTTCATCTGTGTTCCAATCATCAGTCAAGAGACATCTCCAGAAATGATCTAAGGGCGAACGGCCGTTCGCCCCTACCACTGATCGCATCACCAAATCTAGAAGGTGAAGGTTGTCCGCAGAGTACCAACGTAAATGTTATCGTTTCTGTTGTTGTTCTCAGGATTGAAGATTACCAACACACCAGGAGTTACGGTGATATTGTCGCTGATTCTCACGCGATATAAACCTTCTAAATGATAGGTAGTACCGTTTTCTTTACCAACACTACCACCAGTTACCTTGGGTGGTTGACCGAAGATCACACCCAGAACGTTTCCTTCTCTACCAAAGTCTTTCACACCTAGAGTCGCACCCCAGTAGAAGAAGTCTGCGTCTCTTCTGGCGCCACTCAACGAATCTGCTGTGGTGTAACCAGCCCAACCACCAACAGTCAAACTAGAACTGGGTTGGAAGGTAGCTTGGACACCGTAGTTGTTAGAGTCAACGCGAGGAGTACCAACGAAAGGATTGTTAGCGCGGAAGCTACCTGTGGAACCAAACAGGTTAGGAGTAGTTTGGTAACTGCGAGCGTAAGTCAGACCAATGTTGAAAGCTTGGCTGGGTCTGAAGCTTAACTGACCGAAGATGGTGTTGCTACCATCGAAAACTCCGGTTGCAGATCCAGGGTTGTTAGCATTATTAGCCAAATAAGCCGCACTAAAAGAGATGGGGCTATTTTGAGGCGCAAAGGTAACAGTTAAACCAGCACCGTTAGCACCTTGGCGGTAAATGGGGCTAAAACGTCCGTAGCGGGAAAGAGCACCTCTACCAGAACTGGTGAAGTCCGGGTTGAAGGTATTTACGTTGTCATATAGTCTCGCACCGGTGGCCTCTATCCTGACGCGGATTGCATCGCTGAAGTTGAAGGCGTAGTTAATTTTGTCAATTTGTACGTTGTTGGTGGTGTCACCATCATAACCCAAGCGGGTTTGGTTAGTACCAGTTAACTGGTTAGTAGCACTACCGGCAGCTGCACCAGTATTGGAGATGATGTTACCAGCATACAACCGAATTTGTAACTGGTCTTTACCTGTGAAGCTGCTCAACAAACTTAACCGCACCCGGTTAGCAAAAGCAGCGTTGCTTTCAAAATCGCCAGCCACTGGTGTAGCTGGATCTGCAACTGCTCTTCTGTCACCAAAGGCTTGAGAGATGCTGAAGATTGCTTCCCCAACCAACTTGGTGGTGGTGGAGAATTGGTTAGCTTCTAATTCTGCGGTGCGAGCTTCTAAAGCATCAACGCGACCGCGTAAGGTAGCTAATTCAGCGGAAAATTCTTCTTGTAAACGCTGTAAGGTAGCTAAGTCTTGCTTGTTTACCAAGTCAGCGGTAGCTGTCGCAATTAATTCGTTAACCCGGTCTAAACAGGCGTTCAAACCTGCAGCAAATTCATAACGGGTCAGAGCACGGTTTCCACGATAGGTCCCGTTGGGATAACCAGCGATACAGCCATAGCGCTCAACTAGAGATTGTAAAGCTTGGAACGCCCAATCTGTGGGTTGCACATCGGAGAACTGAGAAACGGAAGTTACCTGACCGATGTTATTCGATTCTTGCGACAACTGAGCTACAGTTGTGATCTTCTCTTGAGCTTCTACCGCTGAGGCGCTGTTAGCAGCAAGGAATGTAGCCGCCAGAACAACTGGACTTACTTTTACAAGTCTCCAAAAAGTCTTTGTCATTTTTTTAGTTCTCACTCACACCTAGTTAATCGGTTCATAAAATAAAGTCCCTAATGTTTTTATTCTCAGGGATTTTACTCAAAAATACCGCGTATATTCTACTACGTTTTTATGGCAAATGCTGCAATTTAACCACTATAATTTTGGGAAATTATTTTTTTGCCGCTTTATTTGGCAGATTTAAAATTATACGGCGTTTGTGGCGTAAAAGGGTTCCTTCTTCTTCAAATTGTTGTAGCAACCGGGTTACAGTTACTCTCGTTGTGTTTAACACTTCTGCCATTTCTTGATGTGTGACATTGAGGTCAATTAACTTGCCCTGTTCTACGTCACGACCAAACTTTTCACTTAACCATACCAAGAATTGCCACAAACGTAGGGAAATCGGCTTGCGATGTACTATGCTCAGAAGCTCCTCTGCTTGTTGGATGTGTGTCAATAAAGCGTCTACGTCTTGGTGCCACAGATGAGGAGGAATCGCACTCGCCTCGACACTCGTTAAGCATTCTATTTGGTAAGGTTTGACTTTGGATAGTGGGTAGCCAATGATGTCGCCTGCGCCCCAATAACCTAATGTAATAAATGTACCATCTTCACCCCAAGTTAAGGTGCGAACTGCTCCACGCTCAATCCGCCACAGTACGTCATGACGTTGGGGAATTACTTCCCTACGAGTAAACAACCTTTGGGGTAACTGTGTAGTCTGAGCGGGGTTATTTAGGGTGGTGGAAGGGTTGGGTACATGATTTGTGGAATGTATCATAAATATGGGTTTAATGAGGTAGAAATGTTTGAAATGTACTCGTCGGTGATATTGTGTTAATTCACTACGGGTGAATACCTCCAGCCGAATTAGGGTTTGTATATCTGACAATTAACCCAAAAGGTAGATGTTAGAACATCAGTAAGTCTTGTAAGTTAAAGATTAGCTAAGGCTTTACCAAAGTAAAGTTCATTAAAAGACTACGTTTACTAACATCAATGTCGTTAGCATTCTAACGACGTCAGAGGTCGAATTAGATATTTACATATAGGAAACCTTGACTTACTCTATGGGTTTGTCTGTTATTCCTTACACACCAGCCAAAGCATAAGGCTCTGGTACTACATGGATCCGATTCTACAATAATTGATAATTATTTTCAATACGCCCAACAGTTTTCAACAACCTTTACATCTGAACTGGTGATGCTCACAGTCGTGAGTGCAGGACAATGCTTATGGTTATCAGTTTTTGCAGATATGGTTCACCTCTTTTATTGTTGTATGGACATGAATCTTATTTGCTATTGATGATTGCAATAACTTGCTTTGGTTTTGCACTTTTGCTGATAGTAAGCATTCACATGCTGGTATTGTTACTTGGTAAACCAGATAATTTCACTGTTTTACACTTGTTACCAGTGATGCTTTTTACTGCATTGTTGAACTTTCCACTACAAAAATCTGTCATTACCCATACATTTTTTGATCAAGTGCAGTGGTTGATCGTATGCTAATGATTGGTTTATCGGGTCATAGTTTATGTCTCCTGCGATGTATTTGCTCGGTATTGCCGACTTATCGGTGTAGGACTAACTTGATCTCAATAACCCTGATATTTTTAGTTAGATGGTTAACGGTGGCACGCCATAACATGGTTTAAACCATCGAGGATAACTTTTAGCGAGCGGTCGCATAACTACTATTCGCTTTCCATGCCTTGGCATAATTAGCGGTTAATGCCCTGAAGCAACACTTGCAAAGGTACTAAGTTTGCAGTTTAGTGTCTTAAGACGATGATACAGATGATACTGTATACACTGTCATCGTAGCATTTTTATTGTATTTTGCTACAAAGACTAGTAACAACACTCTTGCCTTTGCTTCGAGAGGCTATACAAAAGGTAAAATGTATGATTTATTTAGTTTGATGTATTACACTAGCTCCATCAGTAAGTTAAATAGACAACAATTATTCTGTTATCTTTTGTTACTCTAATGGTGGTAGTTTAAGAATAGGTAAGCATTTAGTGAAATGTATGTTGGCTAACTATTTTTAATTACCGAGTACTGTAGGTAGCGGTAATCAGTTATTTTCTTCTCGGTAGCACTTTAATCTTCTACTCTACGGCGACGTCGGCGCGGTCTATCTTGCTGGTCTGGGCGCAAACGGCGACTGACTTCATTAAAAAAATCTTGCCTGATATAAGGATAATCGCTGACCCACAGATCACGGCTAGGAATGTAGATATCAGTGAACTCTCCAATGGCGCTTAAATCTGCACGATTGGACATGACCACCATTTCGGCGATTTGACCACGAGCAATGACTTTGTGATTAGGACGTAGTGGTGCATCAAACTCAATACTAAACCCTGTGTCATCGCCTATTTCTAAGTTAATCCGTTTTTCTCGGTTCTCGACAATTACTAAGTCACCTTTGCTGTTGACGGTTTCTTGTTTGCCGACTAATTGATCTGTGATCCACCAGTCTAACACTCTGCCGCGAAAAAAGCCGCTGTATTTATAACGACGGCATTTAGCGTTGCGGAGACTGGCTTGAAATACTGGATACCATAACCAATAAAAAGCGGCCATGACTCCAAATACAAAAACTATGGAGCCAAACTCCAGATTAAACAGAGTTTTCACGATTAAAATCACTACTACAGCCACCACAGAGATTAATAACCGTTGAATAAAATTTGAAAACTTTCCCCAGTAGTACTTATACTGGGGGCCAGTAGCTATCAGGGGAATAACTTGTTCAAATTTTTGGCGTGTCAGAGGAACTAACATTAGTGGTGAGTAGTGAATTTAAGTTTAAAGGATCTTTTCTAATCCATATATTAACGACTTTAGCTGTAAGACTTTACGAATCGCTAGTAAAACTCCTGGCATGTAACAGGAGCGATCGCTGGTATCATGTCGTAAAGTATAAATCTGACCCGCTGCACCAAAAATTACTTCTTGATGAGCAATCAGTCCTGGTAGACGGATGCTATGAATGCGAATTCCTTCGTCTGCTAAACTTCCCCTAGCACCGGGAATTTTCTCGGTTTCGGCGACAATTGCGGGGTTAAAAGTTTTACCCAATTGTGCGAGTAATTGTGCAGTTTGAATAGCAGTTCCGCTGGGAGCATCAGCTTTTTGGTTGTGGTGTAATTCGATAATTTCCACATGGTCAAAATATTGAGAGGCTGTGACAGCAGCTTGTTGTAACAGTACCATCCCGATAGAGAAGTTAGGAATAATTAAACAACCAGTGCTAGCTTTTTCGGCAAAATCTGCTAAATCTTGAATCTGTTCTGGACTCAAGCCGGTGGTTCCAACTACTGGACGGATACCATAAGCGATCGCACTGCGAATATTATCATAAACTGCATCAGGATGGGTAAAGTCTACTATCACCCCTGGTGGCCCTTGTCTATCGCCAGCCACATATCCTAACATTGGCTCTAATTGGTTAGTGATTGGTACTTCCAAAGGTTCGGTTAAACCAGCCAACTCTCCAGCGTCCTCACCTTGGAGTGCGGGACTAGTATCAATTGCGCCTACAAGGTTTAAGTCAGGTGCTTGGGCTACAGCTTTCACCACTTCTCGTCCCATTTTCCCAGCAGCACCATTGACAATAACTGGAATAGGAGCTTGATTAGTCATAATTTCAGTAACATTTTTCTACTACAATATCATCTGGTATTTACAAAGTGATTGCATCAGCTTTTTCAGAGTCAATTTCCATAGTTTCGCATTGATAGCAGTTTTCAATTACATGAGGTAAGTCCTAGCTAACCTCTAGCTCCTAGTTCCTAGCCCCTAACCTCTCTTGTTTTTACTCAAATACTGGCGACCAAATATCAGCAATTGCGACTTCCCAACCAGGAAGTAAATCTGGAAGCGTCAGCACATCACCATCCTGAAATACCGTCTGTTCTCCATCGCGGTAGACTACCAAAGTTCTGGTTTTGGGGTTAATCAAAATTCCGATTTGCGTTCCCAAGCTGATAAATTCTTGAATCTTCTGACGGAGTTTATCGACAGAATCGGTCTTGGACTTCACTTCTACCACCAAGTCAGGAACCAACTCTGCGTAATCTTCTGTGGAACGTTTGAGCCTTTCAGCGCGAATAAAAGAGACATCCGGAGCACGTAAATCTGTATTGGGTAATCTAAACCCGGCGCTAGAACCTACTACACGTCCCAACTTGCGCGGTCTTATCCAATTCCTCAGTAAGGCTGCAAATTCGGTTCCCACTTCTTCTGATTCGTAACCTGACGGACTCATGACAACTATATCCCCAGCAACTAATTCCATGCGGTAGTCAGGATAAGCTGACTGCATTTTCTCCAGGTCTTCGATGGTGAAAGACATAATACCACCTGAAACATCTAAATCTATCTTGCCATTTCTGCTAATAGTCTCAAACAATAGACTATTGCAAATTGCATGAAAATGATTATCATTAGTATATGAGTGTACCAATAATAACTGTCGTTGCTGGCCCTGCTGGCTGTGGAAAAACTACTTGGATTTCGCAGCAGATGCAGAATAGAGCAAAGAGTGAAAATGTGATTTATTTTAGTCCGGGAAACGGGAATGTCTCCATTGACCAGACACGCTTAGGACAGGATTTAGACGAATCTGCAATCAGACAAACTTTAGCAGATTGCTATTTGTCAGAATTTGTGTTGGAGCAATATCAACAGCAAGTAAAACAAATCCTTGTAGAGGAAAATATACAGTGAAGATAGCAGTTATGTCTTGCATTCATGGCAATTATCAAGCCTTGGATGCGGTTTTATTAGATATTGACCAAGAAAAAGCTGAAAAAATCTTTTGTTTGGGAGATTTGGTGGGGCCGAGGAAGGAAAATCCTAGGGGTGGAGAGTTGGAACCCTTGATTTGTAAAGGTTGGTGGGAAGAACAGTGTTTGATTCTCCATGGTCTAGGGCCGACTGGGGATGCACCGGAACTGATGGGAAGATATGGTGGGGATACAGCTAAGATGCTGTGGGGTTGTGTTTCTCGTCAGACGGTACAATGGATGCGATCGCTCGATTTTGGTTTCTTTGAATTAGATTGTTTACTAATTCACGGTACAACCGTAGGTGTGAGTGAGGAACTGACTCCGGCTACTTCCCCTGTCCAAATGCTTGACCGATTATCGAGAATGCAAGCGAATAATTTGTTTTGTGGGCGTTCTGGCTTGGCTTTTCAATATCAACTCCAAGCAGGTTCATTGACGACGGGCTTAACTACCCTGGATAGTCAAGTATCTTCCCAAACTGTGAATATCTCCCCCCGTCAAGTGATTGGCGTGGGGAATGTGGGACGCATCTTTGGAGAAGCTACCTACACTCTTTATACTCCAGCTACAAATGGTGTAGAGTTCCGCTCTGTTAGCTATGGTGCTAGTAAGGGATTTCAGGTCAACTCCAGTAAATCTGTTTCATCCCCAGCCAAGATGCAATTTTGATCAAAATTAATCGATAAATACCAAATATAAAAAAGCCAGAGAGTTAATTCTCTGGCTTGCGACTGGAGACAAAAGAATCATCAAATGCAAGAGAAGTGTGGTAAAATACTAGATTCTACCGACGTTATGTAACCCTAGGATAACGCCAGCGCCTAAGACATGACCAAAGGCGGTGGTTGCGAGTAAAGCGGGTAAACCAAAACCACCAAAAAAGTTAGGTGATGGTAGCGCAGGGCCAGCGTTGGGATACTTGATTGTCAGTTTGCCAAAAGCAATAGCAGCGATATTGGCAAGGATCATAATTACCGCAACAGTAGGACTCCACTGTAGGGGCGCGGTCGCAGCAGCTAGTAAGGTCGAAGTTAACACCTGATTTGCTCCTGATATTTATTAATCATTGCAAATATAATCTAAGTATTTGATGACAAAATTCAAGAAAACCTGCCGAATTCGCATCAATATTTAACAGTTATTCTTACTACTTCATAAAATCAGCTAATTGATGCTGGTGATGAATTGCTCATAGACTGAGTGCAGTTGCTAGAGCGATCGCTCTCAAGATAATCTACACTCAAGGTGATAGTGAATTATTGCCCCGGCGATTATGTCCTCTTCCATA
The DNA here is from genome assembly GCF_000332295.1 of Fortiea contorta PCC 7126. Lineage (GTDB taxonomy): Bacteria > Cyanobacteriota > Cyanobacteriia > Cyanobacteriales > Nostocaceae > Fortiea > Fortiea contorta. The sequence continues at coordinate 5,071,859 of NZ_KB235930.1, read as the reverse complement.
GATTCCTTACCTCCTGCTCTGGCTAAAATTGTTCAACGTTTCCAAAGGGTGGCTGAACCCAAACGACGGTATGAACAATTGATTTGGTATGCTCAGAAGCTCAAAGAGTTTCCAGAATCTGATAAATTACCAGAAAATAAAGTCCCTGGCTGTGTTTCGCAAGTTTATGTGACAGCAGCTCTAGAGGACGGTAAGGTTTCATATCAAGGTGATTCCGATTCTCAGTTAACCAAAGGATTGTTAGCACTCTTGGTTGAAGGGCTGAATGGATTAACACCAACAGAAATTGTCCAACTAACACCAGATTTTATTCAAGCTACTGGTTTAAATGTGAGCTTGACCCCTTCCCGCGCCAATGGATTTTACAATATTTTTAAAACCATGCAGAAAAAGGCGCTGGAATGTAAGTTAAATATTGCTAGTGAATAGCATATCGGTAATTGGTATTGACAAATAACAAATAAAAAAAGAACCGATGATCAATGACAAATTTGGTGGAGTAGTTAAAGAATATCTCTGGAATTGGCAAACCCAGCAGTTGCGCTTGGTTTATGAAATTCTGGGACAAGGTGCGCCGCTTTTGCTGCTCCCGGCGTTTAGCAGTGTTTCGACTCGTGGGGAAATGGGTGAATTGGCGAAGTTACTGGCTCCCCATTTTCAAGTTGTGGCTGTTGATTGGCCTGGGTTTGGTGAGTCGGATCGCCCTAGTTTAGATTACAGTCCGGCGCTGTATCAACAATTTTTAGCAGATTTTATAAAATCTGTGTTTAATCAAGCAATTGTCGTATTAGCGGCTGGACATGCGGCGGGTTATGTGCTGCAACTGGCTCAACAACAGCCGACAACTTTCTCAAAAATTGTGTTGGTGGCGCCAACTTGGCGCGGCCCTCTACCGACAATGGGAGCTAGTGAGCAAATAGCAGGTATGGTGAGAAATTTGGTGCGATCGCCAATTATCGGCCCTATTCTCTATCAACTCAACACTACACCATCTTTCTTAAGTTTTATGTATCGTCGTCATGTCTACGCCGACGCAGCCAAAGTCACACCTGCTTTCATTGACGAGAAATGGCAAACTACTCAACAACTGGGAGCGAGGTTCGGTTCTGCAGCGTTCGTCACAGGTAATATTGACACCATACACCAACAATCGGAGTTTCTCGAACTAGGGCGATCGCTGACAGTACCCCTGTTAGTATTAATTGGGAAATCTTCTCCCCCCAAATCCCGTTCAGAAATGGATGCTTTAGCAGCACTACCTGGTGTCAAAAGTACCTTGATTCCTGGCTCCTTGGGGCTACATGAAGAATACCCAAACCTAGTTGCAGAGGCTGTTTTACCCTTTTTGACAGGTGCTTTGGTGTAAATGACAGCGAATAGGGAACAGGGAACGGGGAACGGGGAACAGGGAAAAGTAAGACGCTCACAATTCTACTCGGCTTTAAACCTTGACTTTTTTTGGTAAATTTTAGGTATTTGTGATTTGTGAGGCGTAATTCCTCCTTCTCCATGCAGACAGATTTGCAAGCGCTATCATAGGCGGATAATGATTATCAACAAACTTTTCAAAGTTGCTTTGAGATTATGATTGCTTCAGAAACATCGAATTCAGTACCTGTAACCGTTTTAACTGGTTATCTCGGAGCCGGTAAAACTACTCTGCTCAATCACATCCTGACTTATGAACACGGTAAGAAAGTTGCTGTGATCGTCAATGAATTTGGGGAAGTGGGTATTGATAATCAGTTGGTTATCGATGCAGATGAAGAAATATTCGAGATGAACAACGGCTGTATTTGTTGTACAGTGCGGGGGGACTTGATTCGCATCATCGGCAATTTGATGAAGCGGCGTGATAAATTTGACCATCTAGTCATTGAAACTACTGGACTAGCTGACCCGGCGCCGGTGATTCAGACGTTCTTTGTCGATGAAGATATGCAAGACAAACTGTCCCTTGATGCTGTGGTGACAGTTGTAGACGCCAAGCATATTTGGCAACATTGGGATGCAGACGAAGCTCAAGAACAGATTGCTTTTGCAGATGTGATTTTATTGAATAAAACAGATTTAGTCACCCCGGAAGTATTGGAAGAATTAGAACAACGGATTCGGGGAATGAATGCGATCGCTAAAATCTATCGTACCCGCAACTCAGAATTAGAGATGGATGCACTGTTGGGTGTGGGAGCTTTTGATCTTGAGCGCGCTTTGGAAATTGACCCAGATTTCCTCGGCGAAGATGCTCACGTCCATGACGAAAGCGTCTATTCTGTGGCTTTTGTGGAAGCAGGCGCCTTAGATGGACAAAAATTAAACGCTTGGCTCTCCGAGTTACTACGTACCCAAGGGCCAGATATTTTCCGCATGAAAGGTATTCTGCACATTGCTGGGGAAGATAACCGCTTCGTATTCCAAGGGGTGCATATGCTTTTTGATGGTAAACCCGATCGCCCGTGGAAAGATAGCGAAACCCGTAACAATCAGCTCGTCTTTATCGGTCGCAATTTAGACGAAGCTCAACTTAAAGCAGATTTCCTCGCCTGTTTAGTTTAGATCAAGGGTTGGGAAGTGTGGGGTGATGGGGTGATGGGGTGATGGGGTGATGGGGTGATGGGGTGATGGGGTGATGGGGAGGTGGGGTGATGGGGTGATGGGGTGATGGGGGGATGGGGTGATGGGGTGATGGGGAGGTGGGGTGATGGGGTGATGGGGAGAAAAAGAATTTATGCTTACGCTTGCTACCTCCCACCCTTCCCACACCTCCCACACCTCCCACCCTTCCCACACCCCCCACACCCCCCACACCCCCCACACCTCCCACACCTCCCACACCTCCCACACCTCCCACACCTCCCACACCTCCCACACCTCCCACACCTCCCACCCTTCCCACACCTCCCCACCTCCCCACCCTTCCCACCGTTCTCGTCTGCAAAAATATGAACACCACAACCAGTAAATTGAAGGAATTTGAAGATCATTATTCAGGGAAACTTGCAGATTATGTCAGAGCGATCGCTTGGTCGCCTGATGGTACAACTCTGGCTGCAACTTCTGCCGCTGGGGAGGTGGTAGTATGGAGCGACGGTCAAATCACAACTTTGCAGACTGGTAACGGTCAATCAGCAGACTGCATTGCTTTTTCTCAGGATGGGCAATTTTTAGCGGTTGGGGGACAGGATGGACAAGTCAAGATTTGGCGATCGCTAGAATTAATCGCTACTTTAGAAAATGCTCCCGCTTGGGTTGATCAGTTAGCTTGGAATCACACCAGTAATCAACTAGCTTTTAGTTTGGGGCGTTATGTGCAAGTATGGGATGCACAAACCCAAGAAATTGTCAATACTTTGAATTTTGAAAACTCATCTGTATTAAGTATTGATTGGCGCAGAGATGGGCAGTATTTAGCGATTGGTGGATATCAAGGGGTGAAGATTTGGGAGACTCAAAACTGGGACGAGGAACCCTATTTTCTTTCCATGCCCACCGTCAGTGTAGCAATGGCTTGGTCGCCTGACGGCAATTTCCTCGCTTCTGGCAACATGGATCGCAGCGTCACTGTGTTGGAATGGGGAAACCCTGATCCTTGGGTAATGCGGGGTTTTCCTGGGAAAATTCGTCAGTTAGCTTGGTCAGAAGCTACTACCAAAGTTGGTGCACCCATTCTCGCCTCTTCTAGCGTTGAAGGAATTGTGGTGTGGGAAAAACTAGAAGATGAAGCTGCAGGTTGGGAGGCGAGAATCTTAACTAACCATGTAAATGTGATTAATGCGATCGCTTTTGCACCTCAAAGCTTTCTCCTCGCTTCCGCTGCTGCAGATGGTTGGTTATGTTTGTGGAATCAAGCCGAGAATGTATCCCAAGTATTGACAGGTACTGCTACAGGTTTTTCTTGTTTAGCTTGGCACCCCCAAGGCAAATTTATCGCTGCAGGTGGTGAAAGCGGCGAATTGATGATTTGGTCTAAAGCCTTGCGGGGTCAAGGTTTTGGGCGGAAATAGGCGTGAGGGCGGTAGCCACATAGGTGAGGGTGAGGACATGAACTAAAGATAAAACGCTGACACAAACGGTTGAATGTAGCTAATTTATTGGCTATGCTGTATCACCAACAGTCCCATAATTTTGACTATGAACATAGCTAAATTGATTTTGCTTGCTTGTCCTGTTTTTCTGGCGTCTGTGCTATTGCTAGGCAATCCGGCTCAGGCATCTAGTATAAAATCTGTAGATACGACACAACTTGTACCCGATTTGGTTGCACCAAATTTAGCTACTGCATCTAATCCCATCATGGATCAAGTGGGTTGTAGTTGTGCTACGTGTGTTCAAGCTAAATTTGAGATGTTACAAGGAAAGTTGCCATCTGTCGGTTTTTAATCAACTAAAAGTTATGATTTCTAGAGGCACTGTAAGCATTACTTGCAGTGCCTTAACTATTTTATGCAATCATCTAAAAATACTTGGTAATTAAGGTGTATGAAATTAACTTATACATTTGAGAAGTGTATACCTGAGGTGATAAATGTAGAGATTGAACGATAAACGCTGTTAAGTAACTATTTCTCAGTTAAATCATCTCAGAAATTAGTTAAGGTTAAATGTTGAGAAGCATGGAGCAATAAATTGTATGATTGCCCCGGATACAAAGATTGAATAATATCATGGTTATAGCGTCAAAACTTGAGAAATTCGTATCATATCAAGTCCCCAGGCTCGATTACTGCAGTGCCAAAACTCTGCTCAACTACTTTGATAGTTCATGGGAATTAGAAGAAACCCTGATGAAAAGTTTGGTTGGGGAGGAAACTTTTTACCTCAATCCTGATCCTTTAAGAAACCGTTTAATTTTTTATCTTGGTCATTCAGCAGTCTTTTTCATTAATAAATTAATTGCTGTTGGTTTAATCAAAAATCGTATTAATTCAAAATTTGAAACTCTGTTTGAAATTGGAGTTGATCCAGAAACACCCACAGAACTAGACGCAGCTATGAAAGGGGTTTGCTGGCCGGATGTAGAAAAAGTTTGGCAATATCGAGATCAAGCCAGAGAAGAAATTACAGCCGTAATTGAAAATACTCCTCTAAATTTCCCTATTAATCAACAGCATCCTTTTTGGGCTTTATTAATGGGGATAGAACATAGCCGAATTCATTTTGAAACTTCTTCGATGCTGTTGCGACAATTACCTGTGGAACGGTTGAAGCGTCCCCAGGGCTGGAATTATGCACCTAGCAGTGGTGAAGTTGCTTACAATCAAATGCGGGCGATTCCTGGTGGTGTGGTGAAATTAGGAAAATCTCTTGATGATTCTACTTTTGGGTGGGATAGTGAATATGGCGATCGCACTGTGGAAGTTAAGCCATTTTTAGCTAGTCAGTATCTGGTAACTAACGGAGAGTTTCTCCAGTTTGTGACAGCAGGCGGTTATGATCGTCCAGATTACTGGAATCCTGAATCTTTGGCATGGAAACAACACCACAATGTACATCATCCCAGATTTTGGCTACCTACGCAGGATGGCTACCGCTATCGAGCAATATTCGATCAATTAGACTTACCGCTAGATTGGCCTGTAGAAGTTAATTACTACGAAGCGATCGCATTTTGCAATTGGAAAGGTAATAACACACGTTTAATGAGCGAAGCTGAATGGAATCAAGCTTTACTTTTTTCTGAAAAACACCGCTCAAATAACTACAATCTCAACTTAAAATTTATTTCTCCTAGCCCCGGAGGAATGTTATCATCAACTAACAGTAATTCCGGTGTTGATGACTTACGGGGTAACGTTTGGGAATGGCTGAGAGACACATTCAATCCCTTACCAGGATTTCAACCCCATCCCCTTTACCAAGACCAAGCAGCACCTTTTTTTGATGGTAAACATCAAATGATGGTTGGTGGTTCCTGGGCGACTAATGGCGCAATGGCATTACCAACTTATCGTAACTGGTTTCGCCCTTACTTTTATCAACATGCTGGTTTTAGGATTGCTCGAGACGTGAATGCTATGTAATTCAAAATGTAGATCATTTCTCTTAGAAATTACCTAATTCTGACATACCCAAACTGAGTAAATCACAAAATGTTAATAAAAACTTTGACAGTTCTTGATGAGCAATATCAAGCTCTCAATAATGATGGAGAAGATGTCATTCAAGGATTAACTCAAACTCATAAAACCTTACCACCCAAATACTTTTACGATGACCGTGGTTCAGAACTATTTGAACAAATCTGTGAATTACCCGAATATTATCCGACTCGAACAGAAGCTAATATTTTGAGTCAATATGCTGATGAGATTGCTAGCATTATAGGCAACTGTGAACTAGTAGAATTAGGTAGTGGGAGTTCTACTAAAACTCGTTCGCTATTAGATGCTTATCAAAAAATTGCTGATTCTGGTAGATATTTACCGATAGATGTTAGTGGAGGAATTCTTAAAACTAGTGTCATCCAGCTACAGCAAAAATATCCTAATTTTTTCATTCAAGGATTATTAGGAACTTACGAGCAAGCTTTAGTTTATTTAAAGTCTACGCACCCGTCACCACGGTTGGTCTTTTTTCTTGGAAGTTCTCTAGGGAATTTTAATCCACAGGAGTGTGAGCATTTCTTACATCAAATTGCTGAGACTCTAAATCCCGGTGATTACTTTCTTTTGGGAATTGATTTGCAAAAACCCAAAGAAATTTTAGAAGCAGCTTATAACGATAGCCAGGGAGTAACTGCTGCTTTTAATTTAAACATGCTGGCTCATTTAAATTGGCGTTTTCAAGGGAATTTTGATTTGAGTTTGTTTACCCATCAAGCTATTTATAATCAAGTAGAGCACCAGATTGAAATGTATCTCCATTCCCAAACAAATCATCTGGTATCTTTAGATATTCTCAATTTACAGGTTTCGTTCCAAGCCGGAGAAAGCATTCTCACGGAAATTTCTCGCAAGTTTGATTTAGAAAATATGCAGCAACAACTAGCAGCACAAGGACTAAAACCTGTGAAAAATTGGACAGATTCTCAACAGTGGTTTGGGTTAATTCTTTGTCAAGCTTGAGGGCTTTTTCTCAATCAAAAGTTCACTTTTAGGATTAATATGACAGAAGTTTGGGACTCGATCAAAAACATCAATTACTCTGGTATACCAGTTACCAAACTATGAAACCTCATCCTATTCCACCACAACCCGGTCAAGAATCAGTCTGGGATTATCCGCGTCCTGCTCGTTGGGAAGATAGCAACAAACACATTCGAGTTATATGTAATGGGGTGGTTTTAGCAGAAACAAGTAAAGCTAAAAGAGTTTTAGAAACTAGCCATCCTCCTGTTTATTACGTTCCACCTGAAGATGTAAAGTTAGAGTATTTAATCGTGACGCCGAGAAAAAGTGTGTGTGAATGGAAAGGGCGATCGCAATATTATGATGTGTCTATAGGTGATAAATATTTGCAGAATGCTACTTGGCAATATTATGACCCTACGCCTGATTTTATTGCTATTCAAGAACACTTTGCTTTTTATCCTAATTTAATGGATGCTTGTTATGTGAATGACGAACTGGTGACTCCCCAACCGGGTAATTTCTATGGGGGATGGATTACTGCTGATATTGTCGGGCCGTTTAAAGGTGAACCAGGGACAATGTGGTGGTGATTAGACTTCTTGCGTAATTATTCTTTTGTCGTGTATAAAGATAAAATCTTAGTTAAGATTTGCTTTTAGACTGCAGAAAATCCTTGACAACTTGCTCTGCGGGACGAGATTGATTGTCAACTTGATAATTCATTTTCTGCATTTCTGCTGTGGAAATTAAACCCGCTAATTGATTAATTGCTTTTCCTAATTCTGGATATTTTTGCAGTGTTGCTTGATGGAAAACGGGTATAGCGTCGTAGGGCGGAAAATATTTTTTATCATCTTCTAAAACAACTAATTTTAATACTGGAATTAAACCATCTGTAGAATTAGCGGCGATTAAGTCTACTTTCTTTTGGGTTAAGGCTTGATACATCAATCCTAATTCCATTTGTCGGGGAGGTTTGATAAATTTTAAGTTATAAGTTTTGGCTAACCCTGGATAACCATCTTCCCGTTCGAGAAATTCATAACCAAAACCTGCTTGCATTTGTGGTGTATATTTAGCAACTTCTGAAAGGGTTTTAATTTGCCATTTTTTCGCATCTTCACCCCGGATAATCATAGCGAAGGTGCTGCTAAATCCTAAAGGTGACATGACTGCTAATTGATATTTTTGGTCGTATTCTTGTTTAACTTGGTCATACAATAATTGAGGATTGGTAATAGGTTTATTTTTCAAGACAGCGGTGAATGCTGTTCCTGTATATTCCACATAGCCAGCGATTTGTCCTGTTTTCACTGCTTCATGACAAACAAAAGTCCCCCCTAAATTAAAACGGCGGTCAACTTTTAATTGAGTATGAGATTCTATTTGTTGAGCTAGTAATTCTCCTAAAATAATTTGCTCGGTGAAGTTTTTGGAGCCGATAATAATTGTTGGTGATGTTGGTCGCAGGGCGAGGGCAATTAAGCCGATAATTAATAAAGTTACTATTCCTAAAGGAACAATAAAAGAGCGATTAATTTTTATTTTTTTATCTCTTTGTTGTGTGAGTCGTTTCTCTATCCAGCCCAAGATTAAATCTGCACCAAGGGCGACAAAAGCAGCGGGGATGGCGCCGGCGAGAATTAATTGATTGTTAACGGTAGAAATTCCTCGAAAAATAAATATTCCCAATCCACCACCGCCGATCGCTGCAGCAATGGTAGCAATTCCTACTGATATAACCGTGGCTACCCTGACTCCCGCCAAAATCACTCCTAAAGCTAGGGGAATTTCTACCTGAAACAGCAATTGCTTGTCTGTCATCCCCATTCCCCGTCCCGCTTCTCGAATCGCTGGATCAACGCCGTTAATCCCGATATAAGTGTTGCGAATTAGAGGTAATAAAGCATACAAAATCAAGGCGACGATCGCCGGAGTTTTACCAATTCCTCCCACAAAGGGGACGGAAATGAGGAAACCAAAGATGGCTAAACTGGGAATGGTTTGAATGGCGTTCGCTAGGGCGAGAATGGGTGGAGCGAGTTGCGGTTGACGAGTAATTAGAATTCCTGCAGGAATACCGATCGCGATCGCCACTACCATAGCGATCGCCACTAATACCAAGTGTTCCCCGGTGCGGAGGAGAATTTCGGGAGCGTATTGACTGAAAAACAAAGCTATCTCCTTTATTCAAGCTGTTTCTTCATTTTCCCAAGCGTGTAAACAAGCAACAAAAGCTTGTGCTTCTGGGTGTTGGGATTGGAGAAACTCGGCTTTTGTACCCAAGAAAACTAGATTTCCTTCATACATTAACCCAATTCGAGTTGCCAAAAAGAAAGCTTCTTGAATATCATGGGTGACGAAAATCACCGTTTTTCCTAATTGTTTTTGCAAGTAGTGGAATTGTTTTTGCAATTCTAAACGAGTGATGGGGTCGAGGGCGCCAAAAGGTTCATCCATCAATAATATAGGCGGATCAGCGGCTAAAGCCCTAGCCACACCCACACGCTGACGCTGACCACCAGATAATTGATGAGGATAGCGTTGAGTAAAGATTTCTGGCTCTAAACCCACCAAACTTAACATCTTATAAACTCGCGCCTCAATGTCTGGTTGTGTCCACTTTTCCAGGGAGGGGACAAGTGCGACATTTTCACCAATATTGAAGTGAGGAAACAAGCCAATGTCTTGGATCACATAACCGATCCGTCGCCGTAATTGTATCGGATTCCATTCAGTAGTGGGGCGATCGCTAACTAAAACTTGTCCTTGAGTGGGTATGAGTAGGCGATTAATCAATTTTAAGCTGGTGGTCTTACCGCTACCACTGCGCCCTAGTAATACAAGGGCTTCTCCTTGATGGATGGTGAGATTCAAGCCAGATAGAAGCGTCCGGCGATTAATTTCAAAGCCGACATCTCGAAATTCGACAATTATTTTTGGTGTTAGAGGCATAGATTTTTATTGATCATACCTCATCGAACTGGGAAAACATCGTTACACAAGTTCTGTAGTTCACAACACAAGTTATTTATCCGATATCATGGGTTTGCTAGTCCAAATTTGTTACCACTTATTCAAACAGCTATAAATTTCATGACTTATCTTTGCAGGAGCGTAACACTCAATACGATTCTCCGCCGATAATTTGGGCATAATGACGAATTACTGTAGAGATGTTGTCATTCAACGTTTATACCTAATAACAATTATATCGTTAATCGCCAATTACTAAAAGTAAATGATGCCAAAAAAATTACTGAAAATTAATGCTTTACATGTGGCTCTATTAGCGATTTCCATAGGCTTTTTTGGTTGTGGAAAACAAGCTGCTAACACTTCATTTACTCAAACTACTAAAATAACTACTAATCTACCTAAGGTCGTAGCTACCACAAGTGTATTATGTGATTTAACTAAACAAATTGCGGAAACTACAATTAACCTTACCTGCTTAATTTCTCCTGGTGTAGACCCCCATGTCTATCGCCCCACACCAGAAGACCGCAAAGCTATTGAACAAGCTAATTTGATTTTATATAATGGCTATAATTTAGAACCTGGGCTAATCAAAACCATTAAAGCAACTAAAAGCACTACACCAAAAATAGCTGTAGGACAGATTGCAGTTCCTAAACCACAACAATTTCTAGAAAGTGGTAAAAGAGTCAGTGATCCTCATGTATGGCTTGATGCTAAGAATGGGATAAAAATGGTGGGAGTAATTAGTAATAGCTTGACTAAACTAGATGCTAGTAATGCTGCCAGTTATAATAACAAAAAGCAGGCAATTATTAATGAATTAACTCAGTTAGACCGCTGGATAAAGTCCAGAATTGCGAGTATTCCTCCCAAGCGGAGAAAGTTAGTTACCGCTCATAATGCATTTAGTTATTATGCTAAAGCTTATGGACTTTCATTAGCAGGTACACTAGAGGGTTTGAGCACCGAACAAAAACCTTCATCTGCAAGAGTTAAAAGCTTAACGAAAAGTATTCAAAAAAATCGAGTGCCGGTAGCTTTTGCCGAGACGACAACAGACACCCAGATAATACAAGATACAGCAAAAGATGCACAAGTGAAAGTTTCTGAAAGAAAACTTCATGCAGATGATATTGGCGAACCAGGAAGCGAAGGGGAAAGCTATCAAAAAATGATGATTGCGAACACCCGCACAATTGTAGAGGGGCTAGGGGGAACTTATTTGCTCTTTGAACCGAAAAGGGCGAACAACCGTTCGCCCCTACTCATTGTTTTGTCAAAATCAAGGCGAGAAAACCCCGCCCCTACTAACGCACTTCATTAAGGCTCTCGATTTGCTTGGTAAACATCTCGGTGAATAAGCTGATAACAGTCCGTTCTTCACGGACTTTAATATTAGCGGTAATTGACATCCCTGACTGCAAAGTAATATTTTTACCTTGAGTTGTCAGATATTGTTTTTCTAGTTTCACTTTGGCTGGAAAGCGATAATATTGATGGGTTTGGTCTGGAGGGAGAGCATCGGAACCGATACCATCGACGACTCCTTTGATATCGCCGAATTCACTAAAAGGGAAGGAGTCGATTCTGACATCTACTTTCATTCCCTTACGAACAAAACCAATATCTTTGTTAGTAATGAAAACTTCAGCGATATAGTCTTCTTTCGGTACTATTTGCAGAATTTTTTGTGTGGAATTAGCGACAAAGCCAGGGTATTTAGCTTGTAAATCAAAAATTGTCCCTCCTACTGGGGCGCGCAATTCTTGATATGTAACGTTTAATTTGGTTTGAGCAATTTTGCTATTAATATCTGCTAAACGTTGTTCATTATCCAATGCTATTTTTTGGAATTGACTATCAAGGTCAGCGATGCGCTTTTTATTATCAGCTATCTTTTCGACAATACTTTTATCAGAAACTGCTACCGTATTAGTTAACTGTTCTTGTCCTTGCTCAATATCATATCGCAGGCGTTGTTCTTCTTCGGTTAATTGCTTGATTTCTGCAGCTAGGTTCTGTACTTGTTGTTGTTGATTGAGATATTGCAGTTGAGAAATTCCACCTTCCGTCGCTAAGGTTTTCAATTTATCAAAAATATGCTGTTGGATAGCTAAACTAGCTTTAGTATCCTGGATTTTCACTTGAGTTTGAGCTAGTTGTTTTTTGATTTGCTCAACATCTAACCTCGCTGCTGCGGAACGGGAATCTAATTCTCTTTTAGCAACTTGTAAGCGTTTTTGTTCATCGCTTCCCCCAGCACCAGTAGTAGATTTTGCGAGTTCAGTCCGCAATAATTCATTCTCTGAAACTAAAGCTGACCGACTTTTCAGCAAGAAAGCAACTTCTATTGGTAATCTGCTAGTTAAAAATCCTAATTCAGAATTTGTACCGTCACTAGCTTGCATTAGTTGACGATAAATCTGATTTTCTCTATTTAATGCAGCCCGGATACTTCTTAATGAATTTAATTCAGCGATTGTCGCAATGGAATCAAAAGTTAACAGCAATTGTCCTGGTTTAACTTGATCTCCATCTTTGACAAAAACTTTTTTCACCACTCCACTAATAGGGGCTTGTACTTCTTTCACTGTTCCTTGTGGCTTTAGTTGACCTGTTGCTGGTACTACTTGTTCAATTTTTGCTAAACAAGCCCACGCTATCCCAAAACAAGCTAAAACCATCATCGTCACCATAATAGTGCGTGACCAAATGGGAGATTGTCGCAGGACAATTGATTGATCAAATTCGGCTTCGCGGAAGTTGACTAAAGATTCCTTGGGAGATTTCGCTAGGGATGAAGCTACTTTGACATCTTGCTTGCTGTCATTTCGATTGCTATTAAAATTGTTTCCATTTAGTTGAGTCATAAAGTTTGAGGAGTGGGGAATAGGGAATGGAAGAATGACAAATGCTCAATTACAAATTAACTTCTTGTTGCTGATAAAGATAAAAATAATGACCTCTAGCAGCCATCAATTCCTTGTGGCTTCCTTGTTCGATAATCCTCCCACCGTCCATCACTACTATGATATCTGCATTACTGACGGTGTTCAGTCTATGGGTGATAAAAAATACAGTGCTACCCTGGAAACTACTGCCGAGATTGAGACAGACTTGACGCTCTGTGGGATAATCGAGGGCGCTGGTAGCTTCGTCTAAAACTAATAGTTTTGGCCTTTGGAGGACAGAACGGGCGATCGCTATTCTTTGTCTTTGTCCACCTGATAACCCTGCTCCCCGCTCGCCAACGCGGGTGTTATAGCCATTGGGCAAGTTCATGATAAACTCGTGGGCAGCAGCGATGCGAGCAGCTTCGATAATTTCTTCGGTAGTCGCGTCGGGGTTGGTGAGGGCGATGTTTTCTTGGACAGTACCGTCAAACAACAAGGGGTCTTGGGGAACTACACCAATTTGGCGTCGCAAAGAATACAGTTCAACTTTGGCAATGTCGTAACCATCAATTAAAATTCTGCCAGACTCAGCATCATAAAGTCTCAGCAGTAATTTCATCATTGTACTTTTACCCGATCCACTCTGACCGACAATGCCGACAAATGTCCCCGCAGCGACTTCTAAATTGACGTTGGCTAGTTGTAGCGGGCCGTTGGGGACAAATCGGAAGGAAATGTTTTCATATTTTACTGCACCAACAACTGCAGGTAAGGGAATATTTTGACGGTCAATTTCTGCTTCTTGGGGTGTATCGACAATATCGCTTAATCGTTCCAAAGATAATGCTGTTTCTTGGAAACTTTGCCAAATTTGAGCTAGGCGTAATATGGGGCTGGTGACGTAACCGGAGATAATTCTAAAAGCGATTAATTCTCCTAAAGTTAAATCACCTTTAAGAACTAAATAAGCGCCTACCCATAACACTAATAAACTACTGAGTTTGTTGAGGAAGTTACTAGCCGAATTGGCGAGGGTGGAGGTGACGACAGTTTTAAAACCTGCTGCTACATAACGAGCATAACGCTCTTGCCAAGAAAAACGCGATCGCAGTTCAATATTTTGTGCTTTGACTGTTTGAATCCCTGACATCACCTCAACTAAATAAGATTGCGTCTCGGCGTTGCGTTCGGCTTTGGTTCTCAGTTGTCTACTCACAGTGGGAGAAGCAATTAAAGTGATAATCACAAACACAGGAATTGTTCCCAAACCTACCAAGGTCAGTTCCCAACTATAAAACAGCATCACCACAATATAAACTACCGAGAAAACCGCATCTAACCCTACTGTTAAAGCTGTACCGGTGAGAAACTGACGAATATTTTCTAATTCATTAATGCGAGTTGATAACTCCCCTACTGGTCGGCGTTCAAAATAGCGGAGTGGGAGTCGCAATAAATGGTCAATAATTTGTGAACCCAAACCCATATCTATGCGGTTAGTGGTATCCACAAATAGATAAGTCCGCAGTGTGGTCATCACTGCTTCAAATATACCTACTGCTAATAGCAATACACCCAATACATTCAGGGTATTGATACTATTTTGCACAATAACTTTATCAATAATTAACTGAATAACCAACGGGTTAGCAAGGGCGGCTAATTGCACAAAAAAGGAAGCAATAAATACTTCTATCAATACCCGCCGATGTTGTGATAAATAAGGCCAAAACCACCGCAGCCCAAAGCGTTCTTGGGGTGTTTCTTTTGTCGCCGAGAGGAGTAAGATGCGCGTCTGGGGCGGTAAATTGGTTTCATCAATATTTAAATGTTTAATTAATTCCCCAGGCTTACAACGCACAATTCCTTTGGATGGTACACCCACAACCATAGTATTTGCATCGGCTGCATACAACACAGCATAATGCTCGTCATAGCGGATTAGTGCTGGTGTGGGGATGCGGGTAATTGAAGCTGCAGGGATATCTACTAGCTGGGCTTTGAGTCCGACTAATTCTCCTAAATAAGCACAAAGTTGAAACGACAAATTACCTTGGCGTTTCATTTGTTCAACTAAAATGCGGCGAACAACTTCGCGGCGAAAGGGTATTTGCAAATATTTGCAAACCATTTGGAAGCAAGCGTAGGCGGAATTTAATTCACCTTTTCCTTGAATAAAAGGAAATTTTTTCCGCTTATCTTTATCTGTTAAATGTGATGGAGGAGGGAGAATTTCTTCCTCAGATGCGTAGGGAATATCTAACTCTTCATCATCAACAATTTCCGCGATAACTTCGTTAACTGGTAGCGGTACTTGTTGAATATCAAGGAAAGCTAAATCTGCTGGAGATAAACCAATTAACCGCGCTGGAGTTTTTCCTAAAACAGCGATCGCATTTTCTCTGCCATCACTAAATTCTAACCGAGAATTAACAGCAAAATTTGTGACAGTACCACCGCCGCTCACAAACCAGACTTTCGCGCTATCTAGTTGGGAAAAAGCAGTTTTACCGGGTCGTAAGTAGGATACTTCAGCCTGCGATAAAGCTTGATCTGTCAGTTCCTTGAGATTTGCACTACCCAAAGCCCGCTGTTCCAACTGTAAACCCAACACCTCAAAAACTTCGATTGCGCTCGGTACTTGTTGACGAATTTGGGCGAAATCAGGATATGTATCGATGAGGCGTAGATATTCACCTGCTGGTATGGTAATACATACTGCTTCTTCCGTGGAAGCGATCGCTGTTTCACAAGCGACTTGACGCAACAAGCTAATTTCTCCTAAGATTGCCCCTGGTTGGAGTAATTTTAAAGTAATTGGTAGTTGCGTTTGCGGGTCATATCCCAATAACCGTACTTGTCCCTCATAAATAATTGTGATGCGATCAGGAATTCTTTCCTTACCAATAATTTTCTGACCAATGCGATAGCGAAACGCTTGCAGTTGTTGTGATAAATTATTGATTTCTTCGCTTGGTAATTGGTCAACACCTTCTAATTGATGTAGGAATTCTTGAAAAGCGTTTTTAATATAAGTCATCTGCAGTATCAAGTATAAAGTTAAAAATCCATCAAAGATTAGGAGTGCTGGTAATTAAGAGTTATACACCCCGTACAACTGATTGCGGTTTATCTGATATTTATTTTCATAAATTAATTTTTAGCTGTGGATATTTATAAGTAGGTTGCTGCGAATAAAGTTTATTCATCTGGGTTGTCATTTGTCATTTGTCATTGAGACTGCTGAAGTTAATGTATATCTGGCTTACTAATAATAGCTAACTTTTTATAAATCCTAGTGAAAACACCATGATTCTTTATGTATAATCAGGGTTTAGGGGTACTCAAAGCCATCAAATTGTTTGAGTATATCTACACACTCTCTTTGTCAAGCGTGCTCACAATCCCTACTGACGCATACCCAATCTAGATTTACAGGATGTAACTTTTCTAACCGGACAAAACAGCCCCACAGTACACTGAACCTGTGCGGGCGATCGCTCAATTGCTTGATTGTGATGGTATTAATTTTTCACACAGTTGCTACAAGTGCTACTCCCACAAGAGATAGACGCGAAAATCGCCGTATGAATTTAGCTGTAGAAACGTAAATTTTTTTGCTTTTACAAATAGTGTTTATACATCCAACCAGCAAAGCTTACAAATTAAAGATTGACAACAGGTTTTGATTTGGTTAAGGATAGATTCTGATTAAGCTAAAATTTTGGCTGCGCGAAACACACAAATGTGGCGACAGAAGTTGCTTCCGGGACGACAGAAGCTGCTTTTGGCTGCGCGAAACACGGAAATGTGGCGACAGAAGTTGCTTCCGGGACGACAGAAGCTGCTTTTAGCTGCGCGAAACACACAAATGTGGCGACAGAAGTTGCTTCCGGGACGACAGAAGCTGCTTTTGGCTGCGCGAAACACGGAAATGTCTCGGCAGAAGTTATTTTTGGGACGACAGAAGCTGCTTTTGGCTGCACGGAACAAGGAAACGTCGCGGCACAAATAAAGATATCAGGGTACAACGATTGTTGTACCCCTAGCTGTATAATTGATAAGTAGTAGGGTGCGTTATAGACTAAAGTCCATAACGCACCGAAAGTCTTGGATGGTGCGTTAGCTACCCTGCGGGAACGTTAAAAGCGAACGGCATAACACACCCTACATTTGCTACTCAGCGTTAACAACTAAGCAACCACACTAGCCGAGAAAGCAAAATTACTCGCCGTCAAACCAGCAGCAGTCACTCCCAACAAAGAAGCAACTTCAGTAGTGCCAACTTTCACCAAAGTATCACTACCTTGTTGCAACAGAGTAATATCACTAAACTTACTCACGCCAGCAACCCCGCCAATACCAATGACATCAAAACCTGCTGTAAAATCGGTTACAACATTCTTAGCAGTTGGCAAACTAGCATTAGCAACCCAGAACTGGTCAGCACCAGCGCCACCAGTCAAGCGATTACCACCAGCTTTCCCAGCGAATAACACATCATCGCCATCGCCACCAAACAGGTAGTCATTGACATTAGAGAACAGCTTGTCATCGCCAGAACCACCATACAGACGGTTATTGTTACCGTTGCTGATTAAGGTGTCGTTACCGGAACCACCGAAGAAGTTTTGACGGGAACCTTCCAGGACTTGCAGAGTATCATTACCCGCAGCGCCAAAGAGATTGTTAATCCCGCCAGCTTGTACTACAGTGAGTTGGTCATTCCCAGCACCACCATCAACAGTGGTATTACTAGCAGCACCATTGACACCCACAAACACGCTGTCGTTACCGTCACCTGTCGAGACAACAGAGTTACTGCCTACAAATACAGTGTCTTCACCGCTACCAGTGATGATGGTGTTATTGCTTTTTGACTCTATAATATCTGAGCCATCGCCACTGAAGAAGGTTTGATTGGGTGCAACTGTTAGGTTATCGTCACCTGTGCTACCAAATTTAAGTGTTGGTAGTACAGATTCATTAACGATTTTCCCTGGAGAGCCAGTTTCTATCCCATCGGACGCGAGGAAAGCACCATTTACTCCGGCGACACTCAAGGTGGATATGGTGGGAAGCGGGAGGGTGGCGCTCCCCAGTCCAGCCTTGTTATCGAACGTGAAACCTGTAGTAGATGTCCCGAAGCTGACGCCAGTGATCCGGTTTCCCGCCGCGTCGAAGAGATTCACCTCGTCACCGCCAGTACTCAGACCGATACCAGCACCGCTGTAAGTACCGATAGTGAAACCACTGGGAACATTGTTACCAAACCATGCACTCTTGAAGGCGCTAACGGTGGATGTATCACCTTCGATGAAGATGACAGATTGCCCAGGGGCAATACTATTGACACCGTTGAGTGCAACTGCTGACGCGAAGGAGTTGGAGTTATCATCGACCTTCCAGCCCGTGATGTCCACAGCAGTGGTGCCAGTATTTGTTACCTCAAACCAGTCAGCAGCATAAGGGCTATTACCGCTGCTCCAAGGTGTCACCTCGGAGATGATCAAGGTGGAGGGGGCTAGCGCCTTAGCGATCGCTAAGGTAAAAGTGGTAGTCGCATCTGGGGTAGTGCCAACGGTCGTGTCGTCTACATTGACGGTAACACCATAGCTGGCTTTGGTTGTGGAATTGAGAGCAGTTCCGGCTTTGAGATACAACACATTACTCGAAATCTCAAAGAAACTCGCATCTGTTCCACTCAAGCTGAGGATATTTGTCCCCAGATTATCATCGGTGATGGCAATGTCTGCAACTTTAACCCGTGTGGTAGTGCTGGTGTTTTCGGCGATCGCATTAACTTTATTGTTCAGCACTACAGCGGTGGGAGCTTGATTCACAGGCGTCACTGAGGCTGGCGCGTAGACCCAAAGTTGGGGGTGATTGATATCTCCACCACCATTCTCGCTGACTACATACAGATAACCGTTTTTGTCCATCGTCAGTCCTTCATGTTGCTGGTCTGCAAC
The DNA here is from genome assembly GCF_000332295.1 of Fortiea contorta PCC 7126. Classification (GTDB taxonomy): domain Bacteria; phylum Cyanobacteriota; class Cyanobacteriia; order Cyanobacteriales; family Nostocaceae; genus Fortiea; species Fortiea contorta. Next base: position 5,052,941 of record NZ_KB235930.1, on the reverse strand, counting down.
GGACAACGGATTACCTGGATCGGAGACAATAGTCAGGGAACTGTAAATCTTGCCAGTGCGATCGATGTTAACAATCTTGCCCGATTCTTGACTCAAAACCAACAAGTGGCTAGAATCAGCCTGCCCATTCAAAGATGGTAGATTCGACAATGCGTAAACATCTGCAAAGTCCGCAAGACCAGCTAAAGCTGGATCGAAAAGGTTAGTTGAGTTCACCGTGGTGGGCGAACCATTTGTCGCTGTTCCCGCTGCAAAATCGATCCCCGTTTGAAATATCCCTTCTGGTGTAACTTCCTTGACGGCGATGAATCCGCTCGTCTGGGGGTCATAGGATATACCTTCAATCCCAATATTCCCGATTGTTGTGCCGAGTTTTACTGTTTGTACGGCGCTTTTGGTTAGCGTCGTGTCTGGTACGTAGGTGAACAAACTAACCTGGCGATCGCGTTCCTCAACTAATACGAACTTACCGCCACCAACGTAGGTAAGTCCTTCTGGATCATAGAAATCTGTCCCTTGCGGACTATTACCAGGAGCCAACGTCATGGAGTTGATCAATTGCCCAGTCTTCGTCACTTGAACAACCGATGTACCACCATCGCCAACAACGAACAATGTGTCAGTGTCCCAGTTGTAGGTGACAGCCGAAACTTCCTGAGCTAGTAGACTGTTGGGAGGTGCAGTGGTGCGTGTAGGTTCGGGCAGGTCATACCGACCGACCCGGACATAGGTAGACAGATCGACACTATTGAAAGCCATAAAATTTCCTTGAACTAGTTTTAATGGACAAGACAAAGGTAAGAATCAACTGAACGCAAAAGCTGGTTATGAGTAGGTTAGAAGAATCCCACGGCTTGAAACCGTGGGAGTGTCAAAAAACCTCAAAAAACCTCAGCGCACCTCTGCGTTAAAAAAGCAGAACTAAGCAACCACACTAGCCGAGAAAGCAAAATTACTCGCCGTCAAACTAGAAGATGTAATTCCCAACAAAGAAGCAACTTCAGTAGTGCCAACTTTCACCAAAGTATCACTACCTTGTTGCAACAGAGTAATATCACTAAACTTACTCACGCCAGCAACTCCGCCAATACCAATGACATCAAAACCTGCTGTAAAATCGGTTACAATATTCTTCGCCGTTGGCAAACTAGCATTAGCAACCCAGAACTGATCCGCACCAGCGCCACCAGTCAAGCGATTACCACCAGCTTTCCCAGCGAATAACACATCATCGCCATCGCCACCAAACAGGTAGTCATTGGTATTAGAGAACAGCTTGTCATCGCCAGAACCACCATACAGACGGTTATTGTTACCGTTGCTGATTAAGGTGTCGTTACCGGAACCACCGAAGAAGTTTTGACGGGAACCTTCCAGGACTTGCAGAGTATCATTACCCGCAGCGCCAAAGAGATTGTTAATCCCGCCAGCTTGTACTACAGTGAGTTGGTCATTCCCAGCACCACCATCAACAGTGGTATTACTAGCAGCACCATTGACACCCACAAACACGCTGTCGTTACCGTCACCTGTCGAGACAATTGAGTTACCGCCGACAAACACCGTGTCATCACCGCTACCAGTGATGATGGTGTTATTGCCTTTTGACTCTACAGTGTCTGCACCATCGCCCGCGAGTAATATTTGTCCAGGCTTGAGAGTAATTTCATCACTATTAGGAGAACCAAATTTAATATCTAAAGCTGCAGGTTGACCCAAACCAGGAGCCAAATTCAGCGGTTTCTCCAATCTCAGCAACAGAATTTCATTATTATCTATTGCGGGAGGACGACCAACAGAGAAAGGATAGTTATTGTCATTGGCTACCAAAATGGTATTTTTGTCAATAACTAAAACATCTTCAATAGTTTGGAATGGAAAGTCAAAAGTTGTCTTTCCGTCACCATTCAAATCGTTGGGGTCTTCAATGTTGAGCAAGTCCGCAACTTCTTCTTTAGCGACATAGCCATTTGCATCTATTTTAGACAAATCGATTTTGAAGATGCGCTTAAACTTAGCGGCTGCGCCTTGATTATTATCCCGCTCAATCACTAAGTATTCATTATCATTAATGACAGCCAAATCACCGATCGCATTTGCAGGATTATCCAGTTTATAGTACAGTTTCTTATCAGTGTACTTACGGCTGGCAATATCAAATTCATTAATCCGCAAAGCACCAGCTTCATCGCCCTGGACTGTTCCCTCCAACATAGCGTAGATTTTAGTTTGGCTAGCGTTGATGGCTGCGCCTTCAAAACCTTTGGAACCACCCAAGTTAGCTACAGCTTTTCCCGCTAAAACATCTGGGTTTTGGGGAGAGCGAACCAATCTATACTGAGGGTCACTGAGTAAATCCCGTACTTTATCTCCTGTAATGGGGAAATCAGTAAAGAACGCATCCACACCTAGTTGAATGAACTGCTGATATTCTAATTCGGGATTACCTTTGTAATCTGCTGCTAAGTAAACACCTTCATTGCGGAAAGTGTATGGATGAACCACCAAACCTGCTTTGTGAGCATCTTGAACTAAGGTAGTAGGCGGTAATGTTGTCTTGTCAGCATCATTAACCACACCATCCCCATTCACATCATCGGCTCTACCATCACCATTAGCATCAGTACCCTTGACGCTAATAATCATCCGCTTCCAAGGGCCGATACCATCAGCATATTTTGCTACTTCCGCTAAACCTGCTGGTGTCCGCAAGTCGCCATAGGTGCGTTGGTCGCCACTCACCACAAAGTCATAGGGACGATTTTCGATAATTTTGCCGTTGATATCGATGTCACTGGCATCATAAAGTTGTACCAGGGGGATATCTACGCCAGCTTTTGGCATAATTACATCATGCAGTTCCTTTAAGTTACCAACTTCAAAGGACTGAATAAAAATGCGGCTAGGGTCAGTGAAGTTATTAGCTTTGAGTGTATCAATCAGGATTTGACCAAGATTGCGGTTAATTTTGATGTCAGTCCCGACATAAGTCGCCTCTTGTTGGGTATAAGTTGGGTGCTTGGTTTCAGGGTAGATACCAATTTTTTTCCCAGTCTTTGCTTCCACATCCTTGACTAAATTAATGATTTCTGTCAAGGTGGGGACTTCCAATTGACCGTTTAAAGACTGGTCGCGGAACGGTAAACGCTCCACTGCTCGCAGTTGTTTAATCTCAGCTAAAGTGAAGTCTTCCGCAAACCAACCGGTAACTTTAGTTCCATCTAAAATGACTGTTTTCAAGCGGTCAGCAAACTCTGGACGCTGATAAACATCTGTGGTGGTGTTGCTGAGGTTGACGCTACCATCAGCATTCAAAATTCCTAAAGCAGGTTCATGACGAGCAATCAACACACCGTCTTTAGTGACTACCAAATCAGGCTCAATAAAATCCGCGCCTTGTTCAATCGCTAGTTTGTAAGCTTCTATGGTATGTTCTGGACGGAAGCCACTTGCACCCCTGTGACCAAGAACTTCAGGAGCCTTTCCATCTAAAGTTTTGAATGTATCTGGTGTCGCAACAGGAGCTTCTAATAATTTACCAGTGCTGTCAAAATGTAGTAGGTAAGGGCCGAACTCTTCACCCACCCAAAATGAACCGTCTTTATCAATGACAAAAGACTCAATATCAAAGTCTGCGCCAGTTAATAGTCTTTCGCTAGTTCCTTCATTAGTAATTTTAAAAGGAACCTTTTTGTTAGGGTCAGACAGTTGGATATAATCTAAAAATTTGACAGTTCCATCACCATTTTCTATCCCTTTAAAGCTGGGGTCTAGACGTTGGATACGCAACAAGAAATCTGCACTATTATCTTTAGCACCGTAGCCGTTATCTGAGAGGAAATAGAAAGAGTTATTGTTAGCAAATTGGACACCACTCAGACCTTGTATTGGCTGTCCGGGGAAAGGGCCAGTTCTACCGTTAGCGGAAATCCCTTGACCAGAAACTGGCCCATCAGAAAAAGTGTCAGCAGGAAGAGAAGCAAAGCCGACTAACTGTACTTTTGGAGTTGCCATATTGGAGAATATTCTTATCTTTTGTGTTGTTCTAGCTTGTCGCCAGTTATTTGAGTTTTCTAATCACATTGCTGGATACAAAAAGATTAAACTCGCACTTGAAAAGTTGGAGTAATCAAAAATGGAAGCAATGATACTCTGACGCCAAATTTTTTCACAGTTATGAAAGTAGAGAGTAGAGAAAGCTAAAGATTAGAGTTATAGTTATGGCGAGAGTAGTGTTTAGAAAACTCAAATTACTGGAAATGATGCCATTTGAAGATTAAGGAAAGAATAAAATCAGTCATGCAAATAGTTAAGATGTGCAAAATAGCAAGAGCTGGAGAATTTTTCAATCAAAAGTTTGGTAGAGTGCGTTAGAACTAAAGCCCTTAACGCACCCTCAAAACTTGAAGCAACTACCCTATGTACTTTGCAAACCGCTATAACTAAGCGAAACTCAAATTAACTTTGACGGTGACATCGTTGAAATCTTTGTCACCACCATAAGGTAAATCCTCAAAACCCAAGAGGTTATTACCTAACAGGCGAATATGCTCTGATTTATCAAAGTTAGCTCCTAAGAATGGAAAGTAAACTGTGGGATCATTATTAGGATTACTATCAAGAATGGCATCAGGTCTACCGTCTGCAATCAAGAATGGTGCATAGATGGCGCCGGGTTTGAAAATACCTGTGTAGGTCGCGGAACCTTGGTTTTCAGCCACTAAGTCAACACCCGCAACACGTCCACGTATAGCCGCTTGAGTATATCCAGCTTGTCCGGTGAGCAGGTCAACTTTGCCATCACCGTTGATGTCGATACCGCCGTTTTTGTCAACTACTTGATAGAAACCGACAAAGTTGTTGAAGAATGCATCTCTGTTGACGACAAATTCGGCTGTGACTGGTTTGGTGACATTCCGCAAATCAATGGTAGTGGAAATGTTGGGGACATCGGCGATGGGATTGACTAATTCCAGAAGACCGAGTTTCTCTGTGGGTGTGTTACCTGTAACGTTAAAATCGTTATCGTTTAACAAAGCGAGAGTATTGGGCCCTACCAATGCTAAACCTTCTAACTTTTCAACTCCTGTGTAACCCAACTGCGCTGCGTTCGCAATCAAAGTTTTGCTGACGGGAACAATCCGAGAAACGAGTAAATCTGCTGGGGTGAGTTGTTCGATGGTCTTACCAGTGGGGATAATCAAGTTACCCTGGTTATTGATGTTGGTCGCCTTGGTGATATCAATTTGGTAAATTAGTTTGTTGGAAGCGCTCGTCCCTAAGTCATCTCGTTCCACAACCGCAAATTTACCATTACCCAGAGAAACTGCATCGCCGATTTTGTCTGTTCTGGCGTTACCAGCACCTGTGATATCGTCGAGGAGATATAAATACTGACCTGTCACCTCTTTGGTGACGATATCAAATTCCAAAATTCTCAAGTTGCGGGAATTTCTGGAGGTGGTGTCAGCAGCAGTATCTGGGTTGTCAAGTGCACTTTGAATGAAGGCGTAGAGTTTGTTACCTTCTAAAGCTACCGCTTCAAAGCCCCGGTTATTGCGACGAGAAGCATAAACTTCTGGTAATACTTCCGTCCCAAAAGTACCTGCGGGTGCGTCTGGGTTGGGTGCTGTTGCAGTTCCTTTGGGGATAAAGCGATCGCGCAATTTTCCGTTACTATCAAAGTGGTAAATTGCGGGACGATACTCATCTACTAACCAGTAGTCACCATTTTCTGCAACCACGATTCCTTCTAAATCTGCACCTAACGGGTCATTAGGTAAAACTTTGTTGTTCAAATCAACGGCAACTTCATCAGTATAAGCCAGTCCAGCCGCGTTAGCTTGTAAGTTGGGTAGTCCTGTTAGAGGTGTGGTTCCATCTTGACGGAATAACCCGGTTCTCTTAGTGATGGTAATTTCACCAGTGGTTTTGTTGAGTTCAAAGCTGACGATTTCTGGTTGGAAATCTGGTAAGAAAAATGGTCTGTTGACTCCCGTAGGTTCACCGTTGGGGCCGCGGTCGGTGTTGGTGACAAACTTTAAGTTACCGTTGTCTGCAACTCCTTGGAAATATAACCCAGAAAATCCACCCAACAAAATATCTTGACCTGTGGAAGTTGTCCCTAATTTGGGTAGATTTTGGAATTCGTAGGTGCTTAGTTTGGGTTGAGCGACAGGATTGCGCGGGTCGTAACTGGTGGTGTCAATATTTAAAGCTGTGGGAAAAGCGTTGGCGATGTTTTCCCAAGGAACAAACTTAAAGTTAGAGTTGATATTTTCCCCATCCACAGTTTTCGCTGGGGTGTTGTTACCGTCTTGGGTGACAAATAAACCGTAGGGAAAGTTGGGGCCGAGGGGGACGTTAACGACATCCGCACCATCTGATTCTTGTACACTGTCAATTGACCCGTTACTACCAACGGCAAAGTTACCCAAATAATCGTTGTTACCTTCGCGGGTGTAAGCGACAAAGGTGTTATCACCTTGACTGGATGCGAGTAAATAACCAGTGCCGTTTTTACCGTAGTAAATTGTCAAGCCTTCTACATCATCTGTGAGGTGGGTTCCACCCAAAGCCTTGACTTTATCAATCAGCTTACCAGTTTGACCACCGTTTGGTTCGGCTTGGAATTTCCAAATGCCGACGTTTTCCTGTCCGATGTAGAGGAAACCTGTTTCTTGGTCTACCACCATTCCTTCTGTTTGCGGGTCGCGGCCGTTAATTGTGGGTATGGTAAATTCTCGGACTCGTTCTGCGCCAATTTTACCGTTACCTTTGTCAATTAGTTTGAACTGGGCGACATCTCCAGTTTGCCGACGACTGGCGAACACGTAGTAATCGTTGGTAATGGGACTGCGGTATAAGGCTAGTCCGTAAGCGCTGCGAGCTGAGGAGGAGTAAGGAGGGGTGAAGGGTAGAGCTTGGAAGAGAGTGCCGATGGTGCTATCTGTGATATCTTCGAGATATTTACCGCTACCATTACCATCGGCATTAATCTTGAATATCGCTAGTTTATCATTACCGCGATCGCTTGCCACAGCAATATCAATTTTCTCACCACCCAATTTAAACCCATATTGCAAGTCGATGTTGTTGTAGCGAATTCCCCCAGGATTCACTTCTTGCAATAAATTTCCTGACAAATCATAAACCCGCAGTCCAGCATTTTTCACTGATGTCAGCACCAAGCTATCAGCTGAATTAACGGCGTTGACATAAATTGCTGGGTCGTCAGCATCCGCACGCTGACTGGTAGGTAAGGCTGGGTCGTCGAATAAATCGGGGCGAGTTTCCACTACAGGTGCGGCTGTGGGAACTACATCTGCACTCAAGGTGAGGATTTGGGTAAACTGAGTTGCGCCAAAGTTGTTGTCACTCACCAAGACAATTGTTTGGCGACCATCGGCTAGTTTGGGGCCGAAGGTGATACCTTCGATGTTATCTAAACCTGTGATGGGGTGATTGGCGTCTGTGGGTAATTTTAAATCGTTGAGGTTCAACAGTAGCCGTTTTTGTGCGGGAGCGATCGCTGCTAGTTGAGTTGGGTTTAAACTAGTCAAGGAATCGTAAACGCTGATATCTGTTGCACCTTGCAGAGTTACTTCAAAAATCTTGATGCTATTACCTACACCCACACTGAAGGAACGTTCCAACGCGAGTAATGTACCCCGATTATCGATGGCGAGTAAATCCACTAAGCCGTGGTCGCTAGCTCCTGTTGCTGGGTTGGGCGGTACTGTGGTATCTGTAATGTATAGATATTCTTTCTCTGGCTGACCACTCAACAAGTTGTATTGCAGGATGCGAGAACGTGTTCCTGTGGTAGTGGTGGTAATCGGCCCGTCTTGGAAAAGAGCGTTTTCTGTGGCTGTGAATAAAGTCTTTTGGTCTGGTGTAATAGTCAGGCTTTCAAAAGCTAAGTTGTTGCGAACCCCTGAAGTTTGTGTGTCACCCGCATCCACAATTCCGTTACCGTTGGTGTCTACCACCACAGGTAAGAATTTTTTCGGTACAGGCAGCGATCGCAATTCTTGTCCCGTTGCGAGGGAAAATTCTTTTATAAAGGGATTCGTAACTCTACCTACACTGGGATTAGCTTCACCTTCTGAGGAAATAAATACTGTACCTTTGTTAGTTAAGGCAATTCCTTCTGGGTCGAGGCTGTTGAGTGCAAAGAAGTTCCCGTTAGCATCTTTGATGGGGGTGACGCTGGTGAACGTGACGCCCGCAGCATCAGCAATGAAGGTATAGAAACGCGCCGGGCCGATTTGTGAGCGATCGTCGGAGATGGCGTAAAATTGCTTTTTAGCAGCGTCGTAGGTAACACCAGATAAACCACCTAATGCTGTCGCTACTCCGTTCACAATCCCCGCCGCACCGCTGGGAATAAAGCCTGTGGGGAAGATGGTTTGTCCTTGTAATCGAACATTAGGAGTGCTAGGAAAGTCGCTAGGATTGGGAACTGGAATAGTATTTCCTGCTTCCGTCGCTCCTACTTGCACATCTGCATAAACTAAGCGGTGGTCGGAACTAGGGAAACCACCAGGAAGGCTGGCATTAAATGTACCAACTGTGGCAAAATTGGGGTCAGTATTCAACGGCCAATATACTGCTGACTGGCTAATTTGCAAGTCAGTTGACGGTAAAACATAATCAGTCCGCAAGTTACCGGGTGCGGTGTCAGCAAAGTCTGCGGTATCAAAAGCGGGATTACCTTTGTGGTTATTATTTGCACCACCTTGTAAAACGGCTTGTTGAGGGCCACCCAAACTGGTAGGGATGGTATTAGTATTGATCCCAGGATTTTGTAACAGTTGACGAATCGCATTGTCAAAACTGTCACCATCCAAGGGGTCAGCATTCTGGTCGCCCATAATCACGAAGCTAGAACCAGCAGCAATTCCCCCTGTGTTTCCTTGGTCATCGTAAATGTAGCTACCTTTACCAGGGGTGATATAATCTGCCCAAAACCGAATCTCATCATGGTTGCGCTTACCGTTGCGGTCTTCAGCACCATCAAAGGTGGGTGGTGTGGGATGGCTAACTAAAGCGTGTATTGTCTCGCCATTCACTTGAATGGGTACATCCCAGTGACTCTTGGAAGAAAGACGGAAAACCGCTTGCTCTTCTGGGGAGTACCAAGGAGTTGTTGAACCGGGGGTAGCGATGGTAGAGATTAAAGAATCAGGCATATCCTTCCATAAAAAGTTTTGGAAGGTGCGGATATTATCTGTATCAATGGGATATTTGGAGAGGAGCAACATCCCAAATTGACCAGGAAAATTCCCGAATCCAAAAGAATCGTCACCGTAGCCTGTAGCTCCTGGTGTTGTGACGACAACGCCATCATTGTTTAAGTCAAAACCAGAAGCAATTCCGGTGTTACTGGGTGCAATATAAAAATAGGGATAGTTAACGGGAGTCGCTCCATTTTGACTAACTCCCAAATAATTTTGCAGAAATAATTGCACTGCTTGAGTGGGATTTTCTGCGACATAATCAAATTCATTAATCAGCAAAACATCTGGGTTGTTGCGCTGAATAATTTCTGCCACTGCTTTGGCTTGAGCATTATTCGGAGTAGATAAATCGGTTACTAATTGACCTGCTGAATTACGGTTCAATGATGCATTGAACTGAGAAAAACGAATCGTGTTGGTAGTCACCATGAGTTAGTTTTGGGTAGATGGAAAAATTAGTAGATGCATAGGGTGAGATGTGCTCACCGCTATTTTTTCTTCTGCAACCTGATGACTGTGAGATGCCTCACAAAAACTTTACCTGTTAAATAGAAAAACGTTATCGTGATTGCCAAGAAACTTATTATTTACAATGTCACGAAAAAGCTCTAAATCTGTTGACCAGTTTTGCAATCGCTTGAGGATTTCAGGAAAGCGATCGCTTTCATTATAACTGCTAACTTCATAATTAAAGCTACCAGAAAACAACACCGCTGGTATGGGCTGATTTTCAGCTTGTTGAATTTGCGCTTCTGTGATATTTAATAATAGTTGAGCTTGTTCTAATTGGTAGGAAAAATTAATTGCTGCTTGGGCTGGTCTGACACCAATATCACACCAAGGGCCAGGTGATATCAGCTTTTCTACAATGTATTTTCTCGCTAAACCTTGGTTAGCAGATAGCCCCACTAAAATTTTTGGTTTAATGCTGATGCCTTGATAATCGCTGTAAGGCAACCTTTCAATAAAAGTTTGCGCCAATTCAGGAATTTTCAGAGAATTTGCGTCTTTTTTATCTATAATTTGCAAAAAAGAAACTGTGCGATTTTGAAAGTTTAAATTAACACCATTTTGAAAAACAATCTGAGCAAAATTAGGTGTAATATTAGGCTGACTTTGTAATTGCCAATCGCCGGGAATAATTCCGCTAATTTTGAGAAAATCCAGGCTGAGAATCGTCGGATTGAATTGATTGGCAAAAAGAGCGATCGCTAATTCTTCAAATCCTATATTTTCTGTCACTGTTTCTGACTCTGGGCTGTTAAGAATCGGCTGCATGTTTACTTAATTCTGGTTTAAATTCAACACAAATTGCATCTTGGCAATTTATTTAGTAGCTATATAACTAGAAAATATATATTGGATATTTTCCAGGAAAGCATGTATATAAAGTAACGAATATTTAGCAAAATTTTTATCAATAAGCTTTATATCTCATAGTTACCCTCTAGTACATCCTCAGATCCTAGAAGTTATCCTAGTAACATTAAGAAACAGCTAGCAAACGGTTAAAATATCAAAAAAATATATAGTTTTATCTTTTTTTCATAAACATATGCATCGAAGAAGGGAACAGGGAACGGGGGAATCCCCATACGTGTCAACTTAAGCGAGAAATGGGTTATCTGTTGACTTCCACACCCACCCAGAACTGAAGTTCAAGGCTAATAACCAAAGTCTACTGAAGTAGACTAAAGATTTTTGGCATATTTAGTCATCTTGAGATGACTTCTGTTATTAGCAAGGAACTTCAGTTCCTTGTGGGCTATAGGTTTTACGTTAAGTTGACACCAATGGGAAACCCCGCCCTAATTTCTACACCCGTTCCTTCTTGCGGAAGCGCTTCAACATTCCTGCACCAAGACCCAAGGTAGTGAATGAAGCTAACATAGTTGCAGGTTCAGGCACTGGTTGTAGTTGAGCATTGCTCACCACTAACTGTGACAAACCAAAGTCCTCATCCACTTCAACAAGGCCGATACCAAATAGGTAACTACCCGCTGCGCCAAAGGTATAGCTAAAAGGGGAATTTCCTGTCAAAGCACTGACTGTACCGTTAATTGTGACAAAGGCGGCGTCACCGGTGTTATTCGATAAATTCCAATTGAAGCTAAAAACATCGCCAGCGTTAGCAATCAGAGTTTTCTTAATCGCAGAACCTGCTGTGGCGCCAGCAAATGAACCAGCAGGAGCAAGACTATCGAGTTGAGCGGGAGTTACACCCAGAAAAGTTGAAATACTACCAGGACCACCATCATTAAGCACTGTACTACCAGTACCTGACTGGAGTGTTGCTTGAGTTGGTGTCGCAGTGACATCACCGATTTTCTGAAAAGTAGTTAAGTCAAGGGTGGCAGCATGAGCAGGATTAGCAATTGCCAAACTACCAAAACTTAATAAGCTGACAGTACCCGCAGTGAGAAGTGAATTTTTGAAGTTGGTAAACATGGGATTCTATTTGTTGGCGAAATGTTTTGTGTACATAAGTTCGTAGTGAGGACTAAAGTCCTCCTGTTTTTCAGCGCTTTAGCGCTCACTACAAACTAATCGAAATTAATGAGACAGACCCTACTAGAAAACGAAGTTTTGAGTATTGTTCATCGCTAGTGGAGTGACGTTGTCTAATGCCAGGAAATTTCTGAAGATAGCAGAACCAGATAATCCATCATTGTCAATCTGCAAGATACTAGAGCTAGCGGTAGACCCCTGCACCAATTTCACATAGCCGTCAGTAATGGCATTTGTGCCGTTATAACCACCAACAACCAGACTATCCAGCAACTGAGTCAGGACAATTTTGTCTTTACCGACTTCAAAATCGGTGATGCGATGACCCACTTCCCTGATGTTGGTATAAACAATCTCATCTCTACCAGCGCCAGTGGTGATAGTTTTTGCCCCAGCGCCGCCGACAATTCTGTCATTACCTGCTGTTCCGGTGATTGGGTTCCGACCTGCGGGGGGAGCGATGATGTTAATGCTGGATAAATTTAGTCCTACAACCACTGGGTCGTGGTCAGAGGAACGGAAAGCATCAGCATTATATAAGCTGGTTTGCTGCCCTGCAGACTTGAAGTTGGTGTTGTAGTCTAAAACAGTGGGTTCATCGGCGTTGATGTGCCATTTTTCTGCACCCGTAACTTGTGACGCCAGACTGTTACTTCCTAAAGCATGGTCAAGGGAACCTACCTGACCATCGAAGACGTAGGAATAGGAAGCATCTGGAAGCAGGTTGTTATAGCCTGCATTTTTCAAAGTTGTCAGCGGGTCTTCCTTGGCGTAGGCGTTGAGGTCGCCCAAAATCAGGTAATCTGGGTCAGTGGTACCTGTAGGATTACTCGCTAGCCATTGTGCCAAATCTTGAGATTGGCGAGTCCGTGTGCCGTTAGATAAGCCTTGACCGTCGCCCGCATCAGCATCACCCACACCACCAGAACTGGAACCCTTAGATTTAAAGTGATTGACAACTGCGGTGAAACTCTCACCAGTGGTGATTTCTTGGAATGTCTGCGCTAGGGGTTTCCGTCCCACCACATCAAACGCACCGTTACCAAAGCTATTAGGTATTGTCGCCGCAGCACCCACTGGGGTAACTTTACCGGGTTTGTAAATTAACCCGACGGTGATTTCGTCGGTTGCTAAACTGGTTCCGGGATTGATGAAGGCATAAGTACCCGCACCCGCAACAGCGTTCAACCCATTCACCAAATCTTGAATAGCGCTGTTAGCACCGTAACCATCGTTCTCAAGTTCAATCAGACTGACAACATCAGCATTTAAGCCGATAATGGCAGCAATTGTTTTGTCACGCTGACGGTTGAATTCGTTAACATTCTCCGCTCCTCTGGAAGTGGGGAAACCGCCACCAGTGCCATTTCCGTTAAAGTAGTTGAGGACGTTAAAGGTCGCAACTTTCAGGCTTCCACCTACATTAGGTACGGTAGTTGGGCGGGGATTTGTTGGTGTAAAGTTGACGCCTGTGGAAGTTTGAACGCGATAGCCTTCAAAACGCTGGTCTAAAACACCAGTAATACTAGCAACGGTATCACCACCCCGGAGTGTGTTGCTCGCACTCAAGGGTTGACCACCACGACCAAAGATAATTGGGTCTGGGTTTTGAGTACTGCTACCGTCGTCTAGGATAATTTCCCGCTTGGCAATTTCCGCTAAGTATGCAGCATAGCCGCTGACACTGGGGGCGTTGAATTGAGTATATTGGTCAAGTCTGCCGTCGGTTCCTGGTTGGTTACTAGCACCATTTGCTGCTAGGACGACTTGTCCAAAACGGCCGAGTTGGAAATACTCGGTAACAGTAAGGTTGCCACCAACACCGCTAATATTAACTAACATCCCTTCGTAACGTTCCAAGTCGGCGACGTTGGCGACAGGGAACTGAATGTTAGTGACTGCGGGTAGATTGTTAGCGCCTAAGTTGACTACACTTGTCACACTAGAAAGCTGCGTCAAGCTGCTAGTAACACCACTGCTAGTGCTGGTAAATTCGGCAACAGTTCCTGTTACCCGGACTTTATCGCCAGCAACCCCAGTAAACTGTCCTGAGTTGTCAAAAACAAAGATGGCTTCTGAGGTGGCGAAGTCGGCGTCGGCGTCGGCGTCTTCTTCTTGGACGTAGAAACCATTTAATTTTGTGCTTCCCAGGAAGGCCGCAACCACGATACCTTCAATAGTGCGTGTACCACCAAAGCCAGCATTAAAGGTGGCACCGTTTCCTTGGATATCATGGATTTTGGTGATGGTGGGGGCTGCAACATCATTATCTGTGACTGTCAAACTAGCAGTAACGTTGCTAAAGCTAGTCGCACTGGCGGTAATCGTGACGTTTTGGGAACCATCCACCAGGGCATCATCCACAGCATTGACGGCAAAGGTAGCAGATGCTTGTCCAGGGGCGATGATAATAGTGTTGGGAACGGTGGCTTCGGTTGTATCGTTGCTAGACAGTGCGACTGTCAAGGCGCTGGTAGTACTGCCAGTGCGGGTAACGGTTCCTGTGGCTGCTGATGCACCTGCTGCCTCTGAGAAGGTGTTGGGTGCAATGCTGAGACTCAGGGTAGGTGTTACTCCGCCACGTAAGGCACTCAAGTCTTGACCTGGGTTAGCTTCCCCTGGTGTGGGTACGTTAGGTGCAGTGGCGGGGAAGTCATATCTTACCCAGTTAGCAGCTATATCGTTACCAGCTGCGGTGTTGCCTGTGTAGTAGGCGTTATCTGCAAGACTAGCCAAGTTTAAGTCAGCGAGTCCGGTGGGTGCGATCGCTCCCCCATCATCCTCGTAAGAAATAAAGTCTAGGTAGATGTTGTCAGTACCGCCACTGTTACCATCTGCTCCTGGTAAATATAGGTAGAGAGCATCACCGCCGGTGGCTAATCCTGTGTTGGTGCTACCACTCAGTCCATCTGTGCTTACTGTCACTCCAGTTCCCGGAGCTAGAACCATTTTCCAGTCGTTGGCGGCGGGATTGACGGTGGTATCTGTGGTAACGCCAGCAGTGGTTGTCCAAACGACGATTGTTGTGCCCTTGGGAACGCTGCTCAAGAAGGCATCATTGCCGAAGACAAAGACTGATTCATTATTATTGAGGACGCCACCGATTAGCTCATTATCACTTACCCGCAATCCCCGCAAGTCAGCGTTATCTTTGAGGACTAATAACTCAAAGAAATCATTGCCGTTAGCGTCGTTGTCTGAGGCATACTCATTGAAAATGATATCTCCTGGAGACAGTTGAGCGGGTGCCGCAACTGTGTCGTTGTCTGCAATGACGACTGTGGCTGTGACTGTCCCGCCCAAGGTGTAGTTGGCGCTACTGGCTAGGGTGAGAGTCACTGTTTCACTACCTTCGACAGCAGCATCATCAATTGGGGTGATGGTAATATCCACAAAGGAGCTATTAGCAGCGATCGTGGCAGTACCCGTCAGCGTTGGAGTGTAGTCAGTGCCATCGTTGGCGGCTTGACCAGCACTTGTAGCAATGGTGTAGTTAACGGTGAGGGCTGTAGTTGTGCTACCTGTGCGGGTGATGCGGAAAGTGCCCGGGTCGTTTCCGGCTTCGGCTGCAGCGGCATCTGTAGCGGCAATAGTTACTGTTGTGGGTGTAACTACTTCAGCACCTAAGGTGATAATTTCACTGCGGAATTTTTGGAAGTTGTCCTGGGCGAGGTCTTTGGAAATTGTGCCGTTGTTGTACCAGACAGTATCGCCGTTATCTACTAGTAGTTGAATTTGGCTACCGCCAGTTAAGGAGTTGGGAACCTCAACAATGGACTCAAAGCTACCCCCAGCATTCAAGGCAGTTAAATCTGCTGCCCGCAATATTGGTGCATCTGCTGAGTTACCAGTCCAAGTGTAAAGCCGGAAGTCGTTGGGTGCAGTGCCTGTAGCCGCACCTGCAGGGCCAGCAATAATCAGGTATTGGTTAGTAGTCGAGTTACGCTCAATACTGCGGATACCACGACCACCTAAATCGAGAAAGATAGGCGCACCGAAGGTTGCAGAGCCAGTTGTCCCACCTGTACCATTCAGGATGGTGGTAAAATTGGTGACTGGAACAATCAGCGCCTGAGTACGGTTGGTGGTTGGTTCGTTGGGCGCGCGGAAGGCAACGTAGGCAGTGCTATTATTGGGGGCAATTGTCAAGCCTTCAATGTTGAAGCCGTTGGGTACTTCCGGGGAAACACCCGCAGCCGCACTCGCCCCCAATCCCAAGAAGCCAGCGCCTAAACCGTGACCGTTGGCGTTATCCCAAGCAATCAGGTCATCTTCGAGGAACTGATAGTATCCTTGGAAACTCAGGGTGGCATTAGCTCCAGTACCAGTAATATCTGTGGCGAAAATGCGTTCGCGGTTGGGTCTGTCGTTATTACTGCTGTTGTTGCTGTGGGAACCCATCCAGTAAATTGTGTTCCCAATCCGGGTGGAGGCTTCGATATCAACTTCGCTGTTACCATCTAATCCCAGGGAAGAGGTAAAGTTGAAGCTGTTTACTGGTAAACCGGAATTATTGCGATCGTACAACCGAATGGTTTGGTCTTCGTCGTCGGCAACGAAGATATAATTAGAGTCGATCGCTATAGCACTAGAAGCATCACTCGTCCCTGTGAGGAAGCGAGTATTAGTATTCCCAGCCGCCGAAGCAGCGTATTTAATAACGTAAGAATTACTGAGTGAACCGTCGCTAACAGTAACGGTGATGTCTGCAAAGCCTACGCCAGTCGGGGTAATTTTCACGTTGCGGCTGTTCCCACTGCCGGTAACTGCTAGTCCAGCGTTAGCGACAACTGCGGTGTCACTGCTAGTAGCTGTGACAGTTAACGCACCTGCGGCTGTCTCTGCGTCAGCAACGTTAAACTCAATCCCAATTGTGCGGGCGGGGTCAGTGGGGTCGTTAATTACACCGCTGACGAAAGCTGCAGGGCTTCCACTGGGGCTATTGTTAGGGATGCTCAGGAAAGCTGTAACTTTCTCAGGATCGATTACCGTTTCGTTGTCTGCCAGGATTGTGGGAGCAGTGTTAGCAACATCGTTATCGGTAATGGTGATGTTTTGGGAAGTAGTACTACCCAGCGCCAAACCGGCAGATGGATTGCTAATGGTCAGGATTGCAGTTTCCGTACCTTCAACTAGCGCGTCATCAACAACTGTGAAGGTGACAGAACCTGTGGTTTGTCCGTTGAGAATGGTAATAGTTGTGTTGCTGAGGGTGTAATCACCTGCAGTGATATTTGTTCCGGACACACCTAAGTTAACAGTTTGGTTTCCAGAAACAGTGCTGGAGGCGGTAGCGGTAACGGTGACGACTGTTGTACCTGCTTCTGAGCCAGAATTACTGCTGACGGATAGGTTGACAGCCGGAATCAGCGTAATCGCAGAAGTAGCCGTTGCTGCACCATAAGACCAATTACGAGCGGTGGTAAAAGTATTTGTGGCTGTGTTAAATGTTCCAGATGCAATCAATATCTGATCAGCGGCTGGATCTGCGGCTAAGAAGCTGTTAGACTGTAACTTGCCACCGCTGTAACGATCATTTTCAGGTAATTGATACCCTGCTGTACCACTAGATACCACAGCACTACCAATACCAGAGCCAAAAAAGATGGCGTCAACAGGAACAGTAGAATTTGTAATGTTGTTGATATTAGTTGCAAATACTGCAACAGCATCAGCATTACCGCCACCGTTACCCAGTACACCTGTGGCGTTAGCCGTACCAAAGCGGTCGCCTGTAGTTGTTCCGGTATTGATTGTGCGTAGTTTTGTACCAGTTGGTGCCATCGACGAGCCACCAACATAAACTACATCACCTACATTAACCGTACCACTGGTAATGCTAAAACCATAAGTAATACCACCACCAGCAATCCAGCCACTAGCGGTAGCATTACCATTATTAGCAAACACAACAGAATAAGGAGTAATCGAGAAATCAATAGCTTGAGTAGCTATCAATTCCACATATTCAAAAGGTGAGTCGTTACCATTAGGGTTAGTCAGTATTTCCGAAATTAATAAACCAGGGTTAGATGGCATGGGTAGTCCTTAATATCTTTTAACAAGTTGTTGTGAGGTGTAAGCAACTCGAAACTTCTAACATTAGAGGCACCAGTACGAAATTTAAGGGTGCTCTGAGAAGTTCTTAACTCAATCAAAGCGAGAGAAGGTAGATATAAGTACTGTCAGTCACCCAGATTATTCCTATCAGTAACATTTCTGTTACAAATATATTTTGATATTCAGTACAACTGCTTAATGAGCGAGAATGTAAAGTGGTAGTTGCAGCTTAATCGATATGCTAAAAATCAGTATATACATGTAAGGTTAAGTTTAAATTAATACGTGCATTTTTTTGAAGAAATTTATCTGAATTTTATTTTTTCGGATAATTTTTGTGTTTATATCTCTAACAGACCCCCTTAATACCTTGATTACTATCAACTACAAATCATCAAGATATACTTAATTACTGGAAATATAACGAAAATCATGGCTGGGGAAAGCGGATTTCCCACCATTGATACCAGGGAATCCAAGCGTTTTCTAAAACTTGATAAGCTGCTTGGGGTGAAGAACCTTGGAGAGGAACTGACAGATTTACCCACAAACAACGTCTATCTAAAAGAGAGTCCTTACCTAACAACCAAGACAAGAAATATTGAGGACGCAGGTCATAAAGATAGCGATTGCGGTTAAACTGTTCTACAGTGAAGGTACTACCGCCCCGTGGGTTAATACAGCTACTAAGATAGGCTCGCTGTTGATCAATTCCCAAGCCATAAAAACCTACTTTTTGATGCTGGCGCACAATGGCAGAAGTCGAGATGGGAGTTAAGTTCTTAATGCTAAAGTGAGTGTACTCAAGCATCAAATAGCGCATGTCAATATCAAGCTGTTTACTGTTTTGGATGTAGCGATAGTAGTTTTGGGAGATGATTTCTGCAGCTTGTGCTTTTGGTTCTGGTGGGGAGAAACTCTCACTTAAGCGCCATTGTGGTAGTGGTACTTCTGGGGGAAAAACGAATGAGGTAATTTCTGGTGGGGCTGAAGTTGGAGAGAGAATCAATTTACCCAAAACTAAAATAGCGCCAGCAAAGATGACAGCTAAAAATGGTGCACGAAATTGTTGATTGATGAGCACTTTTACGATTCCGTTGGCGGCAGATTATCTGTTTCACTTATTCGCAGTATAAACCAGAAAAAGCATCCAAATAATAAAGCTGCTATCAAGAAAAATACCTTAGATCCACCGCCTATGTGCCAATAATCAAAGGCAGATAAATCGTTTTTTGCCGAGAGAATAGTTAACAGTACAACTCTAAAACTGTTGACAACAAAGCCCAAAACCACCGCCACAACTGAGATGAGGATTTTTTGTTGTTTGTTACGTGGGAAGATTAAGTTAAACAAGATTGCTAACGCTAACAAATTTATTATCTGCGACATTCCCGAACAACCTTCATATACTCTGACAGATCCTGTGGGAAGATGAATTTCCACTCCTCCCACAAGATTGACCTCAAATCCTGTATACCAAAGAATTAAGGTGGAAAATTGTGCTGTCAGTGGAGATATATCAATTAAATGGGGACGTAATAAATTAGAAGTAAAAACTAAAAATAGAGCAATTATTTCTCTTTGATATTGCTTGATTCCGTGAATACCAGAAGCGAGCAGTGCTAAACCAAGGGCAGAAATTACTGGTAAAAAATGAAAGAAACTGCCTAAATTATTTGGTGATGCACTCCTAAAAAATACAAAAGCAATGACGAGTATTCCTAAAATACTGGATAAAATATCACTTTCTAAATTTAATTGTTGGCGTCTTTCCCAAATTAATAAAGATATAGCCATCCAAAATAAACAACTGATGCTGAAAAGATTAACCTGATTTCCTCGCCAGATGAGGGTGAGATTAATCGCTATCAAACTCGCACCTATGGCTAATAACCAGAATTGGTCATTTTTGACAGTTTGCTTGATTAAATTAACGGTAGAGTTGATATTAATCATCATACCAATTTACACTTAGAATCTAGAAGTCAAAATTAAGAATAGATAGAATGTCCTCGTCATGTTGAATGTAGCGTAGCGGAATGAAACATCTGAGTATATGCCCCAAACATTAGATTCTTCCTTATGCTGCGCTCCAGTCAGAATGACAAAATTATACTTTCTTGGACTTTACAAACATCCTCTCAAATAAGGGCGATCGCACACAATGAGTAATTAATTAGTAATTCGTAATTCGAGCTTTGCTTAGTGTCTGCATTTCTACTCACAAAGCCGCATCAAAAACCTGCTGTGCAGTTAGATTGAGTTGGGAGAAGGTGGGGGATACGATTAGATTATTCCCCGTGAACTTGGTTATTTGGTACTCATCCCCCACAAGCTGACATACCGAGAAAGTAGGCTGCTTGGGGTCTCCAATGAACCGCTTACCACCATTAGCTGCATAATCCGCGATCCAGAATTCAGGGATACCCATTTGCTCATAATCAGCAAACTTCAGGTGATAGTCATCTCGCCAATTTGTACTCACCCTTACGGGTGACGCTCGAAGACTCGCTAACGCTGCGCTAACGTCAGTTGCTTCAACGCGGGGAACCCGCGCAACGCACTGACTCACGACTTCGACTATTAATGGTACAGATGCTGCTTGAGTAACTGTTGACTGTTTTTGAAAAAGAGGTTCGTTGCCGAGATTATCAAGATTTAGTAATAATACATCGGGTAAGTAAGTGGATTTAGCGGAAGGTGTTTTGACAAAAGCAGTCTTGGGGATGCGGTAAGGTAACCCTAAACGTACATACTCTATAGTTATTTTCTCGGCTAAAAATCCAACAACTTTCTCATGGTCTCCAGTTGGGGGTGCCATCTCAATAATTACTCCATTATGTAGCTCGTATCGCACCCCGTCGTTGGGATACCACTCGATAAATTCCTCGAAGGTTACTGGTAATGGTAGGGTTTGAGTCATAGGATTTTGCAATAATACTTATGTGGTAGATGATTATATAGCAAGGTGTAGTACCTCTATCGGAGTAGCTGACTGTGGAATCTTTTAACCTATTAAAATGGGTTTTAGCTTTGAGCCGGAAATAAATTTCCGGGCTTGCAGAATGGGTATTAATTAGATACCCGAATTCTTGAAGAAGTCGGGTATCTAGCTTCTCACAAATTATTGAGGATTGCTATGGGGCAGGCAAAGATTTAATGTACGAAAATGATTTCGTGTTGTAGAAAAACTCCTGTAGAGACGTAAAATTTTACGTCTCCACATTGAGGTTGTGCTATGGGATAATATTAAACAAGGCTCAAATTGGCACGGACAATAATGTCGTTATAGTCCAAATCCCCACCACCTGCTAAATCTTCAAAGCCGAAGGTGTTGTCACCTAAGATGCTAATGTGATCTACTTTATCAGGATTTGCTCCTAGGTAGGGGAAATAAACTTGGTTATTTTGCCCGCTGAGAACTTGCTCTACAGTACCATTACTGATGATGAAGGGAGCAAATATACCACCACCAGCTAGTTGTTTACCTGTAAAGCTGGCGGTTCCTTGATTCGCCACTGTCAAATCTATACCTGCGACTCTGCCTCTAACTGCGGCTTGGGTGTAACCAGATTGTCCTGGTAAGATGTCCACAGTCCCATCACCGTTGGTGTCGATACCGCCTTTTTCGTCAACGACGCGATAGAAACCGACAAAGTTGTTAAATCCGGCTTCGCGGTTGACTGTGAAGTCGGCTTTTACTTGACCTGTAAGACCGCGTAGGTCGATGAGTTCTCTTTCTTGTTGTCCTTGGAGCCTTGTACCTAATGTTTCCGCACTATTAGTATTTTCTACAGTAACAACTAAGTTGTTAAAGACGGAGTTGTTTTGTTGGTCGCGCCAAGCTATTTCGTAACTATTAGTGCCTAAATTTGATACTTTGGCAGCATTCCCAGCGGTTGTACCGAAGAGAACATTAGCATTTTTTCCCGCCAGTACACCATCAGTTGTGCCGTTTTGTACCAAGTAGAAGACGAGGCGAGAACCGCTATTTAAACCGCTGACGATGCGGGAAAGTTGGGCGGGGTCGTAACCTTGGGGGTTGTTGGCGATCGCTGATAAAATCACCTTACCTCGTTTCAATGCTTCTTGGGTGTAGGCTGCAGAACCTGGAGCAATTCCGTTGATCCGGTTTTGGTTATCATCGACTGTAAACACGCCGATTTCATTCACCCCAGTGCTGTTGACTCCCTTGAGAGTGACGCGGAGGTTGGAGTTAATCCCCAAGGTGAAGGTGTTATCTGTGTTGCGGGTGGTGGGAGTTCCCGATTGCAAATTAACGATACGGGGGTTATCGGTACGGAAGCCTTTGTCAGCGATATTATATGATGTGTTGCCATACACAGCTTTCAAGTATTCCGCAAAAGCATCTTGTTCGGAACCCGCAGCAGCGAAGGTAAAAGCGCCGGGTGCGAGGGGAAGGGCGGTATCTACTTTCCCGTTACGGTTGACATCTTCTGCAGGATTTTCACCACGTAAATCAACTCGATTGGCGAGGGTAGGATTATCTTTGATAAATTTGGGGAAAGGATAGTTATCACCACCCAAAATGTTAGCGTTGGTTGTTCCTGCGAGGAAGTTCAGGGTGACGATGCGGAAAGTCCGGTTAGGATCGCCGACTAGCTTACCATCTTGGACAATGGTGTCGCGGGGAGAACCATCGGTGTTGACGACAGTCAGACTGCGAATGCGATCGCCCTGGGTTGTGACTTCACCGGTTTGGTTATTAAAAGCGATCGCTGTTTTGGTGGGGTCGAAACTAAAGTTAATTCCCGCTACCTGGGGAAACTGACCGGGTGTGGCGCCA
Organism: Fortiea contorta PCC 7126; assembly: GCF_000332295.1. Lineage (GTDB taxonomy): Bacteria > Cyanobacteriota > Cyanobacteriia > Cyanobacteriales > Nostocaceae > Fortiea > Fortiea contorta. The sequence goes on along the minus strand of NZ_KB235930.1, from coordinate 5,030,324 downwards.
GGACGAGTCCCCGCTACCCCATGTTCAATTATCCAGCGCAATTGTTGAGCGGTGACTGTCACCAAACTGAGGTCGTTGTTAAACCGCAGAGAGTTTTCCACATCTAACTGAGAAACATCCCCAGTTTGTTTATTAGGTGCTAAGGGATTAGGTTGAGTAGGCAATTTCCGAATATCATTACTATCAACAGCCCCTGGTGCTGCTTCCACCACACCGATATTATCGCGAATTCCGCCGCCATTTTTCAGCGAAATCACCACTGTGGGGTCAATTTGACGAGCTAACCACAAGTTAGCGTCTGCTGTTAAATTCCCAAAGTTAGTTTCTTGGGTGCGGACATCTTCACGGCTACCATTGAGGAAGACGCTGGATTTACCCACAATCAAATTGTCTTTGGCAGAAATCACATTCCGCAAGCCATCGGTAATTGCAACTACCCTAGAATCAGCCACATTTCGGGGGTTGACATCGCTACCATACACCCGGTCTACTCCAGCTTCGTCTGTAGCGTAAGCACCGTTAATCTTGTTATCCAGTTTGCTGACGTTAATCACACCGTCTTTATCAAACTCAGTCACCAAACGACCGACATATCTATAGTTACCGTCAGTGTTAACCACCAAAACTGGTTTACCATCAGCAGCAGTTTTAACAATTGGGTAACTTCCATCGCTAGTATCACCAGCGCGCAGAATATCGTTAGCATCCGATAACAGTGTGTTAGAACCACCAGCAATGATCACATCAACATTCCGCAACCGGGGCGCTAATTCATCCCGCTCGACGTTGATCTGCTGCATGTGTGTTAGCAGTATAACTTTGTTAATCCCTTGACCTGTGAGGACATCGACAGTGGACTGAATTTCCGCCGCTAAAGCTGCAAAATCGGTGGGATTTTGCGGTGTAACAACGATACCACCTATGGACGAAATATTCGGTAGAGTTGGTGTTGTCGCTCCTACAATCCCGATTTTCTGGTCATCTGCAGTTCCCAGAACGCCGTCATTACCCGCTACGGTGATAACTGTACTTTTCGCTAACTTGTTTTTAATCGTGCTCGCTTCAGCGGTAGTTTGGTTAGTTGCTAAGTCGCTAGCTGCTAAATTCCCAGCGGTGATTTCTGGCTGAAAATTCAGGTTAGTGCTGAGATAGGGGAAATTTGTACCCGGATTCCCACCAGTGGGACGGAGAATATCTCGAACTTGTCTGACACCCAAATCAAACTCATGATTACCCAATGCGGAAGCTTGGATACCCAAGGCGTTAAGAATTCCGATATCACCGCGCCCAATTACCGATGTCCCGACACCCAAACCCCCGACATTATTTAAACTAGCGTCGCTAGAAGCATTGAGAAAAGCGCCGGGAATGTAGTTGTCACCAGAAGATAACGTCAAGGTGTTAGCAATTACGTTACTGGGGAGATTGGGGTCAGTTCGCAGACGATTCAACACTGCAGAAAAGCGCACCGCATCATCCAACGCAGGGATACCAGCTTCAAAATCGGAAGCGTGGAGAATCTGCAATTGAAAAGATCCATCACTGGGAACAACGGGTACATCAATTTGGTAAAGACTAACGGTGTAACTTAACTCGTTAGTCACTGCTAACAATGGCTGACCATTGGGACTATCTTCAGCAGAGATAAACTTTAACCCTTCTGGACTAATATCAGTATCGGTGCGGACATACTGAACAAACTGCGGCGTTATGGGGTTACTCAAGTCATATACCATCACACCCCCACCCGCGCGTTCTAAGGCGATGAAACCATAAGGTTTTCCGTTAATCACACCTACAATTGCGCTTTCTGGTTCAGGGCCTTTATTATCTGAACGGGTGTCTTTAGCCGCGGGATTACCGCTGTCTGCGTTAAAAAAGCTGGGTAATTCTTTGGCGAAATATTGCTCAAATTGGTCGCCGCTATCAAATACTAACTTGCCTTGGTCATCCCAAATTGAGAAGGAACGAGCACCATAAGCGTAGATTTTATCAAAGTCTCCATCACCGTCAGTATCTCCTAGGGTGTTGGTGACTGTGAGACGTCCGAGATTTTGGGGTTTTTGCAGTTCACTCGCATTGGGAAACGCAATCGGGTCAAGCTTCAAACTCGCTACCCGCGTCTCTTCATTGAAGATTACCCCCTCATTTCCAAATACCCCATTGGCTGTAGGACGAACGCGGGAATCGCCTTCATTGGCGCTGATGTAGTAGGTTTTTCCGCCGACTTGGAAAGACGCTAGCCCGTCTGGTTGATACATCCCAAAAACAGGCCAGGTTTGAATATTTACTTTCCCACCTGCACTACTTGTACCATCAACATCGCGATCGCTAGCATCAAAACCATTCCCCGGTTTACTGTGATCTTTGAAACCCAGGGGAACAACGCTAGTAACTTTAGCCGTAGCCAAATCAACAATTGCAAAAGCATTATTTTCTTGTAGTGTCACAAAAGCAGTTTTGCCATCTGGAGAAACTGCTATATATTCTGGTTCAAAATCTTGCGCGGCTGTGGAATTAGTCCCATTAGCTAATTTGCCAAAAATCCGCACACCCGCTGTTCTCAAACTAGCTTCTTGACCATTAAATGCTTTAAAATCAGCAGTCTGAACTTTACTGTTATCTAAAGCAGTAATTGCCCCGGAAACGTCGATAATACTAATTGAACCTTCAGGATCAATTGTGTAATCTTCACTCGGTTCTCCTTCATTCGCCACCAACAATTTACTACCATCAGGAGTGAAGGTCAGCATGTCAGGTAAAGCGCCAACAGTCACTTCTGCAAGTTTAGTCAGAGTGGACGCATCATAGAAAACAACCTTACCAGGATCGGTGGCTTTAGTTGCCGAAATTGCCACAGCCACAATGCTATTTCCAGTTCCCGTCGCTTTCCTAACTGCTACACTTTGAATCCCACCACCCAAACTCGACAGGTCAATCAATGATTGGATTTTTAAATTTTTAGGATCAGCCGCATCGATTACTTGAAGTAGAGGTTTACCACCCGGTTCACCAGTGACAAAAATCCGTTTTGATTTAGGATCAAAATCAGATATTTCTGCACCGTCTAGTTTGACAAACCCTATGCGATTTGGTTGAAGTAAATTAGCCATTGTTGTGTGTGAAGTTTAAAATTTATGATTACTAGTCCGCTACAAAAAGCTTGATCAGCAAGACAATTTTTCACTCAAAAGAGTGTGTTACTAATCAGCAGGATAGTTAGAAATTGGAAAGAAGAATGTATAATTAATCGCCTGCCTATGTGATTACCCATAGATTACGCAATCCTCACACCGCCTATTGTGTAAGCATATCTAGAAGATATTTGTATGTTGGGTAATTTAACAGTCATGGGAAAATGGGTGTTAAATTTGACTCAGCATAGTCAAGTTATCCCAACAAAATTAAGAAAACACTAATTTAAGGTTAAAAAATTAGATGTTTAATAATTTCTGTGAAGCGAGTAGATCAAGATATCTGCATACTTTATACAGTAAGCTCATCCCACTCCTTCTAGGGGTGGGATTTCGCGGGAATTGGTAACTGGTAATTGGGAATTGGTAAAAAGGCCTATTACCCATTACCCATTACCAAAGGCGGGCGTATGTCCTCAACTATTTTCATACTTCATACTTCATACTTCATCCTTCATCCTTCATCCTTCCTCGGCCAGCGCCAGTTGTAGCGGTTCCATTCACAGATACCTTGAATTTGATACTCGGTTCCATCTGCAAAGCGAATGACGCCGTTGGTAAAGGAATCATCATCGTTACTAACTGTATCAATTTGCAGTACTGTGCAAGGAAACCACTCACGCTTACAGGGGCCGTCTTCCCGCACCCATTCCCACAGAGAGTTGGAAATTTCAATGCGATCGCCTACTCTTAGTTTTAAGGCATCCTCAATATCAGAGTACTTGTCAAAATGATAGGATTCGACGCGATATAACCACTTTAAACCATAGCGATCGCGGATAAACTGTACTGTCCCTGAATCAGTTTCTAGCAACCAGTCGTTGAGTAATTGCACTTTCCAAGTGCGGTTTTGTTGTTCTTCTGTCTTGACAAACTGTAAAAATATTTCTAATTCCTCTGCAGTTAGTTCATCCAAGGGATTAGCAGTATCCAATGCACTAGAATCACAATTACCTTGAATTTGCTCCATGACTTGCAGTAATATTTGTTTCTGCATATCCGTAAGAGGACACCTAGCTGCATCACAACTATTAAAGGCTGTTTGCAAGGCGGCTTCAACCTCATCTGGCGTCATAAGCTCATCGCAATTTAGAGTTGTTTTTTCTCATTATTGCAAAAGTTAAATTTCTGTCTTCAATCTCTTGGTAGTTAAATTCCGGTAAGCTGTAATTAAAAACAGTGCTAATTATTGGGTTGGGAGTTAGTGATAATTCTTGGTTCGCTATAAATGTTACATAATTTTCTTTGCTAATATGGCACTCTTACCTATGCATTATTTCCCTTTTTCTATTTCTCTGAAGGCTTTAGAGTCTTTTGCTACCAAATACTTGAGACTTACCAAGGTGATATTGCTCGCCTGGATGACGGGGGTGATATTATGGGTGTCTACTCCTGTTGCTGTAGCGTTGACACAGATTCGACTATTTGATCTTTCTTACAATGAGTGTCCCCCAGAGTTAGCACAAGGTGCTGTCATTAGTAGTGGTTCTGCGGCGGCTAATTGCTTTATTGTCAAGGGCAAAGCTGAAAATGGCACTTATAAGACAGTATACGATGCAGATATTTTCGGTCGGATATATGACGCCAACAACGATTCTGTCATGCAAAACCGCACCCGTTTAGGTTCTATCGCAGAAGTTCCACCGGGTGTCAGTGATTTTGAATTGAGGATTTCTGTTCCCGCGACTCAGCCCACACCATTAAAGTTGAAGCAGTTTAAAGCTGCTGGGTTTAGCGGTCAAGTGCGGCGTTAATAAATAACATATCTGGAACTGAAAATTAGTACCACCAATCGGGATACTGGTAATTGGTAATTGGGGATTGGTAATTAAGGATGAAAAATTTACCAGTTCCTATTACCCATTACCCATGACCCGGTTAAAAGAAAGCTGGAGTGCGGCTGAGGGTGTCCATAAAGCCACCCAACACCTGCAGCAGTATAATCGCTAACACAGGAGAAATGTCCATCCCGCCTAATGGGGGAATGAATGAGCGGAAAATATTCAGATACGGGTCTGTGATTTGGCTCAAAGCAGCGAATGGTTGGTTATACCAGTCGATGTTAGGGAACCAGGTCAACAGAACCCGAACAATTAGTAAATAGCCGTAATATGTGAAGAAGGCAGCCAGGACTGCAAACAATAGATTCATGGATGGGTTGGTTTTTTGCTAAGTGACAAAATTGGTCTTATTTATTGATTTTAATTGAGTCCATGTCGCGGTGTCTGCGGCTGATGAAAGCCTTTCACCACAATTTGACATCTTCACCAAGGCTAGAGCAGTTTAGGCGTCTTTGGTAACGGAGCGATCGCTTATTGATCCAGACGAACTGCCGTTGACATTGCCCAGTTGCTTTCGCACTTCATCAATTGTCGCATTCAACTGAGCAATTTTATCTTCTAGCGATCGCCTTGCCGTTTCCATTTCGATGCTGTTGCTTTCTGAAGCCCGCATCTGACGCCGTTTACCTGAGATTGTTTTAGCTTCAGCTTGGTTATTAGTCAGTTCCGTGTCTTCATCTGCTGCCAATTCTACATCATGTCGTGATGCGATCAAGGCCCCCAAAACGCCACCGACGACACTACCGAAAACTGCTCCTGCGAAAAAACCACTGGCGAAACCATCTCGCTGACTCATATCTTTAACCGCCTTCAAGAAACTTTGCGATTTTTACACTAGTAAAGCTATTTTTCTTCCCTAGCTGCATACTAGCTTAAGTCCCAAAGGTGCGATCGCCTGCATCACCTAATCCCGGTACAATATATCCGTTGCCATTGAGTGTTTCATCAATAGCCGCAGTGTAAACATTTAAACCAGGATAAGCCGCACTCAGTTTTTGCAAAGCTGGTGGAGCAGCCACCACGCAAACAATTCTGGTTAAACTAGGATCAGCACCCCGTTGTGTTAATTCTGCCATTGCTGTCATAATCGATCCGCCAGTTGCCAACATCGGATCGGTAATTAACACCCGCGTTTGGGGAGAAAATTTTTCTGGCAATTTATTCAGGTAACACGAAGGTTCTAACGTCTCTTCGTCTCGCACCAAGCCCAAATGATAAACTGATGCTAAAGGTAGCAACGTCTGCGCTCCCTCCAATAATCCTAGCCCAGCCCGGAGAATCGGCACCACAGCCACAGGCACTTGTGGATCAATTAAAGTAGCCGGACAGGAATCTAAAGGACTCTGCACCGTTGTTTCTAGCGTTGGTAGCCAATCTCGAGCCGCTTCATAAGTCAGCCATCGCCCCAACTCAGTCATTGCACTCCGAAATAATACTGAAGGTGTGGCTGCATCTCGCGCCACCGCCAACCAGTGCTTAATGAGGGGATGGGGTGGAACATACACACGCAGTTGTAGCGTCATAGGCAGCAATAGGCGCGTTTTTTAATAAATAAGAACTGAAACATCATAATACTCTACGTTCCCTCCTGGCTACGACTAGATGCTAAAATCAACACATTCCAACTTATTGAAAATATATTTCATTAGTAGTTGACAGATATTCTCAATCGAGGTTATATTGTTAATCAGTGTTCTCCTCTCTTTAAGGATCGGCAGACGGGATTAGCCAGCGGTAGCAGGCTTGTCCCTCTTTTTTATGATTGGTATTGATTATGTGTGATTGGTGATTAATTATGTGTGATTGGTGATTAATTATGTGTGATTGGTGATTAATTATTTGTGATTGGTGATTAATTATTTGTGATCATAAAATAAACAATAGCTAATGGTTATTTTCTCTGTCTCCCCACACCCCCCACACTTCCCACACTCCCCACACTCCCCACACTCCCCACACTCCCCACACTCCCCACACTCCCCACACTCCCCACACTCCCCACACTCCCCACCTCCCTATTCCCTATTCCCCGCTTCTACTAGTAATATTTATTGTGAGTTTTTCACTATAAATTATGGTTCATAGTTCCTCATTTGATGTCATCGTCATTGGCTCTGGTATTGGTGGGTTAGTAACTGCAACCCAATTAGCAGCGAAGGGGGCGAAAGTATTAGTACTGGAAAGTTATCTGATTCCTGGTGGGAGTGCTGGTTACTTTGAAAGACAAGGCTATCGCTTCGATGTCGGCGCATCCATGATTTTTGGCTTGGGACAACATGGAACTACTAACTTACTCACCCGCGCTCTTGATGCTGTCAATGTCAACTTAGAAACAATCCCTGACTCAGTGCAGATTCACTATCATCTCCCCCAGGGTTTAGACTTGAAAGTTGACCGAATTTATGAAAAATTTTTGCAAAATCTTATTGCTTATTTTCCTCATGAAGCAGATGGTATCCGTCGCTTTTATCACGAATGTTGGCAAGTATTTAATTGCCTCAATACCATGGAGTTGCTGTCACTAGAAGAACCTCGGTATTTAATGCGAGCATTTTTCCAGCATCCTTTAGCATGTCTCGGTTTAGCTAAATATTTACCACAAAATGTCGGCGATGTGACGCGGCGATACATCAAAGATTCCCAGTTATTAAAATTTATTGATATGGAATGTTATTGCTGGTCAGTGGTTCCAGCTAATATGACGCCGATGATTAATGCAGGGATGGTATTTTCAGATAGGCATTATGGCGGTGTTAATTACCCTAAAGGTGGCGTAGGAAAAATTGCTCAAAAATTGGTAGAAGGTTTAGAAAAAACAGGCGGAAAAATTCAATATCAAGCCAGAGTGACGAAGATTATCACAGAAAGAGGACGCGCTATCGGTGTACAACTGGCTAATGGTCAAATATATCAAAGTAAACGGATAGTTTCTAATGCTACACGTTGGGATACCTTTGAAAAACTATTACCAAAAGACGACATACCAGATAATGAAAAAAATTGGCAACAACGTTATCAAAAATCCCCCAGCTTTTTCAGTTTGCATTTGGGAGTGCAAAAATCAGTTTTGTCTCGAGGTACAGAATGTCACCACATTCTGTTAGAAAATTGGCAGCAAATGACAGCACACTTAGGTACGGTTTTTGTGTCTATTCCCACCTTGCTTGACCCAGATTTAGCACCAGAGGGCTATCATATCATTCATGCCTTTACCCCCGACTGGATAGATAATTGGCAAGGATTGACCGAGAGTGAATATGACGCCAAGAAAGAAGCTGTAGCAGGACAAATTATTGACCGACTAGAGCGGATTTTTCCCGGTTTAGATGCTGGGTTGGACTATTTGGAAGCAGGAACACCACGCACCCATCGCCGTTTTTTGAGTCGAGTAGATGGGACTTATGGGCCCATACCCCGACGGAAATTATGGGGATTATTGGGGATGCCATTTAATCGTACAGCGATTCCGGGACTTTATTGCGTAGGGGATAGCACCTTTCCTGGCCAAGGATTAAATGCTGTGGCGTTTTCTGGATTTGCTTGTGCCCATCGCATTGCTGTAGATTTGAATTTATGATGCTAAACCAATTTAATTTTACTTGCTACTCTGGTAGCTTTTTCCCTTGCTGTTTGCACATTTAATCCTTTAGCTAAAGCCACTCCCATACGGCGATAGGGATGAGCGCTGGGTTTACCAAATAGCCTAATATCTACATCTGATTCTGATAAAGCATCTGCTACACCAGTAAAGGCTATGGAATCTGATTTTTCTGCTGCTAAAATTACCGCACTTGCTGAAGGTGCTAACAAGTCTATGTTAGGAATAGGTAAGCCTAAAATAGCTCTTAAATGCAGTTCAAACTCATTCAGGTTTTGGGAAATTAATGTCACCATTCCTGTATCATGTGGTCGGGGAGAAAGTTCAGAAAATATCACTTCATCTTGAGTGATAAAAAACTCAACACCGAAAATTCCCGCACCACCCAAAGCATCAGTAATTTTCTTAGCGATTGCTTGCGATTCGGCTATTTTTTCTGGAGAAATTTCTGCAGGTTGCCAAGATTCTTGATAATCACCTCTTGCTTGACGATGACCAATTGGCTCACAATATATTGTCGGTGCATTCCACTGTTTAATCGTCAAGAGAGTAATTTCAATTTCAAAGTTGATAAACTCTTCGATAATTACTTTTTGGGTATCACCTCTAGAATTAGCGATCGCATAATTCCAAGCTGTCTCAACCTCACTCTGGTCTTTGACTACCGACTGACCTTTACCAGAGGATGACATCACAGGTTTAACAACATTAGGAAACCCAATTATATCAGAAACTGCTACAAATTCATCTAAGGTTGTAGCGTAACCATATTTAGCAGTTCTAATCCCTAATTCTTGGTGCGCTAACTCCCGAATTCGGTCGCGGTTCATGGTGTAGTTAGTAGCGTCTGCTGTAGGAATAACTGTGATTCCTCGCTGCTCAAATTCTGCCAGTTTTTCAGTTCTAATTGCCTCAATTTCTGGGATAATAAAATCAGGCTGGTGCTTCATAACTACCGCCTCTAAATCATCAGCACTCAGCATAGAAATCACTTCAAAACAGTCAGCAACCTGCATTGCTGGCGCATTAGCATAGCGGTCAACAGCAATTACATAATTCCCCAAACGTTGAGCAGCAATCACAAACTCTTTGCCCAGTTCCCCTGAACCCAAAAGCATGAGTTTTTGAGGTAAATTAATAGACTTATTCATAAATTATTTAAGAATTTTACTTAATTATCATCCACTGAACCACTCATAAAATTGAGCAGACCTCCGCGTACCTCTGCGTTTTCCTCTGCGCTCCTCTGCGTTAAAAAAACATTAATTCCATACCTCAACTAAGAATCGCTAACTCATCATCTTCTGAATCACTAAACCTAGCTCCGCGTAGTTGCAAATCTTTACGTTGCTTATCGGTTAAACCAGCCGCTTTACCAAAATTACATCCCCCAACCAACGCATCCAAGCAGATAGTTTCATTTAAAGTAGCACCGTTCAAATTTGCATTTCTCAAATCTGCTGCTGTGAAATTAGCAAATAAAAGATACTACTCGGCTGTTGCGTTTGGTCGTTCAAATCTTGCCATGCTTTCTCTTGTTCTGGTTTTAGCCAATCTTTTTGTAGTGAATCAATTACAATTTAAAGTTTTATCCGCGTCTAATTGGTAAAATCCTGACCCTAGATTGTGCTTGGTCAACGGTAACTAAAGCACCATTATCTAGTTCAAATTCAAACTGGCGTAAGGCAGAAATTATAATATTTTCAATACTGGTAGGTAAAATATCTTGCGTCCTTACTTGAATGACACTTGGTGTTTCTACTCCTGTTGCTGCTAACAAAGAACCAAAATCTAAATCGTGGGTAAACACAATATATCTGTTGGCTCTTGCCCAGTCCATAATTACCGTATCTTTGTCACGGGGTTCACCAACATTAGACCAGTGGACAGCTTCAATATCGTACTTCTCGAAAACCTTTACCCAATCTGGGGACAAATTCATGTCAATTAAAATTTTCATTAGGACACCGCAGTGGACGGGTTTCCCGGTATAAAGCAATTGTCCGGTAAACTTTTCAGCGGAACTTCAATTTCTTCCGCTCGCCAAGCAGCATAAGCAAGTGCTTCATATATATCTGCTTCTTCTAAGTAAGGATATGCTGCGAGTATGTCGCTCTTGGCGTGTCCTGATGCCATTAAACCTACAATCGCACCAACGGTGACGCGTAGCCCCCGGATGCAGGGTTTACCGCCCATGACTTCTGGGTTGCGGGTAATTCTGACGAGGTTTTGCATAATTTCCTTTCTGTTAACTCACAATCGCATGGTAATTTCAATCTGTTTAAGAATCCATTTCAGCTAATTCTAACCAGCGTTCAGTTGCTACATCAATTGCAACTTTGAGCGTTTCTACTTGCTCATATAATTTTTGCACTTGAGTATAATTCCCCGCACCCACATTTACTAATGCTTTTTCTGCTTCTGCTTTCTCCGATTCTAGTTTGGCAATTTTCCCTTCCAATTGTTCAAATTCGCGCTTTTCCCAATTGGAAAGTCGGCGTCGCTTTTTGTTTTCTGGTTCTGGAGATGTAGTTTTTTGCGGTTCTATATTTTTTGGCTTGTCTTTAGTATTCTGCGTCGATTGTTGGGCTTCTTCGGCTTTTTTGTAGTCTAAATAAACAGAATAATTACCGGGATATTGTCGCACAACTCCACCTGATTCTAAGGCAAAAATCGTGTCTACAGTGCGGTCTAAAAAGTAGCGATCGTGAGAAACTACAATTACACATCCAGAAAAATCTTCTAGATAGTCTTCTAGCACTGCTAATGTTTGCACATCTAAATCATTAGTCGGTTCATCTAAGATTAAAACATTCGGTGCACCCATGAGCAAGCGCAAGAGAAATAATCGCCGTTTCTCACCACCAGAAAGTTTATGAATAGGTGCATATTGTTGATTTCCAGGAAACAAGAACCGTTCCAACATTTGGGAAGCGGTGATTTGAGTACCGTCGGCTATTTTAATAAATTCCCCTTCTTCTTTGATATAGTCGATGACCCGCTGGTTTTCATTTAATGCTGTGAGCAATTCTTCTGAATGTTGGTTAAAATAACCAATGTGAATTGTCGCACCAATTTCTACGGTTCCTGAATCTGGCTGAATTTTGCGGGTAATGATATCCATTAAAGTGGATTTACCTGCGCCGTTAGCACCAATAATGCCGATTCTATCTTCTGGGCTAAATTCGTAGGTGAAGTCTTTAATTAAAGTGCGATCGCTGTACGATTTAGAAATATGATTGAGGTCAATAACTTTTTTGCCAATGCGGCGACTAACTGTAGAAATATCAACTTTACCTTGAGCTTGTTTAAACTCGGTATCACGCAGTGCGTGAGCACGTTCTATTCTGGCTTTTTGTTTGGTACTCCGGGCTTTTGGGCCTTTTTTCAGCCATTCCAACTCGCGCCGCAAAATCCCTTGATGTTTCCGTTGACTGCTGATAGCAGATTCTTCAGCTAAAGCTTTCTTTTCCAGATAATATGAATAGTTACCTGTGTAAGTGTAAATATCGCCTCGGTCAATTTCAATGATGCGATTAGTGACACGATCTAAAAAATAGCGATCGTGGGTAATGAGAAATAGTGCGCCACGATAGCGATTCAAGTAACTTTGCAACCATTCTACAGAAAGAGCATCGAGATGGTTTGTTGGCTCATCCATGAGCAAAGCATCTGGTGCTGATAACAAAGCTGTAGCAAGAGCGATGCGTTTGCGATAACCTCCAGACAAACTACCGATAGTGGCTTCAAAGTTAGAAATTCCTAACTTGGTGAGGATGATTTTGGCATTAGTTTCTAGTTCCCACGCACCTGTTGTATCCATTTTTTGCATCACTTCAGAAAGACGAGACATTAATTGAGTGTCTTCTGGGTAGTGAGCTAATTTATCTGAAAGTTCTTCATATTCTCGTACCAAAGCCATATGTTCACCGCTATCGGCGAAAATTTGCTCTAAAACTGTGCGATTTTCATCTAAATCTGGCTGCTGCGGAAGATAAACGATTTTTGCACCAGAGTTAACTAAAATTTGACCACTGTCAATTGACTCTAGTCCAGCGATCATTTTTAATAGAGTTGATTTTCCTGAGCCATTTGTACCAATTAATCCGACTTTATCTGTAACATCTAAGCTAAAGTTAGCGTCTTTTAAAATTTCTTTAATACCAAAGTCTTTTTTAACAGCTTGCAGTGTAATAATACTCATATTGTTTTACCATTCCCAAATAATTAGTAGGTAAGACTTTTGCCCTACCTACAGACAATTGTAATTGCTGAGAATTTCTATACAAATAAATCAAGGGGCAAATGTCCATACATTTCGTTAATTCCCGCTGTACTATAAGACTGGCAAGATACTAAAACTCCGCGATGATGTCCAGCGTAAGAATCAAGGTAGCACAAGCCATTTTTGCCATTTAATTTGATATAAACTGGCCCTTCAATTATTGGTAAATTGCTCGGTGCTTCATAACCAAAAGCTTGAGAATAGGTTTTCATCGCCAGCATTCCTTCTCCTGCGGTATCAGCACAAATTCCGAGAATTTGATAATCAGAAAGACTAGTAATTAAACTTAGTGCTCGACGAACGGAAACTTTTTCTGATGGCTTGAGGATAGGCGCGATATCTAAACAGTTAAATTTGTTTAGCAATTTTTTCGCTTCTTCGGCAGTAAAGTTGTGATGATTAGGAGTTGACATAAAGCGGTTTATTATGGGGTTGATATTTTTTGTCAGTCAGGTGGTGCAAATAAAACCAACTTATAAAAGTTGTTATTTGCCAGAAATTTTGTGTGGGGTCTTCTCTAGGAACAATGAAAATGTTTGTCCTTTTCAGCTATGTTGATACATATTGATTGAAGTTCCCCACCCTATGGAACATTATTTACTAAAATCACTGCTGATTTGACATATTTCCGAGATTGAAGATGAAGGGGACGCCACCTTCGGAATCACTACCCATAACTAGAACTTTTGGCATTTGAGCACCGCCTGTCTTCCAAGCTTCTATCGCTTCTTTTTGTAGCACTAATTGTCCTCCTTGCGCTTTGAGAGTCTCGGCTAAAAGCCTTTGAGCTTCGGCTTTACCCTTAGCACGGTTAATGTCTGCTTGCGCTTCTTGTTCAGCTTCCCGCGCTACGTAAACGGCTCTCTGTGCTCGTTGTTCGGCGATTTGTTTTTCTTCTACTGCCCTAGCAAATTCCGGAGAAAAAGTCAAGTCAATTACGCTAGTATCTAACACAATTATCCCATATTTGTCTAAGCGATCGCTCAAAGCGGTGTCAAAATCTTCTTTTAATTCGCTTCTTTTGGTAATTGCTTCTTCTACTGTCCTTCTGGCTGCAGCTATTTTGAAGGCTTCTTGAGTTTGGGGGGCGATAATTTTAGAGACGATGTTTTCTAGTGTCCCTTGTTTCCTTCTCACCTCCACTACTTGTGTTGGGTCAAGGCGAAAGTTGATCGCAAATCTCGCAGACAAATTTTGCAAATCTTTAGTAGAACTTTCGGCGGGAACTTCAAATTTTTGCACTGTCAAATCATACACATCGATGTTGGAAATTAAGGGTGGTTTGAGGTGGATACCTTCTAGCAAAGCCCCATCTTTAGCTTTCCCCAAAATACTAATCACTCCCGCTTGCCCTGGATTGATGATAATAAAAGAGTTAAGACTAGTAATTACAACTAGTGCCAAAAAAATTCCTAAAGCTGTAGTTTGCCAGTTAGCAAATTGTGGATTTTTCAATTTATTATCTCCTTGAGCGTCATCAGAAATTTCCTGTACTATGGTGACATAGATTATGCCTGTAGAGAGTGGCAAAAAATCTAAAATTGGGATTATGTGGCTGTTTATGGTAGTATCATTTGCACGCAACTGTGAACAACTGTGGCTATAGCATCTAAGTCTGATCAGGTATTAAGAAAGCGTCAGCATTTCGTGCATCCCCTCTCTCGCCTACTCAACTATGGACACCAATATCGTCAACAAGTTTGGTTAGCGATCGCTTCTTCCATTCTCAATAAACTGTTCGATTTAGCACCACCTGCATTAATTGGGTTAGCTGTGGATGTGACAGTCAAACAGCAGAATTCTATCATTGCTCAGTGGGGAGTTAAAGATATCTTTGGGCAATTTCTGATCCTAGCGCTGCTGACGGTAATCGTTTGGATTCTGGAATCATTTTTTGAGTACTGCTATCAGGTGCTATGGCGTAACTTGGCACAAAATATTCAACATAACCTCCGGTTGGATGCCTATGAGCATCTGCAAAAGCTGGAATTGGCTTATTTTGAAGAAAACAGCACTGGTGGTTTGATGTCTATCCTCAGTGATGATATTAACCAATTAGAGCGGTTTTTAGATGTGGGAGCAAACGACATTATCCATGTCACCACCTCAGTTGTGGTCATTAGTGGTGTGTTTTTTATTGTGGCTCCTAATATAGCATGGATGGCAATATTACCAATTCCATTTATTGTGTCGGGGGCGATCGCCTTTCAGCAATTACTAGCGCCGCGTTACGCTGAGGTCAGAGAAAAAGTAAGTTTACTGAATGGGAGGTTGTCAAATAATCTCAGTGGGATGATGACAATTAAAAGTTTCACTGCTGAGGAATTTGAACTGGGGCGATTGGAGACGGAAAGTGCTGGTTATCGCCAAAGCAACAGAAAAGCGATCGCCCTCTCCTCTGCTTTTATTCCCTTCATCCGCATGTTTATTTTAGCAGGATTTACAGCCTTGTTACTGTTTGGAGGAATGCAAACAGTCGCCGGTAAAATATCTGTAGGCGCATATAGTTCATTAGTATTTCTAGTCCAAGGTTTATTATGGCCATTAACTCGATTAGGTGGCACTTTTGATTTATATCAAAGGGCGATGGCTTCTACTAATCGAGTTATGGATTTATTAGATACTCCTATTACCATTCATCCAGGAAATATCGCTTTAAGAGTAGATATGGTGCGGGGAGAAATAGAGTTTAAAAATGTTACTTTTGCCTATCGAGAGCGACTACCAGTTATTCAAAATTTATCTCTACGAATTCCCGCAGGGGATACAATCGGTATCGTGGGTGCTACAGGCTCAGGCAAAAGCACTTTAGTTAAACTTTTGTTGCGATTATATGAACTGCAAAATGGCTCTATTACCCTAGATGGCATTGATTTACAAAACTTGTATTTGCGAGATTTGCGACGTTGCATCGGCCTAGTCAGTCAAGATGTCTTTTTATTTCATGGTACAGTGGCAGAAAATATCGGTTATGGTAGCTTTGATGCCCAAGAAACACACATAATTGCAGCCGCAAAAATAGCCGAAGCCCACGAATTTATTATCAATTTGCCCCAAGGTTATGAGACAATTGTCGGCGAAAGAGGGCAAAAATTATCAGGTGGACAAAAACAACGAATTGCGATCGCTCGTGCTGTATTGAAAAATCCGCCAATTCTGATTTTAGATGAGGCTACCTCGGCGGTGGATAATGAAACAGAAGCAGCGATTGGGCGATCGCTCAAACAAATTACAATCAACAGGACAACAATTGCGATCGCTCACCGACTCTCAACCATCCGCCACGCCGATAACATTTATGTCATGGAACATGGACAAATAGTAGAATCAGGTATCCATGAGCAATTGCTAGCACAAGATGGTATTTACGCTAGCCTGTGGCGTGTACAAAGTGGTATAAAATAGTCCTCTCAAAGTAAATTTGCAAATCTCGTTATTTATGATATTTACTACTACCCAACCAGAATCAGCAGATAATCAATGGCGTCGCCAATTAGATAGATTTGTTAAGAAAAATCAGCAAGAATTAGCTGCACTATATTGGGGACTGTGGTTAGAAAATGGCAAAGAACAAGGTGCAATCGGTATCGATTTGCAACCGACTCCACACTTTGTTTATTGTCCCCAAGAGCAGATAGAAAAATTGAATAATCAAGTGGAAAATCGGTTGCAGGAAATATTAGGAATTATTGAAAATCATCAGCCAGAAGTGGAAGTGGTGATGATTGGAATTGGGAAGGGGGAAATTAAGTTAATTCAGTTTGCACCGGAACCATCGCCGCCCGTTTGTTTTGAGCAAGTTGGTCAGGCTGTGGATGGGTTGTTGGAATTGTTGGAAGGGAGGATGAGAGAGGGGATTTTTTTGAATGCAGAGGGGCGCTGAGGGGCGCAAAGAAATTTTGCTGAGTTGAGAGTTTCGATTCGGCTAGGGGAAATCTAGGAAATATGAAGGTTTCTGAAGATTTCCGGGTTTTATGCAGCAACTCAAACACAAAATTACAAATAAGTAAGTATCGAGACAGAGAACATTATGAAAAACTGGCTCGTGAGCAAGGGATTTCTGATGAAATTTTAGCGACAAATTGTCATTCTCAACAGTAACAAATTTGAGAATACTTGATTTTTGAATTTCATGCTTTGATTCAGCAATGCCGAGAAAAGAATGTTTACCATTCCCTATCCCCTATTCCCTATTCCCAATGCCCTATTCCCCATAAAATTGTGATCAAAAGAATATTCGCTACCCAAACCGTTATATTCTTGTAGGGAAGCGTCGGAAGCAATCAGTGGCAAAAATCATCGCTATCCTCAACGGTAAAGGAGGAGTCGGGAAAACGACTACTGCAGTCAACTTGGCTGCAAACTTTGCTAAAGATAAAAAAGTGATTTTGATTGACGCAGATATTCAAGGTTCAGCTAGTTGGTGGTTTGGTCGGGGTGAGAACGATATGGGATTTGATTTATCCCAAGAGACAGATCCGCAACTTTTAGGTAATTTGCCAAAGATAACAGGTTACGATTTAGTAGTGGTGGATACGCCACCGGCGCTACAGTCTGAAGCTTTAGCAAAGGTAATAGCGATCGCAGATTATCTAATTTTACCCACACCCCCAGCTGCAATGGATTTAGCTGTCGTCATTGAAACAGTTAAGAAAGCCGTCGTCCCCGTGGGCGTTCCCCATCGGGTACTGCTAACTAAAGTTGATACGCGCAGTCTGGGGGAAGCACTCGAAGCTCAAAACACTCTCATGCGGTTAGGAATTCCGGCTTGCAAAGCATTTATCCGTGCGTATAAAGCTCACGAACGAGCAGCACTTGAGGGTGTGGCGATTACTCAATGGCGAGGAAAACACGCGCGGGATGCACAGTTAGATTACCGTCGCGTGGCCGATGAACTACAGCATGATTGGAGAAAATAATGGTTAGAAAACGTGTCTCTGTTTCTGAATTAATACAAGAAGAAGCACAGAAATTTACCCCGGCTGAAGATGAATCTACTGTTGATGTTGCTGCTGAGTCTGTTGCAGAAGACAACGCCACAGTCAGTGCTCAAAATCCAGCCCCAACACCAGAGCCAGCCCCTAAACCTAATTTAGATTTAGAAAAAACTGTTAAAGAATTGCAAGCTAATTTAGCACAAGCTCGTCAACAAATTGTAGATTTACAATCATCTCAGTCTGAACAAAAATCTTTATCAGAAAAACTGACAAAGGAACTTAAAGAAACCAAAAAAACTGCTCTGCAATTAGCAGAGTCTAATTCTCAGTTAATCGCGGAAGTCAATTCTTTGCATGAGGAAAAGGAAAGTTTGACTACATCTAATTCTTTGCTGATTGCGGAAATTGATACTTTGAAACAAGAAAAAGAAAGTTTCACTACAGCTAATTCTCATCTCGTCGCTGAAGTTAATGCTTTGAAACAAAAAGAGGAACCCCATAAACCACAAAAACAAACTACATATAGCCCACTCGCTTACAGAAAATCATACGGCACACCTATCAAGGTGATTAAAACTCAATCAGATGAGTCTGAAGATATTTCTTCACAAATGTGGTTACTTGACTAGATTTTAGTGGTTTCTCAGTTACCAGCGATACTCTTTTGGGTATCGCTATGGTTATGGGAGGGATTAGGGAAGAGGGAATGGGGTAGAATTATGTCCTAAACTACTTTTATAGGTTTATTTTTGATTATGTTGTAATGTTCTTGACTAAGGTGATAATTTTAAGGCAGATTCTGCATTTTTTGTGAAAACTCTAAAATGTGTTGAGCAGTGATTTGTGGTGCTTCAAGATGAGGGAGATGACCGCAATCTTCAATCCAAACTAGCTGACTATGGGGAATGGCTCTATTAAACACTTCAGCATCTTTAGTACCCAAAATTTTATCTGTATCGCCCCATAAAATCAGTGTTTGTGGTTTGATTTGTGATAATTGTTGAATATTAAAAGCTTTGTAACCACCGCTTTTTGTGAATGCAATTAAGGCTTGACTCCAACTTGGCATTTGTAGATGTAGTGCGCCGCAATTAAGAGCATCAATAGAAGCGAGGTTTTGATTTTTGTAAGCAGCGCGAGAAATGCGATCGCGTATTTTTAAATTCCGCAAAACTTCTGTCGCTAAATAATCTAGAGGGGGAAACATGAGTTTACTTAGTGGCGAACCCCCTTTCAACCCCGCACTGTCGATTAACACTAGCTTTTGCACTACTTCCGGGTAAGTGAGGGCGAAATCAATGGCCGCTGCTCCTCCCATAGAAGCGCCAACCAAAATCACAGGTTGTTTGATCAGATTTTGCCAAAAATAATAGAGATGGGTTTTAATAACGTTGGGGCTGAATTCTATTTTTGCTAGTCTGTCTGTAAATCCAAAACCTAATAAATCTACTGCCCATGTTTCCTGACTAACTGCTAACAGTGGTAATAAACGACGAAACTCTAATACAGAACTGTCAAAGCCATGAATTAATAAAATCGGTATACCACCGCTACCTTGAGTGACGTAGGTAGTGGTAATTGGTTGATTGGTCACAGGAATAGCGATCGCTTGACTTTGGATATTTTGGGCTATGGCGATCGCATCAGTATCTGTGAGTTGAGCAACAGCCGCAGGTAAAAAACTAGGAAACATAAGCTTTAGTTTACATCAAATCTGTGACAGATAATTCTTTTGTGTACCCACGTTAGCTGATGCTTCGGCTACAATGCATTCATCATCTTCTTTAGAGTCTAGATTTTCAATTTCCACCGAGATTTTTGATTCCTTTGTCAAGTTACTATCACAATAGATGTGGTTTTTGCTCTTAATCTAATCAGTGTCAGCCTTTCGATCACTGTTACTAAATTAATTCATATCCCAGGATAGTTTCATACTTAATCACTGCCAGCGTGAAATTAAATCATAGTTACTGTAAATACTAATGGAATTAACTACAACTTTTCATGCACTCAAAGAATGGGCTGTGGCCGTAAATGCTCTAGAAAGCGGTAACACTATTATGCTACTCCGCAAAGGCGGTATCCATGAACGCAACGGAGGTTTTCAAGTTACCCACAAGCAGATTTTGCTCTACCCTACCTATGAACATCAACAAGATTTTCTGCTGAAAACTGAGTATGCAAATCTTGTTTGCCCGGTAACTTCAGGCTGGCATCCAGAAACAGTTAATATCGGTAGTTGGGCAGAAATTACTGATATTTTGCCAGTTGCTGATGAGTCAATAGTTAACGCCCTGCTACCTTATCATATTTGGAACGAGTTTTTTATTAGCGATCGCCTCAAATGGAAACCGCGTCAGCCGCTGTATATCCTCCTGCTGCGGGTTTACAAACTCACTCAAGTCCAAGAAATTCCCTATCGTTCTGCATATGGTGGTTGCAAATCCTGGATTGATTTAGAACAACCAATTAATATTCAAGCTGCAACCCCGATTTTATCTGATTCTGGCTACTCTCAAATTGTCACAGAAATTCGCCAAATCATTGGCGACAGGTTATATGCACCTTCTTTCTAATGGGGAATGGTACAAGCGTCAGACGAGGTTGGGTAGAACACAGTCAAATCCAACCTACAGATCTGCATACCTGTTAAAAAAATCGTATTCATCGATACATACAATCGCCAAAAACACAAGTAGGATTAGAAAATCTTAAACTGGGCGAAAAAAAGGAATAACTGCGAGCGATCGCGCTTATTCTTTTGATTCTCCATGTCACCTCTGAATTAAGTCCGGATTTTTTCAGTAATTTTGCGACTAATAGGAATATTTAATTCCCGCTTTGATGAAAATATTAGTTCATAAAATTACACCACAGGGGTGAGGCAGCTATTGACAAAATGCTGCCATTATGCAACATAGAGCTAAACGCAAAGGAGTTTACCATGCATCGACAAATGTGCTGGTTATCTAGTTTTGGTAGCGATGGGGAGAAAGTTTTGCATTTGCAAAGCGCACCCAATCAACCTTGGCGTCCGTACACAGCTTTTCCACAATTTAAAGTACCAGATTATAAAGTTCCCGGTGGTTCTAAAGGATGGGCTACCTATCAAAAGCTGATCAAAGCAGGATGGACATTAGTTCCTAGCGCCAGAGCCAATGAGTTTGGTAGTTACTACTCAGAGTCGGTAGGACTGGGAGCTAAAGACCGGGGAATAGATCAGTAAAGCTAGAAATTGCTCATGGGTGCGCCGCCGCCACGAGGATCGGCGGCTGCTTCTAGAGTACCATCTGCATTGAGTGCGATCGCATTGGCATTACCCCAAGGAGTTGTTTCCTTGATTTGGTGTCCGCGACGGCGTAAATCTGCCAACGTCAGCGCATCCAAACCCCAAGGTTCCACTCGCAACTCATCAGGGAGCCACTGGTGATGTATGCGTGGAGCAGACACAGCCGCGCCAGCATCCATGTTGTATTCCAAGATATTCAAAACAATTTGCAATACCTGGGTGATGATCGTACTCCCACCGGCGGCACCAGTTGCCAAACGTAAGCGATTGTTTTGGGTGACAATTGTCGGAGTCATACTCGATAAAGGGGTTTTGCGAGGGGCGATCGCATTAGCGGCGTTTCCCACCAACCCAAAAGCATTGGGTACACCCGGCGCAATTGCAAAATCATCCATCTCATTATTGAGAACAATTCCTGTTCTTGGCGTCACCACCCCCGCACCAAAACCCAGGTTAATTGTAAACGTCAAACTCACAGCGTTGCGTTGCTCATCCACAACTGTGAGATGGCTGGTTTCTGGAGATTCGGATTGATGAGACGAAAATTGCTGTAGTGTTTTTTCGTCCACAGGCTTGACTTGGGTAGAAGGTCTAGCGATTTCCAGATTGATTTGTTGACGGCGTTGTTTGGCGTATGCAGAACTGAGAAGCTGTTGTACAGGGACTTTGACAAAATCTGGATCGCCTAAATATTGAGAGCGATCGCTATAGGCAATCTTCATCGCCTCTGCTAATAAGTGTAAAGCTTTGGGGTGATGCCATCCCCAAGTTTTTAAATCAGCGTCACCAATTATGTTTAAAATCTGCAATAGGTGAACACCGCCTGATGATGGTGGTGGCATAGAGCAGATTTGCGCTTGGCGGAAATTGCCACATACAGGAGTCCGCCAAATTGGTTTATAGGCTTTCAAGTCTTCTAGAGTAATTAAACCACCGTTTTTAGACATATCAGCAGCGATCGCCTGAGCTATACTGCCTGTATAAAAACTTTGGGGATTTTGGGCGATACTTTTTAAAGTCTTCGCCAAATCGCGCTGCACCAACCTTTCCCCTGGCTGATAAAATTTACCATTGCGAGTAAAAATTTCCCGTGCCGCCGGATTATTGAACATGAAGCGCTGACGTCTCAACCCAGATGGCACATGATTAATCATAAAACCATTTTCAGCCAGAGCGATCGCTTTTTTCACCACCTGCAACCAAGGCAGTTTACCATAGCGACGGTGCACCTCATACAATCCCGCCACAGTTCCTGGTGTCGCCACTGCTAAATAACCTTGAGTACTTGCATTGGGACGCACCTTACCCTGTGCATCTAAATACATATCTCTTCTCGCCTTCAGCGGTGCGCGTTCCCGGAAATCTAGCGCTTGGATTTTACCAGTCTTTTGTGAATACATTAACAAAAACCCACCGCCACCAATTCCTGCCGAAAAAGGCTCCACCACAGAAATTGCGAAAGTTGTCGCCACAGCCGCATCAACCGCATTCCCACCCTGACGCAACATAGCAACTCCCGCCTCACTGGCGAGGGGATGGGCCGAAACAACCATCCCTTTTTTGCTGCGAAGAGGTGGGGTGAAAGCTGCTGATGCCACATAAGAGTGGAGTAGAATACTCAGAGAAAAAATAGCGATCGCCACTCGCCCAGGTTTAGTCACAATCTGCATTTGTGTGCAATTTTGTTGAATATTTCCTAGGCTACAGCTTAAAGGTGAAAGAGCGATCGCACTATTTTATTTAAAAGCGAGGGAAGATGGGCTAGTTTTCTCTTTTGATTCGGCTCGCACTGTTGCAGCTATCCACCACAAAATTAAAGCAGGAACGACACCAAAAACAACGCTTAACCCTACGGGAATTCCTAACCCTGCACTAATTACGGTAATTACAGAACTAAAAGCAACATTACCTACGTAAACAGCTAGAAGAAATCCTGACTCTTGAGGTGATAAGACAATCGGTGTTTTCTGCCAAAACAATGCAGCTACTGTCATAAACACGCAACCAGTGCCGATCCAACCTAAAAAGTTGCGGTATGGTGTGCCAAAAAACGAGCCTACTTCTCCAAAGTGCCAAAAGGGATAAAAGCTTTGGCTCATTGCTGGATCGAGAGCAAAGTCCCAAGATGTTAGGAGTGCTGCGCCGATGACAACGCCCAAGATTAACCGCAAAAAGCCAATGGGACTTCCAGGTTTAACACTAGCATCAACTGCAGTCCGAGCCAGCAGATAGCATGTGAATCCCATGTAGAACCAAGAAAGAGGAACGGTGAAGGGGACAAGTCCTGCGACTTTGTAGCCTAAGCCACTTAAGTAGCCATACTCTCCAAAGGGAAAGCCAGTACTAGTACCGAGTAACTCGCTACCCAATGATAAAACAACAGCCGGGATCATAAATGTTAGCCATTGCCGCAGTCCCAATATTCTGTAAGCAAAAATCGCTACAGCTACTGTTCCCAGAAGGATGTTCATGACCCCACCACTAGACATTGACAGGGCGAACGCCTTCTGTCCCAGTGTTCCTAAACCTTCTAGTCGTTCTGGATGGGGTAGGAATATCAGTAGCCCCGCTAGCCCAAAAACGAATGAAAAAACATGACTGACAAGGAAAAAGCGCTGTAGATTAAGAAGTTGCTTCATAAGAAACCTTAACACAATGGAAATCCTAGTGTATTTTAACTAGGAGACAGCCGTATCCTTTGGGAGGTACGGTTCAAACTCTTGTAAGCATGAGTATGCTCAACTACTTAATAATTTACAAATATTTACGAACAATTTCTAGTTAAATCTATTACTTTTCCAACCTGAACCTAATATCGTATTTCTTGTTTTATGATGGTACGCTTGCTTGAGGTTGGGGGGTTGGGGGCTAGGAACTAGGGGCTAGCTAGGATCTACCTCGTGTAATTGGGTGTTTGAGAATATTTTTACCTGTTGTCAGCAATCAGGTCAAGATTGGTGAAATTAGATTTGTCGAGCAGGACAAAAGGCGATCGCCTCTACTCGACTGGTAGATGTTTTATCCATCCTGTAAGCGCCCGTCTTCCATATGAATGATGCGGTCAGCAATGTCGAGAATGCGGGAATCGTGAGTTACCAGCAGCACAGCACAACCTTCTTCTTGAGCCAGACGCTGAATAATATCAACCACATCCCGCCCAGTTTTACTATCCAGTGAAGAGGTGGGTTCATCAGCTAATACTAATTTAGGTTGAGCCACCAAAGCACGAGCGATCGCTACCCGTTGCTTTTGTCCTCCAGATAACTTGTCTGGATAATAATCAAGGCGATCGCCCAAACCCACTGCATCCAAAATAGCTGCGGCGCGTTGGCGATACTCGCGTTGAGGAATTTCTGGATGTAATTTTAAAGACATCCGTACATTACCATAAGCCGTGAGACATTTAAGCAAATTGTGATGTTGAAAGATAAAGCCGATTTGATTCCGCACCTTAGTTAACTGACTTTTCTGACAACCCCGCAATTCTTGATTGAGAATTTTCAGACTACCCTCTTGCACAGATCGTAATCCACCAATCAGCGTTAATAATGTTGTCTTACCGCCGCCAGAAGGGCCAGTCATAATAATAATTTCCCCAGCATTAATTTCTAAGTTAATCTGAAAAAGAACTTGCTTGCAAAGTTGACCACGACCGAAATAATGGTCAAGATTGTTGATAGAAATAACTGGCAAATCTGGCATATAATATTCATTTAATTTTTTTTAAAAAATTAAATCTGAATCATTTAAATATGTTTTAATTAGGAATTTTAAAATACATCTGCCGGGTCAGCAGCGCGTAATTTAGTAGTAGCGATCGCACCGGAAACACTACACATAATAATTGTTAATAAAAAGACTTGAAGTGCGACACTTGCTTTCATTACTAAAGGAATGCGAGTGAGCGTCAGTAGTAAATTATAGATACCTAACGATGCAAAAAATCCGGGAACAAATCCCATCACACCGAGAATAATTGCCTCTTGGAGAACTACAAATAACAGAGAGCGATCGGCGTAACCCATAGCTTTGAGAGTAGCGTATTCTGAGAGGTGTTCACTAACATCAGCATAAAGAACTTGATAAAGAATGATTACCCCCACAACAAAGCCAACAATTGTCCCAAATTTCAGGATAATTCCCTCTGGTTCCGAACTATAAAACGTCTGCTCGCGGGCAATAAATTCTTTATGAGTAAACACTGCCACATCTGAGGTAAGATGCTGTCGCAAGCGAGCTTGAACTGTGGCAATATTTGCGCCTTTTTCTAAATTTATTACACCAATTCGCACAGAATCAAGGCTATTTTGTCCAAATCGTTGAGCATAATTCCAATCACTAATAATCACATTCCCTTTATCATTAAGAGTACTACCCATGTTGAACAGACCTACTACATGAGTGCGGCGGTTTTCCATCAGAGTTGTCACCTCTTGGCGCTCAGTCAACAACTTGGGAATATCTCCCAAAGAAGGTTGGGAGAGGCGGTCAAAAAGTACTGCATCTGGCGCTGTTAATTTGCCTAATTGTTGTTGTACTTCAGGTAATTTCATCACTCCAGGTTGAGCCGGATTGAAAGCAATAATTCTCACTTCATTTCCAAAGAAACCTCTAGTTTTTTGTTGCGGTGATTGGGAATTATTTGCTGAAGATAACTGATGGGGATTCACCCAATTTCCCCGATTCAAATAAACAGGATTAACACCAGCTACACCATTAACTGCAGCGGCTTGATACAGGTAAGCGCGAGGAAAAGAAATCCTAAATAATAAACTAGGGCTTAATGAAGATACTAATAATAACTCTCCGCCTAAACTTTCGTGCAGCTTAGTTGTACCGTCCGTCAACATGGCGAGGAGTCCTAACTGCGTAAACATCAAAATATTGGCAAAACACACCCCTGTTGTCGCTACAGCTAAACGCACTTTTTTGTAAGATAACTGTGACCAAGCTAAGGGTGTTTCTAAATAAAATTTGAGTGAGGAAAATTTCATGATCAGAAGTGGGGAGGTGGTGGAGAAATACGGTTCGGTTAAGGTTTTTGCTGATAATTCTCAATCACGGTTCTCGCCTTATTTCCTCATAACATCAATTTTGACTCGCACTTGCATTCCAGTGAAAGCGGCTACTTTGGGGCTATCTTTTGGATCAATACGGATTTTGACTTCCACGACTCGCGCATTGACATCGTTAGTTGGGTTATTTTGGTCTTGATTCAGACGAGTTTTACCGATTTGCAAACCAATATGAGCAATTTTGCCTTTAATTTCGCCTTTAAAACCGCCATATTCGCTGTTGATCGTGGCTTCTTGTCCTAAGCGCACTTTGACGATATCAGTTTCATAAACTTCGGTGAGTGCATACATCTGTTTTGTCTGACCTAATTCTGCAATTCCTTGTTGAGTGTTGACCTGTTCCCCTACACGAGTATTAATCCGCAAAATTTGTCCAGCGATGGGAACTCTCACCTGTTTATCTTCTAATTCTGCCCTAGCGCGTTCCACCTGGATTTGGGCTTGCTGTAATTCAGCCTTTGCAATTTCCACATCCACAGGACGCACCTCTTGTAATCGCTTCAGATTTGCCTTTTCTTTAACAAGTTGTGCTTCTAAGGTGGATGTAGTGTTGTCTAACTCGGCTTGATTTTGCAAAAGAACTGCTTGCGTTTTGTCGAATTCCTCTTGAGCATCATCTAACTCAGAATGTTTAATCGCTCCTTCTGCAGCTAAAGTTAAATAACGCTCATATTTCAACCGAGCATTACGAATAGTGGCTTGAGTTTGGGTAATAGTGGCTTGTCTTTGTTTAGTTTCAGTTCGCAACCTTGCGTCTAATTCTGCAATAGTCGCACGTTGAGCCACAACCTCTCCCTGTTTGAAATCTCCTTGCTGAATTTTGAGTAACTGCGATCGCTTAATTGCTACATTAGCCTGAGCATCTCGCAGTTGTTGTTCAGCTTTATTTTGTCCCTGAAGAATAGCGATTACCTGATTTGCTTTGACAAAATCCCCTTCTTTTACCAAAATTTGGTTAACACGGCTATCTTGGGCGTTTACCACAGAAATTTTAATTACATCCCCATCGGGAATTAACCTTCCCAAAGCGACAATCCGAGTCGCAGCAACCTCACTAACTACAGGTGCATCAACAGGCTGATTCTGTGCTTGGATGGAACTACAAGCAACAGTAAAAAAGCTGAGGATTGCTGTACAAGTCACCACACCCCGCAGAGACATAACCATAGATTTTGGCAGATATTTTGATGTTTGCGTCAAGCCCTAAACATATTCACAATATCAAAGGGCGACGCCAGAAAAATGTAGACTTTCTCTGTATCTGGTGAGTTCCCACATCAAAATTAGCTCTCCGACTTTTGGGAAAAGTGGGAAGTCTGAGAGGATAGAGCTTTAGTTGCAGATTCGCCAATTTTTCTCAACCTGCGTGTTAATTGGAATATTAATAATCCAGAAACAGTCCAATAACTAAAAATCGCCGTTAATAATGTCATCGCTGACAAAGATTTCCCTTCAGGTGACATGACTGAAATTGGTGCAACTATGGAAAATAACCACAAAAAAGAGTTGTTACTAGAGTAAGAATAAAACATCGCTGCAATAATCAGCGGTAATATAATTGCAGCACTCACAACACCAGCAGCCCAAAATACGCGATTTTGATTTTTAATCAACAATACAAGTTGTGTTAAAGCTGCATAAAGTATGATGAGACTCGCTCCTAAAACCAAAGTTGGAATTATAGAAAGTTTCTGAGTAAAGCTAACGTGGGAGAGCAAAGTTAACAAGCTCAAAGCCAGA
The DNA here is from genome assembly GCF_000332295.1 of Fortiea contorta PCC 7126. Classification (GTDB taxonomy): domain Bacteria; phylum Cyanobacteriota; class Cyanobacteriia; order Cyanobacteriales; family Nostocaceae; genus Fortiea; species Fortiea contorta. Next base: position 5,002,365 of record NZ_KB235930.1, on the reverse strand, counting down.
AGAGGAATCATCATGTTAATAGCGATCGCTAATAATCCTGGACTTTTTTCACTCCATATTAAATCCTGAATTAAGCTTCCATAACCATGCTTTTGTGCAGCATAGATTCTTCTATAGCGCGCCCAATCTTGTAGAGTTTGGCGATGAGGATTAAGAGCCGCAATTAGATATAAAAACAGCCCAAAATATAAAAACAACAAGCAAGCAATATTTTCAGACAACAGATATTTTGTAGGAGAATTTTCCCACACCAATTTTTGCCAATTTGCACAACCTATGGTGATAAATACAAAACCAGATGTTAACAAATAGCTCTGCCGCTTGCTTAAAATATTAGCATGGCTATCAATAAAACAACGCTGCAAAGATTGCCAAATCCCATATATTCCCAGCATATTCACCAAGAGACTAAATCCCATGATGGTGAAAAAATTTTCTCCTACAGGAAAAGCAAACCAATGAAAATTATCAAATCCAAATTTAACTTGGGGAATCAAGTTTGCTGGGTTAAATAACCTGAGAATGACTAGCGGATACTCATTTGGTATTTCCTGAAAGAATAAATTGTGAGTTACAGAGATAAACACCAAAACTACACCACTTCCCAACCAAGGTTGAAACCCACCAAGCCAAGAACCAACTAAGCCAAATAATAGAGCAGCACTATAATAAAAAACACTGGTGATACCAAGCACTGCATAGAAAGTGAAAATCGAAACTAGGGGAATGTTCGCAGCCAATCCTGACCATAAATGCAAAGGAATTGTCAGGATGATGACAAGATAAAGTAATATGGGAACCCCTAAAATTTTACCTAATAAAATACTTTGAGATGATTGCGGACTCAGACGAATAAAATTCAGTGTTCCCCGCTTTTGTTCATTGGCTAAGTCGCTAATTAGCAAATAACAGCCAGCGACTAAAAGCGTAAAGCACACAATAGAACTCAGCGATATAAATATATCCTGTGCCCACAATTCCCAGTTGATGATCACATGATCAAATGCATCTCTCAAACAAGTGTAATAACCATATTTTTCTGCTCCTGTGCAATATTTATGAGTAAACCCATTAGAAATTAAGTCACTAATTGGTAGCTGGATTTGGAAATTAGTAAAAAGCAGAAATTGACCAAACACAGAGATAGCTATTGCTAATAGTATATTCCGTGGTTGCAAGCGTCCTTTGAGTTCCCTTAATAATTGGGGATTTCTATCACCTATTTGATTAAACAAGTTAAATTGCATAGGTAAAAACCTCTAAAAAATAGATAGGGTTAGGAATTATGTTTCCTAAACCCTATAAAGTTGATATTTTGTACTGATTTAGCGCCCTGATAACAGTGCTTTTGTGCTAGATTCACCAGCTAATTTTACTTGCTTCGTCAGTTGGAAGTTTAACAAAGCAATGACGGTGAATTCAGCGAGAATAGCCATAAAAATTGTTGTTTGACTGGCGTAGTTGATTGCTGGCCAGGGAAAGGTGGAAAATATCCATAATTTCGCATCTTCCCCAGGTTGGATACTCAAAAATTGCAAAATCGTCGGTGGAAGTAAGATTGCTGAACCTATGATACCAATTGCCCACAAAGAACGGCGGCGATTTTTCATTAACAGAGTCAACTGTGCTGTGGTGGCGTAAATCATCATCATGGTGATGAACAAAACCATACCCAAAACTGCTTTTTTGTGGTTAAAATGACCGAGATTATCTAACAGAATCCAAGCTACTAATGGAATTGTAGCCATGATTAAATTAATCGCGATCGCTACTATCGCCGGACTCTTTTCATCCCACAGCAAATCTTGCCACAAAGATTGGATCTGAGAACTGCGACGATGGGTGGGATTTTCATGTCGATATCTCGCCCAATCTTGGATAATTTGGCGATGGGGAGTCAGCATGGCTATCAAAGCCAGAATTAGCAGAAAATTGATAAATCCCAGACTATATATATTGACTCCAGGCTCATTTTTACCCAAAGTATGCAGGGAAAATCCCAAAATAAACACTTGGCTACAAGCTACTAATAAATAACTTTGTCCTTTGCTAAAAATGGTAAAATTTGCGTTGCGAAAGCGGCGTTTTAATGCTTGCCAAATCCAGTAACTACACAAGGCATAATTCACTAAATAGAAACCCGTGATAGTGACAACACTTTTACCTATTGGGAAGTAGAAAAATTGCACATCTTTCAGTGGGGAACCTCTGTAGACGCGGAATAAGTTGGGGAAAAAATAATTGGTAATATCCCAAGGAGCAAACAATCTCAAAGATGAAAAAGGATTATCTAAATACAGCCCAGAATTTGAAGCTGTAAATAGAGTAACGAATAGGAAGAGTAACACAGCACCGCTACCCAACCAAGGTTGAAAACCACCAGCCCAACGATTAACTAAACTAAATAGTAGCGCTGCACTGTAGAATAAAAAGCAACAACCAGCCAGAACAACATAGAAGCTGAGGATATAGCTGAAAGCAATTTTTGCTCCACGTCCAGACCATAAATGCAAAGGAATTGCTGTGAGGGTAAAAAGATAAATTATCACCGGTACGCCTAAAAGTTTTCCAGTCAAAATACTAGTTTCCGACTGGGGACTGAGGCGAATAAAATTCAGCGTACCGCGACTTTCTTCTTTGGCTAAATCATTGATGAGCAAATAAGTTCCCGCAACTAATAGTGTGAAAATAAAAATCACACTAAATGACAAGAATATATATTCATAATGGTCACGCCACCATAGCTGAATATTCATTTCATTGCTGGGGCAAAAATTCTTTTCCAGATATTTTTGTAAATTGGTAATTTTTCTACCAGCTTGAATAATTTGAGAATTCAAATCAGCAGCAAGCACTGAGTCTAACGGTTTGATTTTTTTGACATTATTTAACTGCTGGTAGAGCAAGTCTTGCTGTTTATAAAGTTGCGTTTGCTGGTCGTTATAACTTTGAGCTAGCCGACAGTAGGAACCTGTGAGGGGATATTTATCGCTAGGATAATCTCGCAATTGATAAAGAAAAACAACTATCTGCAGCAGCAGAGAAGAAGCAGCAGCGATCGCTACATGAAAAACTCGCAACCTTCCTTTCAATTCCCGTAATAATTGCGGGTTCCAATCACCAATTTTATCTATTAGATTGAGCGCCATAGAAAATCCTAAATTTAGAAGCAGAAAATCACCAATTTTGAGCAATTAAGATGCTTGTTTATGACCTAATTTTAAGAAAATAGTTTCTAGGTCTTCTTGAGTGCAATGGAAACTGGTTAAAGGTATACCATCTGCAACAAGCGATCGCAATAATTCCGCACAGTCTTCTTGATTACCAGAAAAATTAACTCGCAGGCTATTTGTACCTGTAATTACCTCACAGCCTTCGACTAAATGATGATTTTTTAATTTACCTGAAAGCGCCTCCATATTACCTAGAGTTGATAACACAATTTGCTGGCGAGAAAGGCGCTGATAAAGTTGTTGTAGTGATGTACTTTCTACCAGAAAACCTAATTCCATAATCCCTACAGAAGTACACAATTCTGCTAAATCACTCAGGACATGAGAAGAAATTAATATCGTCATTCCCGCTTCTTGCAAAGCTTTAATGATTTCCCGAAACTGCATCCTAGCAATGGGATCTAATCCAGAAACCGGTTCATCCAACAATAATAAAATCGGTTCGTGGATGATAGTTCTCGCTAAACTCAAGCGTTGTTTCATCCCCCGTGACAGGGTAGAAATCATGCTGTTGCGCTTATTTCCTAGTTGTATCAGTTCTAACACCTCATGCAGACGCTGGGTGCGGCGCGGTTCCCGCAAGCGATACAACCGGGCAAAATAATCTAAGTAGTCCCAAACTGTTAAATCTTCATATAGGGGATAGTCATCAGGTAAGTAGCCAAGACGACGCTTGAGGGTAGGATTACTCTTGTCACGACGTAGGCGATCGCCATTAATATAAATCTCACCCGTAGTTGGTTCTTCAGCAGCAGCCAACATCCGAATCAGAGTAGTTTTACCTGCTCCATTGGGGCCGATGAGTCCGTATACTTCACCCGTAGCGATTTCTAACTCCACATCGTTCACAGCGACATGTCGGTCAAATTGCTTAGTCAATCCACGGGTACTAATTGCTAATTCTTTTACCATAGCGGCTGAGTGCGGCTGTTAATTAACACTAACGTAGCTCGTGAATACAGCCTTTGACAGCCTCGTTACGGAAATGGAAACTGGTTTTATGTAAAGTTTATTTGCGGAATAGAGATTATTTTTAACTGTTTAATAGTAGTATTTTATACTCAAAACTGCGGCAATAGGTAAAAGCAGGAGCCATCCACCAAGTAAGGGCATACCGCTTTTAGCGTTCCCGCAGGGTACGGTTGTTCGCCCCTACAATATATAATGTTCATTTCCTATTGATCCAATCTTCCCCACCAGGTAACTGCATTAAAACTTGCGCTACAGCCCCAGCCAATTCCTTAGATGAATGAGAATATGTCAAATTCAAAAACCTTAATGCAGTTGCAATTAGCTGAGTTCTATTAACAACTTCTGCAAGTTGAAATTGACTGTAATTACCATTTAAAACTTCTTCGCTTGCCTCAGCTATAGCATCTTCAATCACTTCCTCCTCTATCAAAGTCTCCCATTCATCTTCATTGATATAGTAAGATTTTTTATTGTCTTTGAGATTTAGCTTTTTAATTTCTCGAATAGAATTACGAATAGAATTTACCCAAGAACCAGTTAATCGCTGTTCTACTTGATTTTTAATCAAATGAATCAAAAGAATATTTAAATAAGATTGAATATTACGCAAAATAGCTTGTCTACTCATCCCCTCTAACTCATCCACAATTGCCAAAGCATCCGCATATCTTCCTTCCTGGATACTATTTCTAAGGTCTATCAATTCTTGTGTCATCTGTATTGCCTGCAAGCATGAATGATGTTAATTTCAATTTAACACTTGGTATTTCCCTTCTTCGAGCAGTGAAGCCGACTTCAGTATCCACCATTGGCTATGTGAGCTAATCTAAACAAAATCTTGCTTGCGAAATAGACAAGCAACATCTAAATAAATTAAACACTCCATAGGCACCTTTGCTAGGTATGATATTTATTCTGTGAACATTTGTGCACGATTCCAAATCTACTAGCGTAAAAAACCAGCTATGACCCAGAACTACCGCATTACCCTACTCCCCGGCGATGGTATTGGCCCTGAAATTATGGCCGTGGCGGTAGATGTGCTCAATGTTGTCGGGAAACAATTTGATCTTGAGTTTGAGTTTTCAGAAGCTTTAATTGGTGGTGTGGCGATTGACGCTACAGGTGAGCCGCTACCATCTGCTACTCTGGATACGTGCCGCAACAGTGATGCCGTCTTACTCGCTGCTATTGGTGGTTACAAGTGGGATTCTCTACCATCCCACCAACGCCCAGAAGCAGGTTTGCTAGGGTTGCGCGCGGGTTTGGGATTGTTTGCAAATTTGCGCCCAGCGAAAATTTTGCCCCAGCTAATTGATGCTTCCACTTTGAAGCGGGAAGTAGTGGAAGGGGTGGATATTATGGTGGTGCGGGAACTGACGGGGGGGATTTATTTCGGTAAACCCAAGGGAATTTTTGCTACCGAAACAGGGGAAAAACGCGGTGTAAATACGATGGTTTACGCTGAATCTGAAATTGACAGAATTGGACGGGTGGCTTTCGAGGCGGCGCGGAAACGGGGCGGTAAGCTTTGTTCGGTGGATAAGGCGAATGTATTAGAAGTATCTCAACTGTGGCGCGATCGCATCACCAAACTTTCTTCAGAATATCCCGATATTGAATTATCTCACTTATATGTAGATAACGCGGCGATGCAATTGGTACGCGCTCCCAAGCAATTCGATACCATTGTCACAGGTAATTTGTTTGGTGATATCCTCTCCGATGCAGCGGCGATGCTCACAGGTAGTATTGGGATGTTACCTTCGGCGAGTTTGGGCGCTACGGGGCCTGGTGTATTTGAACCAGTCCACGGTTCCGCTCCAGATATCGCTGGACAAGATAAAGCTAACCCCCTCGCCCAGGTTTTGAGTGCAGCAATGATGCTCCGCTATGGCTTAAACCAACCAGTTGCGGCTGATAAAATTGAACAAGCTGTATTCCAAGTTTTAGAGCAGGGCGATCGCACAGGTGATATCATTTCTTCAGGAAAGAATCTCCTCGGTTGTCGTGCTATGGGCGACGCACTCATGCAAGCTTTAGCAGAAAAATAATTTTCTCTCACTCGTCGTACCATTTTGGCAACCTTTGCTGAATCTTTCAGATAAACTAGAGAAAAATTTAGCAAGCAAGTAGCAGTATAGTGCAAGCTTTACGACAACACGCCACAGCCAACTTTACTACTCCTAAAAACCAGTCACCTTTGATTGACCCTGCTGTCATCAGAGCGGCTGGTAAAATCTACTACACCTATTGTGAAGTCCATCCCGAAATCATGGGACACGCGTCAGGGGTAGCAATTAATCGCTCGACTCATCGCGGTAAGGTGATTTTTACCAACCAGCCAGTCCTCTTACCCCAAGAATGTTTTGTGCCGATGAGTCAAATTGAGTCACACGTCTATTAATTCAGCGTCAAGTGTCATGAGTCGCAAACCCTCGACAATCAGTGAAAAATCAACGACAAATGACAAATGACTATTGACTAACGACTAAATGGACGTTTTCTTAATTATACCGGCGAGTGCGATCGCCTTCGCCCTAGGTGCATCTATCGGCAGCTTTATCAATGTTGTAGTTTATCGGCTACCCGCTGGGTTGTCGATTCTTTGGCCTCCTTCCCGTTGTCCCCACTGTCTCAACCAGTTAAAAGCCCACGACAATGTACCAGTGTTGGGTTGGTTGCGTTTACGAGGAAGGTGTCGTTTTTGTAAAAGTCAAATTTCTGCCCGTTATCCTGTGGTAGAAGCGTTAACGGGTTTCGTATTTTTACTCATATTTATATTATTTAAAGTTTCGATTTTAACAATGGGTTACTGGGCTTTTTGTAGCTGGTTATTGGCGCTATCACTGATTGATTTAGACACCATGACCTTACCCAATTCACTGACACAATCAGGGTTAATTTTGGGAATCGTTTTTCAAATGTTTGCGGGTTTTTTTGTTCAAGGTAGTACCACAGAATTAATTCAACATTTAATGACAGCGATAGTGGGCGCGGTATTGGGCTTATGGTTATTTGATGCGATCGCCCTCATTGGTGCTATCGTCCTACGTAAAACCGCAATGGGCGCAGGAGACGCTAAATTAGCCGCGATGATGGGGGCTTGGTTGGGTTGGCAAAATTTATTGTTGGCGAGTTTTATTGCCTGTGCTGTGGGAGTATTAATAGGTAGTGTGATGATCTGCAATCCCAGAAAACAAGGGCACAAGATACCTTTTGGGCCGTTTTTGGCTTTAGGATCAGCGATCGCTCTCTTTACTGGTGACGCTATTTTGTCTACCTATTTGCGGTTATTCTTACCAGGAAGTTGAAAAAACTTGTATATTCGGCCTTTCATCGATTTGTAATGGTTGCTTGATTTACGCCGTCGCATACTAGCTTGTTCCCTAGTCCCTATTCCCTATTCCCTGTTCCCTCTTAAACATACAAATTGAAAATTGAAAAATATCCTTTTATTACTTTTTTTATCAGACCATTAATTTATCATAAGAAGTCTCTCACCCTCATGACTGTAATTATCATTACGCCATCGGCGTTGGAGATTTTGGTAATATCAACCTGTAACTGGGAACACCTTCTCGACACGCTGAATGTTCATCACCTAGCAACGTGAATTCTTGATTTGCGAGCAAGAAATCTTCACCAAACACCTAGGAGAATAGCACCCTGTTGGCGAGTTAGGATTTTAAAGGCTTTGCCAGTACTTTTACAACACCAAATGTACAAAAGACTTGTATTGGCATCAGCATTTTCGTTAAGCTGACAACCAAAGATGCAAAATAATGTCTCAATTGATTTAGAAACATAATTTGACAATTTAGTCAACAGGTTAAGACCGGAACTGGGAACTAGGGACTAGGGACTAGAGACTGGGAACTAGGAATAAGTGCAAAATTCTCCACGCCCAACGTCCTATTCCCCAACACCCCACACCCCCTAACCTGTTTTCCACCTCATCCCTCCTTGAATAAAATAAATATGGCAAACAACGAAGAATCACGCGGTTTAAAGTCTCTGTTAGATTGGTTTGCAAATCGTCGCAAAACAGGGAACAACCACCCAGAACCCCAAGAAAGAGAAATTGCTGATGGGCTATGGCATAAGTGCCCTAAATGTGGTGTATTGACCTATACAAAAGACCTGCGAGCCAATCACATGGTTTGTGTGGAATGTGGACATCATAATCGGGTAGATAGTGACGAACGTATCCGCCAATTGATAGATCATAATACTTGGCAACCGATGGATGAGAATCTGCATCCTACTGATCCGTTGCAGTTCCGCGATCGCAAATCTTATAGCGATCGCCTGCGGGAAACACAAGATAAAATCGGTTTAATCGATGCTGTCAAAACTGGCTTGGGTCAAATTAACGGTTTACCCGTAGCCCTGGGAGTCATGGATTTCCGGTTTATGGGTGGTAGCATGGGTTCAGTGGTAGGTGAAAAACTCACCCGCATGATTGAGCAAGCTACTCAACGGCGCTACTCAGTATTGATTGTCTGCACATCCGGGGGCGCGAGAATGCAAGAAGGAATGCTCTCGTTGATGCAAATGGCGAAAATATCCGCAGCACTAGAACGCCACCGCCAAGAGCGACTATTATATATTCCTATTTTGACCAACCCCACCACAGGCGGCGTTACCGCCAGCTTTGCCATGTTGGGTGATATTATTCTCGCAGAACCCAAAGCAACCATCGGTTTTGCAGGTCGGCGAGTGATTGAGCAGACCCTCAGAGAAAAACTACCGGAAGATTTTCAAAGCGCTGAAGATTTACTCAAACACGGTTTTGTGGACGATATTGTCCCCCGTACTCAGTTAAAGAACACCATTACCCAGTTGATCGCCCTACACCAGCCTTTACCAACCACACCCCACATGGTTTTATGGGAAACAATGAGCTTTAGTTCCACTGCAGCGGAATAAGAATGTGAGAGGGATGAGGTGGATGAGAGATAATAACTATTAAACTTATCTAAAAGTAAATGTAGAGACGTCTCAAAAGCGACGTCTCTATCAAGGCTATCGTGCGGATAGTAATACTTTTGTGAGCAAGGGCAAGTTTTTCAGCTTTTTGGTGCTAGTGGGAGCGATCGCTTTGATCGCCATCCACAGTATAAAACTCATCAGCGCCCCTCCAGCATCAACTGCAGTCACCGTCAAACTCAGCGGTTGGGGTGGTAACATTGTTGAGCAAAAATTATTGCAGCAGGTACTCAATGACTTTGAAGCCCAGCACCCGCAAATTAAAGTCAAGTATGAGGTCATTTCTGATCAGTACATGGATGTACTGAAAACTCGTTTGGTGGGAGAAGCAGCGCCTGATGTTTTCTATTTGGATGCTTTAGAAGCTCCTTTTTTGATGAGTCAGGATGTCTTGGAGCCGCTAGATGCCTATATTACACCCGAATTTGACTTAGGGGACTTTGAGCCAAATCTACTGAAGAGTTTTAAGTATAAAAATCATATTTATGGTTTGCCCAAGGATTATTCTACCTTGTCTCTGTTCTATAACAAACAAGCCTTTGCCGCCGCAGGTTTAAAAAATCCACCGCCAACTTGGGAAGAATTACGCGCCTACTCCCAAAAGTTAACTGGGAAACTCAACAGATATGGCTTGGGAATCACTCCAGAGTTAGCACGCCAAGCTTACAAAATTAAAGCCTTCGGCGGTCAAATTGTTGACCAAAATGGTAACGCCTCCTTTGCGAGTGAGGCTGGTTTACAAGGATTGCAGTTAGTGGTAGACCAGTATCAAAAAGACCGCTCCTCTGCTCAAAAATCTGACGTGGGGACAAATTCCGGCAGTGAAATGTTTGGTCAAAGCAAGGTAGCAATGGTGATTGAGGGGAATTGGGCAATTCCCTATCTCAGAGAAACTTTTCCCCAGTTAGAATTTGCCACCGCAGAGATACCGACGATTAATGCTCAAAAAGGCACAATGGTATTTACCGTTGCCTATGTGATGAACAAACAAGCCAAAGACAAAGCTGCAGCTTGGGAACTGATTTCCTATCTCACAGGAAAAGCAGGGATGGAAAAGTGGACAGGTACAGGGTTTGCGCTGCCGACTCGGCAATCGGTGGCGCAGAAATTGGGTTATGATCAAGACCCACTGCGATCGCCTTTTGTCGCTGGGGTTAATTACGCTACACCTTGGCAGGTTGGTAAATATCCAGGGGCAATTGTGAACAACTTTGATAACCAATTTATCAGCGCCTTATTGGGGCAACAACCATTAAAGCAGGCAATGGTGCGGGCAGAAAATGAAGCGAATCAGCAAATCAAAACTATGGAATAGAGATGTCAGCTACAAAAGCACTCACCAACACATAGCACCCTCGCTAGCCCCTACTTCCTAGCCTCCAGACATGATAGCGTCGATAAAAAAGCTTCAGCTAAACTCTATACAATAAATTATTAGTCTTTACTGCATCTGGTTCACCATACCAATAAATGTCAGATCAACCTGCACTCCTAATTGAACTGCTCCGTGAGGCATACGCAGCCTTCAACGCGCGAGACATTGACGCCGCCCTTGCCCTCATGAGTCCGGACGTGGTTTGGCCGAGAGCGTTCAAAGGCGGTTTTGTCCGTGGGCCTGAAGAAGTTCGCGCTTACTGGACGGAGCAATGGAGCGAGATCAATCCGCACGTCGAGCCAATTTCCTTTTACTTAGAGGAGGACGGGCGCATTTTGGTTGATGTGCATCAGGTCGTACGTGACTTAGCTGGAACAGTTCTTGCTGATGAGTACGTGGGCCATCGATTCACCTTTGAAAACGGCTTGATTCAAGCTATGGAAGTCTGTCCACCTCCATCGTCCACCCCAAAGACCTAACCACGCGCAAAGAACGAAGGTGAAGTAAGCAACCATAAAGAAAGTTACGCCCTTGGATTTGATGAATTGAATTTGGAAATCTCAAATAAGCTCTTTCTCCCCCTCATTCGTGTCAACTTAAGCCACAGATGCTTAAATGCTTGGCTGACCTACCCGCCAGGGAATGAATTCCCAGGCTAATAGCTGAAGTCTACTGAAGTAGACTAGGGATTTGTGAGCATTTTTAGTCATCTTGAGATGACTTAAGCTATGAGACTCAGAATTCATTCTGAGGCGGGACAAGAGTTTCGCGTTAAGTTGACACCAATGTCTCCCCCTGCGCCCGAACCTCCCCTGCTCCCCCTGCTTCGCCCAGTGACGGGATATTTATTTACTTGCAAATCCCCTATCCCGGTTTTCTGTGCCGTTGCTACTCGCACCCCTGTGTCTTTGGCTATGGTGTCTTGACTAAACTAATCAGTTTAGTTTAGGATAATTGAACTAGACGGTTTAGTTTAATTTGTGTCAACCAGAGGATACTACTTATGGCGCAAAACTGGAATTTAGGAAATACGCAGACGCTGTTAAAAATGCCGATCGCTCTGGGAATCGCAGCATCTGTTGTGGTGGTTGGATTCAGTGTTTATACGGTGAGTAAATTTCGTGAAACACCAAATAATAAACAACAAATCATAACTCCAGCACAGCCAGTAGTAAAAACAGTCACAGCATTAGGACGACTGGAACCAAAAGAAGAAGTAATTAGACTTTCAGCCCCGAATGCAGGGGAAGGTAACTTAGTACAGCAGTTGTTGGTGAAAGAAAGCGATCGCGTCAAAATAGGACAGATAATAGCAATTATGGATGGACGCGATCGCTTACAAGCGAGTATGAACGAAGCGCAAAGACAAATGCAAGTAGCCCAATCCCGCCTAGCTCAGGTGAAAGCAGGCGCAAAACAAGGTGAAATTGGGGCGCGTCAAGCCACCATCAACCGATTACAAGTAGAACTACAAGGAAACAGAATCACCCTCCAAGCGACAATTAATCGCCTAGAAGCCGAACTCCAAGGACAACAACAGCAACTCAAAGCCACCGTAGCTCGCGTCAACGCCGAAAAGCGCAATGCACAAGCTGACGTCAAACGCTACGAAACTTTATACAAAGAAGGGGCGATTTCCAGCCAAGAAGTTGACAAAAGACGCCTCAGCGCCGAAACCTCCGCCCAACAGTTCATCGAAAGCCGAGCCACCCAAACCAGAACCGTCGCTACTCTGGAGCAGCAGATTAACGAAGCCAAAGCCAACCGCGACAAAACCATCGCCACCTTAGAGCAGCAGATTAACGAAGCTAAAGCCAACCTCAACCAAACCGCCGAAGTCCGTCCTACAGATATCGTCAACGCTCAAGCAGAAGTAAACAGCGCTCAAGCCACAGTAGAGAAAATTAGAGCACAACTCAACCAAGCGTATATCCGCGCACCCAAAGCCGGACAAATTCTCAAAATTCGTACCCGCGCCGGCGAAACAGCCGGTAGCGAAGGCATAGTAGACTTAGGGCAAACCGATCAGATGTACGCAGTTGCAGAAGTATACCAAAGTGATATTCATAAAGTGCGACCCGGACAACGGGTGAAAGTCACCAGCGATTCTTTAGAGGGAGCATTACAGGGAACAGTCGATTGGATCGGAATGCAAGTCCAGCGCCAGAATATCATCAACAGCGACCCCTCCAGCAACATTGACAACAGAATAGTAGAAGTGCATGTGCGCTTAGATCAGCCGTCTAGTCAAAAAGCTAGTAACTTTACCAATTTACAGATTCAGGCGGTGATTGAGCAATGATCGGATTTATTCAACAGCTGGGACGACGCACACCCCTCGGATGGTTGCAATTAAATCGTGAAAAAAGTCGTTTATTAGTAGCATTATCAGGCATTGCTTTTGCTGATTTATTAATGTTTATGCAATTGGGGTTTCAGTCAGCTTTATTTGACAGCAACACCAGACTGCATAGCAGCATGGACGCGGATATTTTTTTAGTCAGTCCGCAAGCGCGAAATTTAGCAAATATGTCCAGCTTTACCCGTCGTCGGTTGTATCAAGCAATGGATGTCCAAGGTGTAAAATCAGCAACTGGCGTGTATGTTAATTTTGTTGATTGGAAAAATCCCCAAACTCACAAAAAAACATCAGTATTAGTCATGGGGTTTGATCCAGACAAGCAAATTTTTGATTTACCAGAAGTGAAGCGTCAACAAAATGTTCTCAAGTTACCAAATTCAGTAATTTTTGATCGCGCCTCTAGAGGAGAATATCAACAAACATTTGCCCAAATTGATCAAGGAAAACCAGTCAATACGGAAATTGATCGCCAGACAATTACTATTAATGGCTTATTTAAAGTTGGCGCTTCCTTCATTGCTGATGGAACTTTGATTACTAGTGACCAAACTTTCTTGCGGTTATTTCCTAAGCGAGATGCTAGCAGCTTGAGTATCGGTTTATTAAATTTACAACCAGGGTATGACCCGAAACAAGTTGCAGATGCTTTAAAATTGCAGCTTGGTAATGATGTCAAAGTTTTGACAAAAACCGAATTTATTGAAGTAGAAAAGCATTATTGGCAAACAAACACTGCTATCGGCTTTATTTTTAGTTTGGGTGTGTCGATGGGATTCATGGTCGGGGTGATTATTGTTTACCAAGTCCTGTCTACAGATGTCAATGCCCACATCAAAGAATACGCCACCTTTAAAGCTATGGGTTATAACAATTTCTACCTTTTAGGTGTGGTATTTGAAGAGGCAATAATTCTCGCTATTTTAGGTTTTCTGCCAGGATTGGGTGTATCTTTTGGACTTTATGCTTTGACTAGAAATGCGACCAATTTACCATTAATCATGACTGTAGCGCGAGCAATTCAGGTACAAGTATTGACCATGATTATGTGTATGATTTCTGGGGCGATCGCTACTCGCAAAGTTCAATCTGCTGACCCGGCTGATATGTTTTAAAATTGGTTATTTGTCATTCTCTTCATTCCCCTCATCTCCCTATGTCTTCTGTTATCTCTGTGAAAAATCTAGATCATTATTTTGGTCATGGACAATTGCGTAAGCAGGTTCTATTTGATATCAATTTAGAAATTAACGCTGGTGAAATCATCATTATGACTGGGCCATCTGGTTCTGGAAAAACGACACTCCTCACCTTGGTGGGTGGATTGCGTTCGGCTCAATCTGGTAGCTTGCAAGTGTTAGGAGCAGAACTGTGTGGCGCAAGTGCAGGACAATTAACTAAAGCACGACGTCATCATGGTTACATTTTCCAAGCTCATAATCTACACGGGAGCTTGACTGCGCTACAAAACGTGAGAATGGGTTTAGAAGTACATCCAGGTATCTCACCCCAGGAAATGAAAACTCGTGCTGCTCAGATGTTGGAGCTAGTGGGATTAGGAAATCGCCTGAATTATTATCCAGATGACTTATCCGGGGGACAAAAACAACGGGTAGCGATCGCTCGTGCTCTAGTCAGTCGTCCTAAAATTGTCTTAGCAGATGAACCAACTGCAGCGCTGGACAGCAAATCGGGTCGAGATGTGGTCAACTTGATGCAAAAATTAGCTAAAGAACAAAGCTGTACAATTCTGTTGGTGACTCATGATAACCGCATCTTAGATATTGCCGATCGCATTGTTCATATGGAAGATGGTAAACTAGCTCAAGATAAAGCTGTAGTTGCCGCTTGAGAAAATTTCTAAGGTATTAATATTTCGTCACTCAGCTCCCCGACTTCCGGGAAAAGTCGGGGAGCTTCTAGTCATAAACTACTACAAAGACAGACGAGTGGTAATCCTTTCCATTGCTGTTTCTACATTCTCTCGGCTATTGAAAGCCGAAATCCGGAAGTATCCTTCACCAGCAGCACCGAACCCAGAACCAGGAGTCCCGACGACGTTGACGGTTTGGAGCAATTTGTCGAAGAATTCCCAACTAGAAATGCCGTTAGGTGTTTTCACCCAGACATAAGGTGCATTAACACCACCGTAAACTTGCAAGCCGGCGGTTGTGAGTTGCTGGCGAATAATTTTGGCGTTTTCTAGATAAAAGTTTACCAAAGTTTGAATTTGCGATTGTCCATCTGCTGAATAAACTGCCTCAGCACCTTTTTGTACAATGTAGGATACACCATTAAATTTAGTGGATTGGCGCCGATTCCACAGCTTCCACAGTTCCACATCAGCGCCATCAGCAGCTTTGGCTGTGAGGGTTTTGGGGATGACTGTTAATGCACACCGAGTTCCTGTGAAACCTGCATTTTTGGAGAAAGAACGAAACTCGATAGCAACTTCTCTGGCTCCGGGAATTTCGTAGATAGAATGGGGTATATTGGGATCAGTGATGTAGGCTTCGTAAGCGGCATCAAAAAAGATAATTGAGTTATTCGCTTTTGCATAATCTACCCATGCTTGCAGATGAGCTTTAGTCGCTACTGCACCTGTGGGATTGTTGGGGAAGCAAAGATAAATTAAATCGACTTTTTGGGAGGGAATCTCTGCGGTAAAGTTGTTTTCAGCGGAGATTGGCAAATAAACTAAGCCTGCATATTCACCTTGGTCATTAACTGCTCCTGTATTTCCCGCCATAACGTTAGTATCAACGTATACGGGATAAACCGGATCTGTGACGGCGATTGTGTTGTTATGACCGAATATTTCTAGAATATTGCCTGTATCACATTTAGAACCATCAGAAATAAAGATTTCGGAAGCGTCTATATCTGCACCCCGTGCTTGAAAATCTTGGGCGGCGATTTTTTCCCGTAACCAAGTATAACCTTGTTCTGGGCCGTAGCCTTTGAAGGTAGTGCGATCGCCCATTTCCTCAACAGCTTGGATCATCGCTTGGCGACAAGCTGCCGGTAATGGTTCGGTGACATCGCCAATGCCCAAGCGAATTATACTAGCATCAGGATTATCTGCCGCAAAAGTATTTACTCGCCGAGCAATTTCTGGAAATAAATAACCTGCTTTCAGTTTCAGGTAGTTATCGTTAATCGTTGCCATAGTAGTTTGTGAACAACACCTAAAACAGCTTACTGCTAATGAGGGGCTAGGGTGGAGACTACGGGCTAGGGTAGAGAGATTTTCTTATCTGGGGAGGAACCCAGTCCCCTCACCCCTAATCCCTCACCCGTTTTTTGCTATTAGCTGCTTTGCTAAAAACTCGATAGTACAGCCATGTGGTGGTTTCTTTTAAAGGAAACAGCACATAGGTGAGAGGATTAATGGTAACAATGATATTGCGGAAGTCTCGCCGTGCTAAAAATAGGATGGCACGCGCCACCTGGGGTGCTGACATGACTCCATAGGGATTAAGTTGGCTTTTAAAAGGGCCAAGGATGAGTTTGCGAATTACGCAATCCCCGTCCAACTGCTTGAGGGTGACAAGATTTCCTAGGGCGCGTTTGCTGAGTTCATACAGTGGGCTGAGTGCTGGGGACACCTCAGCTTCAGAGGTATTCACCCAAATTTCCTTAGTGGCTTTGTCTTGTGGCCCTGTGACAGTAGTGATAAATATATCCATTAACTGCAAGGCGGAAAAGACATTCACCTCATAGGAAGATGCGATCGCCTGTGGTGTTCGCTCACCATAAACATTGATTCCATGATTAATAATCAAAATATCAACTTTTTCTAAACTATTCTTGAGTTCAGCTTCCTTTCCTAACTGCCAAGCAACTACCGTCATCCCTGGTTGCGGCACTAATTTTTCTGGATTAGTTGTCAATGATACCACTTTGGCATTCTGTTTTAAAATTTCGGCTGCTAAAGCTGCTCCCAAGGTACCTGATGCACCAGTTATAGCTACAACTTTACCTTTAAGTGATAGCCCTGTGCCCAACACCTTATCCACCAAGGGAACAACACCACTGTAATAAGCATTCACATCATCAAAATGATGTCGCCAATGATAAGACCGATTTACCCACCAAACAGAGGGAATCGTTTCTAAAGGGCCGGGAAGATGGTTATAGTCTGTATCAATTGACCCCTGGAAATATCTCAGGGACGCGCCATATAAAAAAGAGCAGGCGTAGACCACTCCCAGCCATAATCCCATTTGCTGGACAATTAAGGCAATTATTGTCAATATCACTACCAATAGACCAGACTCCACAATATCGTGGTAGAGCTGGGAATCTTTGTAAGTTTTTAGAGAAACTATCGATAAATCCCGACGATACACCATGTGGTGCTTGTTGTGCCATTTAGATAGCCAATTGACTTGGTGACACAAAGCATGGTAGCTGTCTCTGAGTATTTCGGTGAGCAGAAGTGAGAAAAATCCCCAAATAGCAAACTGTAAGCAGGTATTTATCAAAACCCAATTCATCTGTAATCTTGCCTCAATCCCAGTTAAGCTTTCGGCTAACATCTAAATCATATTGCGAGCTACTCCATTTTTCTTCATTAATCCTCACAATTTAGTTGTCAAGCGTTAGTGGCGACAGTACACCAGAACTACTGCAAAAAAACTGCAGATCCCTTGTGATTTTACTCACAAACTGGTAATAGTTAATAATGTCCAGGGTTCTACTGTACTGGTTAACAAAAATTAGCTGTCCTCTTAGAGAGAGCAAAAGATTCAGACTTATGTAATTAGTATCTTGATCAATTTTGTAGTCAACGTTAAGCCGTCATAGCGGTTAGCGTCGATTTTCAGTTGCGGCGAAACCTCTGAACATGCTCCCGCTGTGCCTTCGGACTTTACGTAACAGCCGTGGCGGGCACTACCGACTTAGTAACTGCGTCAATCATCTTACAGTGAATTGTCTGCTTCAATATTTTTGAAGCAACTATTTTGACGCGGCGTATTGCATAAAAAAATACTAATTAATCACGCATTTAGTCGATATAGATAGTTAGGGGGTATATGATTTGTAGATTCGACCAGAAAAATAAGCGATCGCTGCGGTTGCTTTTGCCAGTACTATTTCTGATATCATTATTAACAACATTTTGGGTCAGTAGCTTTCATCCGGTCATAGCCCAGCTACCCCGTCAAGAAATTCGGGGAGTTTGGATGACCAACAATGACATGGATATCCTCAAGGAACGCAGCAAAGTCCTTGAGTCTGTGAGCAGGCTGCAGCGTTTGAACTTCAACACTATCTATCCTGTAATCTGGAACTCTGGGTATGTGATGTATCCTAGCGCTGTTGCTCAACGTACAGGAATTCAACCCTTTGTCTTGCGAGGTAAAGACGGACATGATATCCTTGCAGACCTGACTACCCAAGCTCATCGTCAAGGATTACTCGTGATTCCTTGGTTTGAATTTGGTTTTATGGCTCCCCCAACCTCAGAATTAGCCTTGAATCGTCCCGAATGGTTCACGCAAAAACGAGATGGTAGCCAAACTTCCATCAGTGCTGCAGGTGAAGTCATGTGGCTCAATCCCTTCCATCCACAAGTGCAGCAATTTATTACCAGTCTCGTTGTCGAAGCTACCACCCAATATGATGTTGATGGCATTCAGTTCGACGACCACATGAGTTTGCCTCATGAATTTGGCTACGATAAATATACAACAGCGTTGTATACTCAAGAAACAAAAAATCCCGTCCCCACTAACCCGCAAGATCCAGCTTGGGTAGGCTGGCGAGCCGATAAAATCACCGCATTCATGGTACAGCTTAACCAAGCTGTCAAAACGAGAAAACCCAAAGCGATTTTCTCAGTCTCTCCCAACTATTACAACTTTGCCTATAAATTTCAACTCCAAGACTGGCTTTATTGGGTGCGGCTGAACATTGTCGATGAGCTAATTGTGCAAGTGTATCGTCCGAAGTTGCAAAGTTTTATCGAAAAAATTTCCCTCCCAGAAATGCAAGAAGTTCAGCAAACGATTCCTGCGGGAGTTGGGATTATGGCTGGTTTGCGAAATAACCCAGTTTCCATACAACAGATTAAAGCTCAGGTGCGAGCTGCTCAAGAGCGCGGTTTGGGTGCTGTTTTCTTCTACTACGAAAGCCTTTGGGAGCATAGCTCCGAGTCTGTCGCTGAACGCCAAACAGGATTACAAAATCTCTTTGTCTCACCAGCGCTTCGCGCCAGAACACCTTAACCAAGACGACGACGCCAATCAAAAATTAACATATCCGCTCATGAATGTAGAGACGTTGCTTTTGCTTCGTCTCTACAATTTTATTACCCTTTGCCTTAAGCCTTTTGCCTCGTTTCAATTTCCGGCGTTGCTGAATCAACGTATGAAAGTCAAAAATTTCATCTCACTCTCTGCGACTCTGCGACTCTGCGTGAGATAATGCCAATTCTCTAAATTTTGGCAACACATCAATAACCTGTAAGGGCGTAGCTTGCTTCTCCGTTTCGGAGTACGGCCGTACCCTGCTCTAAGGCGGAGCCTACGCCCCTACCAATTTATCTGTTGTCCCCTTTTGGCAAATTGACATAAATTCATACTCTCAATCAGCAACGCCCAATTTCCGGAATCGAGAAATTTACTGCTGTAGCTCCCTATGTAGCAAAAACACGGAGCTTCGCAGCAAAAATATGAAGATTGTTTAAAGAAAGAACATACATCATCCTATCGGGTGAATCTACTGGGTGAAGCAAAAAAAACATAAAAACAGGTAATCTTCAGGTTATCGCGGCAAATTAAATAAAAAATTCATCTTTTTCGCGTTTTATACCCAGGACAATATAAATCAAACCTTTGAGAGATCCATGATTTATAAAGATCCAGTTAAGTTGTAAGTAAGGTGCTGTGAGAATAGTTAGTTTTTTAACAGGAGGTGTCAGGTGCTTAACAACATTCGTCAGTCAAATTCGCTCCATCAGCTGAAAATTCCCGTTGTTGGCTTACTTCTCACCCTAGGAATGATCAGCGGGTCAAATCAAGCAGTTCTCAGTCAAGAAATAAAAACATTACCTGCATCTGCCAATCATAAATCTGCAAAAGAAACAGCAAACGCACCTAAAGCCAATTATCCCAGGCAAAATGGGGTTTATCTTTACGGTCAATCCTCACAACCAAACCAGATTGGGCAAGGATACATCATATTTGAGAAACAACAAGGAACTGTTAAAGGTGCTTTATATATGCCCAGTTCTGAGTTCAGTTGTTTTCAAGGTACACTCGACAAGTCAGGAGAATTGGCGATGACTGTTCGCGGTTTACCAGACGCAGGTGGGCCGACTCAAGTCGCTACAGGTAGTACATTACCGAGAATTAGTGAGGATGAATTAAGTACCTACGCTTACTCGGTGGCACTGCAAGATTATCATCAGCTTAAATCTATCAGTGCTAACGATCGCCGAATTTTACAAATGTGTAATCAATTATAAGCAATCAGCGAGTTTGAATTCTGTCCTCTGCCGTAGCAACTGGCGGCGCATTTAGCAGCGATGCTGATTTTAAAGTCAATTTAATACTCAATTCCTGGTTGCGCTTTCACACCTTGGTCTTTAAAAGGATGTTTCACCAGAGTCATTTCCGTTACCAAATCAGCTCGCTCGATGAGTGCTGCTGGGGCGCCTCGTCCGGTGAGAATTACGTGCTTGTCTGCTGGCTTTTGCGCTAGACCTGCTAAGACCTGTTCTACTTGCAGATAACCCATTTTCAGTGCAATATTGATTTCGTCCAAAAGCACCAGTTTAAAATCTGGGTTGCAGATATATTCTAATGACTTTTCCCAGGCAGCGCTAGCCTTTTCCAGATCGCGATCGCGGTCTTGGGTTTCCCAAGTAAAGCCTTCGCCCATTGCATGAAATTCTAGCTGGTCATGCCAATTGCTGAAAACCCTTTTTTCTGATGGTTCCCAAGCACCTTTGATAAACTGGACAATTGCCACCTTATATCCATGACCAAGGGATCTTAATACCATTCCCAATGCTGCAGTGGTTTTACCTTTACCGTTACCAGTGTTGACAATTATTAATCCTTTTTCTGGAGATGCTTCTGCTATCCGCTTGTCTTGAACTTCTTTACGGCGCTGCATCTTTTTGCGGTACTGTTCATCACTTAGCGATGAAGACATTACCTCATCAATCACACGAGCAATTTCTTGATCTGAATCTAATGCTTGCGGGGTGTCGTTTTTCATTAATCTTATCGGGGAATTAGTAGGTCGGTGCAAATAAAGTCAACGGCTCGGTCTTGTCGTTAGGTATTAGTCATTAGTCACTGGTGAAAGCTGCGGGTATATTTAAATGTTTTAATATAGTTCAATTTATTAAGAGCAATTTAGTGACAATCGCTTTCACAAAAATTTAACAACGCTGAGAATAAAGGGCGATGTTATTTAACTCCCATTGTTATTCTAAAAAATTTCCTAAGTTTATTACGTGTCTTTGCCAACAAAACTTTATCATTTAATTTAATTAGTTAAGTGCACAAAATAAATCTCATCACAAACATTGTTCACAATTCACATTCTTCGTGACAATATAGGGATCATATTTGATTTGGAGAAAAACACGTAGTGGTGTGGCAAGCCTTAAATAATGTGATAGGTTTTATAGGCTGGGTCGTTCGCGTCAGCGTCTCGCAGAGAAGCATGAGACTCAACACCCGGATTAATGTTGGGTTGCGCTCCGTTTAACCCAACCTACTTTTTTAGTTTGAAAACAGTCCCTAGGCTCAGTACAAATGCCCCATTCCCCATTCCCCCAAAATATGGCATAAATTTAGAGAATGTGGGTGATAAGTACACAGCAGCATTGATCACTGGGGATTGAACTATGA
Source organism: Fortiea contorta PCC 7126 (assembly GCF_000332295.1). Classification (GTDB taxonomy): domain Bacteria; phylum Cyanobacteriota; class Cyanobacteriia; order Cyanobacteriales; family Nostocaceae; genus Fortiea; species Fortiea contorta. The sequence continues at coordinate 4,980,561 of NZ_KB235930.1, read as the reverse complement.
GTAACACCACCTATAAGTCAGAAGATTCCGCTGTACCCTTGCCAATCACCCAAGCAGCACGCAGAATAGCTCAACAGTTTGCCAACCAACAGACCACGCCTAAAAAAGCAGAGCAAGTCCGGCTCAATACCCTAGCAGTGTGGGTAGTCAACGACTATCTACACATGATGGATATTACTACTAACCTCCAAGCGAGTGACAGTTGGAATGCAGTGATACGGCTTTGTGCTGATGTTGCTGATTTAGAAATACCAGCAATTGGTCGTTTGGAGTGTCGCCCTGTAGCTGTGAATGACTCGATATGTGCTGTCCCCCCGGAAACCTGGACGGAACGGGTGGGTTATGTAGCAGTACAAATCGATGAATCTCTGCAACAGGCAAAAATTCTCGGTTTTGTGGCGAGTGTGAACACAGAGCAATTGCCTCTCAGTAAATTTTTACCACCAGAGGCATTTATTGATCATCTATGGCAACTACAGCAATCGCCAGTGAATTTAACTCAGTGGTTTATTGGCATTTTTGAGTCTGGTTGGCAAACTGTGGAAGGGTTATGGCAATCCTTGGGAGTCCCACCAGCTTATGCGTTCCGTTCTCCGGAAATTTTTCAACAAGCACCCCAACACTCAGAAGCACTGACCAAACGGGCAAAACTGATTGATTTAGGGATCCAAATCGCTAATCAACCAGTGATCCTGATTGTGGAAATCAGCCCTCACACTCACCAAAAAACCAGTATTCGCCTGCAACTGCACCCCCTAGGGAGCCAAGTTTATCTACCACCAGGAGTGCAATTAACAGTTTTAGATGAGTCAGGGTCAACATTTTTGGAAGCTCAAGCCAGAAGTGCTGACAATTATATCCAGTTGCAGTTTCGCGGCGATGCGAAAGAGTACTTTAGCGTAAAAGTAGCACTTAACGATACAAGTATTATAGAAAGGTTTGTGATTTAAAGGTGCGTTCTAGCTGGCATCAGCCCTAATGATGTTTAAATTACAAATTATGATCCAGCTTCGATGATGGGACATGGGAGCGCAGGTACAATCATGGGTAAATTAGTAGTTCTAAAGTTCGTCGATGGTGACTTTGAGAAGGGGTTTGCTGTCAGTTTGCAGATTGGCGAAGAACGCGATCGCCCCACAACAGAAATTAGTGGTAAACTGCCTCCATGTCCCGAAATGCCTCTTTATTACAACCATTGGCAGTCTAGTTATCGACGTTTAGGACAAACTTATCGTTTGGATGCTGATCAGGTACAGATCACAAATGTGTCAACTACACAAAATTGTTACCACACCGCCCATATCTTGCGGGCACGTTTCAATAATTGGTTACAAGCCGAAGAGTTTCGCCCCGTCAGGGAAAAATGGTTAGAAAGATTACTACCCACAGACGAAGTGCGGGTGATTTTACAAGCGGACGATAGCCAATTGCAGCGCCTTCCTTGGCATTTATGGGACTTACTCGAACGCTACCCCAAAGCGGAAATTGGTTTATCATCACCAACTTACGATCGCATTCACAAACCACCCACACCCAACCATGTGGTGAATATTCTCGCTATTGTGGGCAATAGTCAAGGAATTGACACCAAAGCCGACCAACTGCTGTTGCAAAACTGCACAAATGCCAATGTCAGCTTTTTGGTGGAGCCACAACTACAACAATTAACCGATCATCTTTGGCAGCAAAATTGGGATATCCTCTTCTTCGCTGGACATAGTTCGAGTCAGGACAACGACGCTAGCGGGCGGATTTATCTGAATCAAACCGATAGCCTCAGCATCAACGAGTTAAAATATGCTCTGAAAAAAGCCATCGAAAGAGGATTACAACTAGCAATTTTCAACTCCTGTGATGGATTGGGACTAGCGCGAGAATTAGCTGATTTGCAAATTCCGCAAATTATCGTCATGCGCGAACCTGTACCCGACCAAGTGGCGCACGAGTTCTTAAAATATTTTCTGGACGCCTTTGCTAACGGTGAATCCTTATACCAAGCAGTGCGCCAAGGACGAGAACGCCTACAAGGACTAGAAGATAAATTTCCCTGTGCAACTTGGCTACCGGTAATTTGTCAAAATCCTGCCCAAATCCCCCCCACTTGGGAAGATTTCATCCGTGTCCGAAATACACATTTATTTGCAAATGTCAAGCAAAAATTTCCATTAACCGTATTTTCCGGTTTAGCGATCGCTGCTGTAGTTTGTGGAGTCAGGTTTTTAGGACTACTGCAAAGTACAGAGCTAACAGCCTTAGATTTGATGATGCGATCGCGTCCCCTCGAATCCCCAGATCAGCGGATGCTGATCATCACAATCGACGATACAGACCTAGCATTTCAGCGCCAACAAGGCGAAATTCTCAAAGGTACATCCATCTCAGATACATCTTTGCAGAAATTACTCACCAAACTCAAACAATATCAACCCAGCGTCATCGGCTTAGATATCTACCGTGATTTTCCCGCCGAGCAGCCAAACTTAGTTCCCCATCTCCAACAAACTCAAAACTTAGTTGGTGTCTGCAAAGGCAGCGATACACTCGAAAATATCAAAGGTATCGCACCACCGCCAGAAATCCCCCAAGAACGAATAGGATACAGCGACTTTATTCACGATAGCGACGGGGTGGTCCGTCGTCATCTCATGTATATGAACCAAGAGCCAGCGTCCTTGTGTTCCGCGCCCTATGCACTGAGTATGCAATTAGTATTCCGCTATCTACTTCCCAAGAGAATTCAACCAAAATTCACCCCCCAAGGGAATTTACAACTCGGTCATACTGTGCTGCCTCGCCTCTCATCCCATGCTAGCGGCTATCAAGGTATCGATGCTAGCGGTGGACAAATTTTACTCAATTACCGTGCGAACAAAAAAATTGCCGAACAGGTGACACTAACCCAGTTTCTCAACAATCCCCTCAATTCCAGGGCGATCAACAACAAAATTATTTTGATCGGTGTGACAGCAAAAGGAGATTCTCCAGACTACTGGTCAACTCCCTACGGCAATCTTTTCAACGAGCAGATGCCTGGAGTATTATTACAAGCACACATGGTCAGTCAAATCCTCAGTCATGTCTTGGATGGACGCCCACTGCTGCGAGTTTCCTCACCATGGATAGACTTACTCTGGATTAGTGGTTGGTCTTTAGTAGGGGGAATTATTGCTTGGCGGTTATCCTCCCTTTCCCGGTTATCTTTAGCAGTTGGTATTAGCTGTAGTGTTGTGTATGTATCCTGTTTTGGCGTCCTCATCTGCGGCGTTTGGCTACCCTTTGTCCCTTCCATCATCGCCTTGATGGGAACAACTACAGTCAGCGCAATTCAAAACGGCAAAATTCGTGTTGGTTTTTTGACCAACTGAGTCGATAATTTACTGATTCTGGCGATCGCGTTCATCTAGCGCTTTATTAATTGCATCTCTGCAAAACTCAGCTTTCTCGTCACCTAGTTGCTTGAGGCGATCGCTCGCTTCTTTGGTAATTCTGATATTAAGTTGTTCAGATAATGGCTGCTCTCGGTCGGTAGTGAAACCGTGGTCTTTGATGTCTGGATTCCCACCTTTGCGTGCCATAATGTAACAAGTTTGAAACAAATCTTGCTTAATAGTTTGCTAGCATATTATTAATTATATTCAGTGGTTATCAATTTGGACGGTTGCAACCACCGAATCACCCTATTCAGGCATTTATATGTTTACACGTGAAGAGCTAGCAAGCAAGTAAGAGTGAAGAATTGCAACAATTAGGCAAAAATCTAGGGCTAGAACCGATAGGTAATCCCGGCTATGCATCCACATGGATTACAGGGTTATTATCATCTGGAGCCAGGGGAATCGAAGATTGCGAGAACGGTGTCGGATTAAAACGCTGCGTCCCTACCCTGCGGGTTCCGCCTTTGGCGGTATGTGCTAACCTCAGCGTACCTCTGCGTTGAAAAAAATATCGCTCCACTATCCCAAAATATAGAAAATCTTAAGACTTTTGGTGTATCGTCATACACTCAACATCCCATGTAATCTTGCCACTGCATAGACATGATAGTCTTCATCATGACTCTTAACCACGTTAAGCTGAATAAAAGTAGCAATTTATTGCACTTTTCATGATTAAATTAACCCTTCGAGTTAATTTTTAATTTTTTCTGTTTGAGATACCCGGAATGCTAGACCAAATTTTTGATTATCTTCACTTCCACTTCAGCGTTGAAGCGCCTATAGTCCTGCTTATTCTGGTGTTGTTAGAGGCGGTGCTATCTGCTGACAATGCGATCGCCCTCGCTGCGATCGCCCAAGGATTGGAAGACAAAAAACTTGAGCAACAAGCGCTAAACTTGGGTTTAGTTGTTGCCTATGTGCTCAGAATCACGCTCCTATTAACAGCTACCTGGGTACAAAATTTTTGGCAATTTGAGTTACTCGGTGCTGCTTATCTACTATGGCTGGTGTTTCAACACTTCACAGTCAATGAAGACGAAGAAAATCAGCGTCACGGCCCTCGTTTTAGCTCTTTGTGGCAAGTTATACCCGTGATTGCTCTAACAGATTTAGCCTTTTCTTTAGATAGTGTCACCACAGCGATCGCTGTTTCCCAAGAAACTTGGTTAGTACTCACGGGTACAACCATCGGGATTGTTACCTTGCGCTACATGACGGGATTGTTTATCCGTTGGTTAGATGAATTTGAAAATCTAGAAGATGCAGGCTATGTCACTGTAGCTTTAGTGGGTTTGCGCTTGTTGTTAAAAGTAGTAAACGATAATTTTGTCCCCCCAGAATGGGCAATGATTACAGCTATTGGCTTAGTCTTAGCCTGGGGATTTTCTAAGCGGACTCTAATTCAAGCACCAGAAGAGGTGATTGAGAAAACCGAAGTCCCGAAATAGGTGTGCGATCGCTCGCTGTAGGGCGGGTTTTCCCCGCCCCTGCGGGTATGTCCCTAACAAACCGCATTTTGTAACATGGTGTTAAATATTCTTCTTTTTTAAAGAAATCCTGACAGGAACTTGAATAATAAATTCCGTCCCCATTCCTGGCGTTGAAAAACAGGTGAGCTTACCGCCGTGATTTTCGGTAATAATTTTGTAACTAATAGCCATTCCCATTCCTGTTCCCTTACCGACAGGTTTTGTGGTAAAGAATGGATTAAAAATATGTGGTAGAGTTTTTGAGGAAATTCCAGTCCCATTGTCTGCAATCACAACTTCCACCCATCGTGAGTCAATTGCAGATGTCCGAATCGTGATGTTGCTGGAGCGATCGTTAATTTCCTCAGAGATTTGTTTAATTTTAGACTCTAAAATCGCATCAATTGCATTTGCCAAAATATTCATGAATACTTGGTTTAATTGTCCAGCAAAGCACTCAACCAATGGCAAATTACCATAATCTCTAATTACCTTGATTTCTGAATATTCTGATGTAGCTTTGAGTCGATGTTGCAAAATAAGTAGAGTGCTATTAATACCTTCATGAATATCAACTGCTTTGATTTCTGATTCATCTAACCGTGAAAAATTCCGCAGTGATGTCACAATCTGGGTAATTCTCTCAGTCCCCATTTCCATCGAACTCAGGAGTTGGGGAAAATCTGTTTGTAAAAAATCTAAGTCAATTTTTTTCGCAACCTTCTCAATTTCTTTTCCAGGGTGAGGAAAATGCTTTTGATACAGTTGTAATAAATGCAATAAATCTAACCCATATTCTTTCAAATAAGTCAAATTACCATAAACAAAGTTAACTGGATTATTAATTTCATGAGCAATTCCTGCAACTAATTGTCCCAGTCCTGACATTTTTTCCGCTTGAATTAATTGAGCTTGGGTCTGTTGAAGTTCATTGAGTAACTTTTGTAGTTGTACAGTTTCCGTTTGTAAACAAGCATTAGCTTCCTGCAACTCTTGGGTACGTTTAGCTACCTGTTGTTCTAAAGCTTCATTCACTTCTTGAAGCCTACGTTCTGCTTCTCTTTGGCGAGTGACATCTCGCAACACTAACACTGAACTTACAGAGTCATCTGATTGTGCGAAGTTGTTAGTAATTTCTACAAACGACCAAGCGATTTCTAAAGTTAGATATTGATTGGATTGAGAATATTCATAACATTGTTTACCATTTTTGCAGCTTTTCAATGCGATCATCACAGGATGAAACTCATCCGCAACGACTTGTCCATTCAATAATAAAGGCAGTTTTTCTGGTAATGATTTTCCTAAAAGTAATAAACGAGTCTGTCCGAAAAAACGTTCAAGAGCAGCATTACACCACTTAATTCTACCCCGACCATCTGTCCAAACAATACATTCCTCAACCGTACTCAGTGCAATTTCCATTTTGCTCAGAGTTGAGCGAAGTTGTTTAAGTTGGGAATCCAAGTCACTCATCTGAGATATTCAATCCTTAGCGACCTAAGTCGTTTCCAAAGGGCGTAATGTAGCTGCAAAAAACCAAATTCCTTCGTGTTTTTCAGCAATAATAAAGTGTTCAGTTTCAATTTCTTGATGATCTTTTGTTACCGCCTTCAGATTTAATGGGTGATTGAGAACTGTAGCTTGTCCAGTAGCAGAAAAGCGAGAAAATCCCAAATTGTGGGAGTCATAAAAGAACGGCGGGAGAATTACCGTCAACGGTTGACCGATGATTTCTTCACCAGTCCACCCAAAAACATCGACAAAATGAGTGTTGATATCCACCACAATTCCTTTGTGATCGGCGACAATCACAGGCACATCACTTTGTTTAAGTTGCTCAATCGTCAAATTTGACATTTTATCTCTGACAAAGAACTTGTGTAAATCAATTATGCCCGTTTAAGAGCGAAAAATAACTATACATAATTTAAGAGTTGTAACTCTTATATGTGGAAAATACTTAACTGATTATTTTGATTTTTTTTTAATTTTAGGTGTGCTTTCCCTAGCCTAACTCCAAATTTTTGGCAACTATAAGATTCATAGTGCTTAAAAAATCCTGCAAATCTGAGATTAAGGGCGATATTTTGATCGGTTTTTAATGAAGTTTAGCAGTGTTGTTTATTGACAAAATACAATCATGGAAGAATTTATCAATCAGCAAACAAATTTTGTAATTGATTTTAGTAAATGGATAGGGCCAATTGCTATTGATATTGCAATTGTTGGTGCAGGTCCTAGGGGTTTAAGTGTTCTAGAGCGGATTATTGCTTTTGCTAGAGCCAAACAATTTTCACCAGATGTCAACTTGAATATTAATATTTTTGACCCTAATCCTTTGGGAGCAGGTTGTCATTATATTGACCAAGCAGAGCATTTATTAGTAAATACGATCGCCAGCCAAATAACTATTTTTTCAGACCATACAGTGCAAGGTTCTGGATTCATTTTAGATGGCCCTTCTTTTTATGAATGGCTTTGTGACTACACCTCCTCATCACAAGATCCTAATGCTTATTATCCCAGAAAATTATTATGTGAATATTTACAATGGGGCTTTCGCTATTTATGCGAGCTTGCACCGGAAATAGTAAATATTAAACCAGTTGCACAGCGTGTAGTTTCTGCTTCTTGCTCCCTCACAACATGGTACATTCAGACAGAAAATGGTGATAAATACCACCAAGATTATGTTTTTTTAACAACGGGACATGAACAAGAAATTTTGCAAGAGAATGAAGCAAACCGCCGTTTATTTTCTGCTTATCCTCTCCACATATCCACATCAGGTATTCAATCCCATGAAACAATAGCCCTGGAAGGTTTGGGATTATCAACATGCGACGTCTTATCTATGCTGACGATAGGTCGAGGAGGGAAATTCTTCCGCAATCAAGAGCAGGTTCTTTGCTATCAAGCATCACAAAAAGAGCCAAAAATAATCGCCTTTTCTCGTTCAGGATTACCATTATCAGCAAGAGCCAAAAATGAAAAAGAAGCCCGGGAACAATATAAAGCTAATTTTCTCACCCGTAAAGCGATTAGTGACTTAAAAGAGAAATATCAAAAAATAAATTTTGCAGTTAATTTACTGCCATTGTTATTAAATGATATGGAGTTTGTCTATAGCAAAACTTATATCAAAAAACATCATGGTCACATTGCAGCAAATATATTTGCTAATGCATATTTAACTGTTAAAGATAATGAGCGCAAATCTTTAGTTGTTGATTATATTCCATTACAACATCACTTTAATTGGGAAAATTTGGTAAATCCCATACCACCTCACGCCCTAGAATCGCAAAATAAATTTAATGCATGGCTCGATGATTATTTAGTTGCAGATGTCAGAAATGCTAATGAAGGTAACGTTTCCAATCCTCTCAAAGCTGCTTGTGATGTTTTGAGAGATGTCAGAGATAATATCCGCTATGCTATTGATTTTGCTGGATTGACGGAAAGTAGTCATCGCTGGCTTTTTTATTCATTTATTCCTGTAATGAATCGCTTGGCTGTAGGCCCTCCAAAAATTAGAATTGAGGAGATTTTGGCATTAAAAAAAGCTGGAATTTTAAAAATAGATTTGGGAATAAACCCTGAGTGGAAATTTGATGAAACCAGTAATTTATTTGTCATTAATGGACAATTTGAAACTATTAAATCTGATGTTTTGATTCGTTCACGCATTGCTATGCCTAGCCCTCAACAAAGCTCAAATCTCTTGCTGCGACAACTGATAAACGATGGTTTTGCTCGCCCATTTTTTAATAAAAAATTTCATCCCAATGGCTTAGATATTTCATCAGATTTTAATTTAATTAGCAGAGACAATAACGTATACCAAAATTTTTGGGTATTAGGAACACCAACCGAGGGAGCCAAGTTTTACACCTTTATTTTGCCCAGACCTTTTGTTAATTCGACTGCATTACTTGATGCAGATCGAATTGTGCAATCTTTAGTCAATCAAATCAACGCCAAATCTGCGCCGAGTGAGCATCAGCGAATGGAGAAAGTTTATGAGGGGAAATAAATCCAGTTTTTGGCTGGCTGGGTTAGCTGCTACCTTTATCGGCAATGGAATCGGGCGTTTTGCCTATATTACATTGATGCCTGCACTGATTCAAGCTCACTGGTTTTCCAAGGAAGATGCAGCCCAATTAGGTGTTGCTACCTTAATTGGTTATTTACTCGGGCCGATATTTATTCAGCGTGTCATCAAAAGCGTCAGTAACACGATTTTAGTGCGATGGGGGATGGTGTTATGTTCTCTTAGTTACCTCGCTTGCTCGTTCCCGAATATGAGCTTTTTCTGGTTCTATAGTTGGAGATTTTTAGCAGGTTTTGGTGGAGCCATTTTGATGGTTTTAGCCGCACCGATGATTTTACCCCACGTATCCCCAACCCAACGGGGACGTGTTGCAGGGGTGATTTTTGCAGGTATTGGTCTGGGTGCGGCTTTAGCTGGCTTGTTGATTCCTGTGATGGTGAGCATACACATCAGTTTTGCATGGTTGACAATGGGCGTCACTTGTGCGTTCTTAAGTCTAGTTACATGGAAGACTTGGGCAAAGATATCTGTGGAATCGGCTGCATCTGGTGACGTCAATTATTCGCCAATTGGTGAAAAAGAAGTCAAATTTTGGCAAAATCAGAGCATGTGGTATTTATTGATAGCCTATGCATGTAACGCCGTGGGTTTTTTACCGCATACACTGTTTTGGGTGGACTTTCTGGTGCGGGAGTTAGGGTTTTCTCTAGCGGTGGGTGGTGTGTCCTGGTCATTATTTGGCATAGGTGCAGCTCTTGGCCCGTTGTTAACTGGTATATTAGGCGATCGCTGGGGATTTCGACGCTGTTTATTAGTCTGTTTTGCACTGAAAGCTTTGGGCGTGGCGTTACCCTTGCTCACCACCACTTTGTGGGTATTACATTTCTCTGCATTCTTGGTGGGGATGTTTACCCCAGGGATTGTGACTTTGGTTTCAATGTACGCCCTAGAACTAGTTGGAGCTAAACAACATCGTGTTGCGTGGAGTGCGATGACTTTTTCGTTTGCTTTAACTCAAGCTTTTGGCGGTTTCTGTATGGCGTTGTTAATTAGTCATGCTGATTCTTATTTACCTTTATATGCCATCAGTGTTACAGCTCTAGTGATTTCCATTTTTTGCATCATGGCTACCCATCCTCAGCCTTGCCCACAATTGATTCAGAAGTCATGAAGCTGTATTTAAATGATACTTCCCCATTCGCCCGTTTAATCTTAATTTGTGCACTGGAATATAACATCAAAGAAATGGAATTGATTTGGGTTGATCCGTGGACAATGCCGACAAATTTGTTGGCGATCAATCCATTTTCCACAGTACCAGTTTTACAATTAGACAATGGAGATGTGTTATACGAAAGCAGTATTATTGCCAATTATTTAACTGTTAATTCCACACCAGCAACTTTGCTTGATTATCAGCGTTTAGCTTTGGGAAAAATGCTCATAGAAACTGCCTTTCGCCACGTCAGTTTAGCACGTTATTCTCCAGAAAACGCCACGCTTCATCCTTTTATTGCCAGAACAGAGCAAGTTATTAAACAAGTATTGCAGGCGCTTTCAGAACGGGATTTACCAAAATTTTCTGCCGAAGTTACACCCGATTTAGCTAGTTTGCAATTAGCTGTAGCTTTAGATTATCTTGTTTTCCGTCTCCCCAATTTAGTAGAAGCTTATTTGCCGATAACAGTTAAAGAACAACTGAGCTATTTTCAATTGCGCCGCAGTTTTGCGTTAACTACACCAGCAATCCTAGGCGTAAAGTCCAGATATTTGTGATTTTAGGTGTTGCTGTTAATCGGAAGGGCACAACATTGTTGTGCCCCTACCTGTGTATCTCATTTACTGGAAAAAATTCAGAGCTTTACAAAAAAACAGTATAAGGTGAAATGGTAGTTGTGATTCCCATCTACCATATGACCCAAGAACAAACTACAATAGCCGGGATATATGAAGTCTGTATTGGTGTTCCGGAGCCAATTTCCGCAATTCAATATTGGGAGCAATTCGGCTACCGGATTGGTCAAGTAGGCGAATTATCTGCAGATGTCGCCCATAAATTATATAAAGTGAATTCGTCTCTACGCTCGATTCGCCTTTATCATCAAAATGCTGACCATGGTTTGATTCGGTTAATGGTGTGGCAAAATCCCACTAATGAGGGGTTGGGAACGGGGACGATGAAAGTTAGGGGTAATCGCTGGGCGACAAGCTTAACTACTGATGTTTTAACCATTTTAAATCATGCAGAAGAAGCCAAAGCAGCGGGTGGGGATATTAGATACTCTCAACCTTACTGGGAAATTATCTACAACAAGGAGCGCAAAAGCCGTCCTTTTATAGATGCTGCGGTGGGAGTGCGAGAAATGCTGCTGTTACAACCTTTAACTAGACAGGTTTTATTTCAAAGGTTTGGTTATACACTGCCCAATTATGGACAAGTTAACCATGATGCTACTTTTAAAACTAGTCAGTTCACCCATATGGGGTTGATTGTTCAAGATGATAGCAAAGCAACGCTGAAGTTTTATGAGGAAGTTTTAGGTTTGTTGCGGGTGCGCGACGATGTGGAAACTAGTTATGAATCTTCGCCTGCGGGTAGAGATATTTTTGATCTTCATCCTGGTGAAAAGTTTATTGTTACCGCTTTCGATGATCCGCGTTCTTCTCAAACTGACTTCAGTGCGGCGCGTAGTGGGAGACTTTATATTGTCAGGTTTCCGGAGGCGATGAATTTAGAGTCGCGGTTTAGTGCCGCACAACCGGGTAGCTGGGGAATTTCATTATACACCTACCGTGTCAGCGAAATAGCAAAATTTGGCGATCGCATTAGCCAAACTCCAGTCCAAAATCTCACAAACATCTTGACTAACGAATTTGGTGAGCAAAGTTTATCTTTCACCGCTCCAGATGGTTACTTTTGGAATTTGGTAGCAGGGGTATAAGGCGTTATGGCAATTTTTGGTATTAATTATTCTCTCCCTCATTTTTTCCTTTTTGCAAACAGTCACAATCTCCTAGTTCAACCCGGAGAGGAGGAAGGAAGATGGAAATAATTAGCAAACATTTTGCGGAAAAATTATGTTGATGAGACTTTGGGCTGCTACGGTTGTGCTAACTTCTTCTGGGCTGATAGCTTTTGAACCGATTAATAGTGATTCTGTCTTCGCACAGAAGCCTGTAATATCCCCAGCTGTGAACAAAGCGGATTTCGGGGTGGAGAGAGTTAATGCCCAGCGTCAAGCAACTTTTATTCCCACTACCAAAGTACCATTTAAAGAGGGGAGTAGATACGGCTGGCAAATTCAACTCAAGGACTACAAAGGGGAAGTGACATGGCGCGAAATTCTGCGATTACCTAAACGTCCGGAAACTTGGGGTACAAATAGCGGCGAAAACTTTTCTATTTCTCCTAATGGACAGGACGCAGTGACAAAACGCACGGTGACGACTACAGACGGTGTAATTAAAAATTTTTGGACTATTACCCCCGGTGATCCTGTCGGTAAGCATAGAATAGAAGTCTATGTTGGCGATCGCTTGATTAGTGCTTTCGATTTTGAAATAATTGCAAGTAATCAGAAAGGGGCTAGGGAATAGGGGCTAGGGCGGGATGGGGTGGAGGTGAGTGAAGAGAACAATTAATATTAAATAACAAAGATTTTTCAGCCCCTTTTGTGCTAGATACATAGCCTAAAACTTCAAGGAATATTAAACTTATTTACTAACATTATTTTCTAATATTCCTTCTTTCCCCTGTTCCCTGTTCCCCGTTCCCTGTTCCCTCTTCCCTAAATATAAACTATGGATGCTAATGAATTAAGGCGGCGCTATTCCGCAGGGGAAAAACATTTTCCAGCAGTCAATTTAAGCCGAGTCAGGCTAATTGGCGCTTACTTACCAGGAATCAATCTTTGGGGAGCAAACTTAAGTGGAGCTAACCTCGCTAAAGCTAAACTCTGGGGATCTGATTTGAGTCGAGCCAATCTCGCTCAAACCAACTTAACCAGAGCTAATTTATGTGGTGTGAAATTGAATGAAGCTAATCTGCGGGGAGCTAAACTCAATTACGCTAAGTTGTATGGTGCTAATTTGAGTGGTGCTTTCTATGACGAAAGCACGCGATTTTCTAGAGGCTTTGACCCGGTGAGTATGAATATGCGGAAGTTTTAGCTATTCTTGCTCATTTCTGTGCAGTAACAATGGGGAAAATCTCACCTGCTAAATAAGCATCAAAGTGTTTTTGAAAATATAGCCAAGAAGTCATATCTTCTCCTTCTTGAAATGATGTGGGAGCGCTTTTATATAAAGGAACGCGGGTGTTAATTTCCTGTTGGATTAATGGGGGTAAATCTGTTAAGCCTGCAACCTTTTTTCCTGTGGTACTATAAATCAAATGACCAGGGCGATCGCTCATTTTCATCCAAGGAAGCCATTGACCAATTCGATCCCAACTCAGCTTTAATTGAGAAACTGATGTTAATGTCGAATCCCATAAATCTGCAGTGGGTACACTGATTTTAAATAACTCCGCAGCTTGATAAATTTTAGATGGACTGTATTCGGCAAACTGCGGATCTTCTGCTAAAACATTGGGGTAAGTAGGAAATATATCAAAAACAAAAGTTGTATTTTCTTCTTCAACTTGTACTGGGAATTTTCCTCGGAAATGTCCCTGAACAGGATCATTTGCTACGTGAATGACAGTTAGTTTTTCACCTGTCCAAGGGTTTTCCCATTTTCGCAAAATTTCATCTGTCTCTGGGTCGAGATAATAAGTTAATTCTCTAGATGTAAAATCCCAGCTACCCTCTTCTGTAGACAGACATCTACTAACACTCATTCCTAATATTTTAAAGAGCAGTTTTCGTTTTTCACCAGGGACAAAAGCATAAATTTTCCCTGTCCAAATTAGGAAGGTGGATTCGGTAGGATCAAGAGAAGAACGAGTTTTTACCCAGTGTAGAGCATCTAATTCTTGAGTTTGTGCAACCATTTTATATCTCCTGATTAACTAACTAAAAAAATCAGACTTCAGCCTGCAGTTGACTATCAATTCGGCGAAAGATAAATACCCATATTGGTAGAGAACTATTAATCGCAATTAGTCGGATTAAATGACCAGTTGTGACAATTTCTACATTATGATTCAATGTGAGGGAGACGAGGATCATCTCTGCCGAGCCTCCTGGTGCTGTGACTAACATACAAGTTAACCAGTCCCAGTTGGTTAATTGCATGGCTAGGAAAGCAGCGATCGCTCCAGTCATCAGAGTCATCCCTACAGACAAGAAAGCATAAGCTATAGTCCGTTTGCGAAAAGCTGGTTTTTCTCCCCAATACTCGCCAATGGTAATTCCTAGCAGCATTTGTCCTACTATATTTACTAGTGGCGGTGGGCTAAAGCTGATATCACCAACAAAGGGTAGCCAATCTAGCAAATGGTTGAATGTAATCCCAATTAGCAGCGCCCCAAAAAAATCACCGGCGGGAATTTTGAATTTGATGGCAAAATAAACTACCAGTGCTGTGGCTGACAATACGAGTAACAATAATCCTAGTTGGGAAGGATTGCAAGTGAACAAGTTATTGATGGTGGGGAGTGGTTGCGAATAGGAGTAATTTCCTACCGATGACCGCGCAATGAAAGATATCAACACAACTACGGTTGTAACCCGCAGCGATTGCACCAAAGCTACTAAAGTGACATTTTTATTATAATCAGCTGCGATCGCCGCCATGACGCCCACACCGCCGGGAACTGTAGCCAACATCGCCGTTAATAGGTTGGTTTTACTGAGACGGGAGTAAATATAGCCGATGACACCACCGCACAAGATCAGGAAAAGTGTGAGCAAGACGAAAACTGGGATACCAGAAGCGACACTAGCTAGATGAGCTTTAGCAGTGGAAGCACCAACAGTTAAACCCACAAGTCCCATCCCCACCTTTCTTGCAGTTCGGTTTGGTTTGGGAGAATATTGGTAAAAAATTCGACATATTTGTAAAATAACAGTACCAGCGGCCATACCCCCAAATATCCAAGCTATACCACCAAAGTGGAACTCTACCAAAGCTAAACCCAGGGGTAGCGCTAGCAGCATTTCCCAGAAAAGGACGGCGATTTGCTTGACCAGCAGGTGTGTTTTGGCAGCAACTGGACTGGTAATGTTAGATTTTTCTAAAGTCGGGGAAACGCTAATTAAATTCATCTAAAGGGTTTCTGATTAGTTTAACTATGTACATCGATACAGGCGATCGCGCCGGATGCTGTGGGTCTGAACTTAGACTATCTCAACAATTACAAAAGAAGGGAACAGGGAACAGGGAACGGGAAACAGTATTTGTAGTGGCGTGACCGGGCTAAAATGTTGCATAGATTTTTATTTTTGTAGGGTGCGTTAACGAAGTAACGCACCGTCTCGACCTCCGCAGGCGGTGCGTTGCGCTCCGCGACAACGCACCCTACTATTGCACTATTTTAGCCTTGCCACGCCACTAGGTATAATACCCTATGAGAAGCGATTAAAAATGACCAGCATCCTCTAATAAAAATTGAATGCTGCTATAACAAGATTAAAGCTTTTCATAAGTTAAAAGTAAAAATCATGAATATCCAACTTCAACCTGAATTAGAGCAAATCATTGAAGCACAAATCGCTACAGGTAAATATAGCAATCCTGAAGAAGTAATTAGTAAAGCATTAAAGCTGTTATTAGAGTGGAAGGTTATCAACAGTGGATAGAAAAAACACGGCAAAAAGTTGAAGTAGCTATTGAACAATTGGATAGAGGGGAAGGAATACAAGGGGAAGTTGTAATTGAAAGATTGCGCTCTAAATTGCGTCAAGCGAAAGAGATACAGGAATGAAACAACATATTATCTCTCCAGAAGCCAGCCTTGATTTATCAGAAATTATTGATTATTTTACTATCAGAAATATGGTGTAATACCAATTTTCTAAAAGTCGGCTACAGATAAAGCCAGCAAAATATAGTCTTATTATCTCATCTGTAACCTTGTTTTGGAGAATTGGTATAACTAGGTAATCTTTTCTCACCCCACAAATATTATGCTATTACTCATTGCCTACTCTTAATCTTCATCAAGGGCTGGGAATGCTTCTTCCAAACGCCAAAGTTCGTCTTTATGTTCAATAAACCAAATGCGAGTTTCTACAGTTAATTGACTCCAAACGATTTCTATGGGTACGTGGGGAGATGCGTATTGATACTGTTTACCAAGGGATTTTAAATTTTCTGCGACGTCAAGGGGAATACCAAACTCTCGCCAGTCGATGATTAAATTTCTACCTGAAAGTCCTGCGTTCGGGTCAAAAACCAATTGTGCAGCTCTAATTAAATCAGCAAAATGTTTTGGTTTAAGTCCAGTTATCTGTTGAATTTGGAGTGATTCGTTATGCTCTTGAGACATGATCGCTGAAGGGTGAAGTGTGAAGTATGAAGTGTGAAGTATGAAGTATGAAGTGTGAAGTATGAAGTATGAGATAGCGTTTCTTGCTTTAGTGAGGTAGATTTCGTTGAGGTTAGGGGCTAGGAACTAGAGGGTGGAGGGTAGCCAGAGTGTACCTCAGGTAATTGGAAATTGTTATATTTACCCCATTTTTCTCAGTTTAGCGCATCTTTGAACTTTGGCGATCGCTCTTGACTCTCTAGTCCACTAGAGCATTGAAGATGAGAATAGTTATTAGTCAGGGAGTATTGATCATGGAAAGTACCAGATTGCAACTACGGGGTATGAGTTGCGCTTCCTGTGCCAAAAATGTGGAAAATGCGATTATTTCTGTTGCTGGGGTGAGTGCATGTAGTGTCAATTTTGGCGCGGAACAAGCAACGGTGGAATATGATGCTCGTAAAACTGATATCCCAACTATTCAAGCTGCGGTGTCGGTATCCCCATCGCCGCAGGGATTCTCTTTCCCTTTTTCGGCTGGTTACTTAACCCTATCATTGCCGGCGCAGCAATGGCTTTGTCTTCAGTTTTCGTAGTGACGAATGCGTTGCGCTTACGTAACTTTCGCCCTCGTAGTTCGTGATTCATATTATTTCATGAAAAGGCGTTGCTGAATGATGGGATGATTTTTTTCTCGCGCCTTTGCGTCTTTGCGCCTTTGCGCGAGATAAATTCATATTTCAATTCAGCAAGGCCTGAAATTGGACTTCCTCCCGCGTCTGTAGAAGAGATGGAATTATTGATATTGCGTTTAAATTTGGAAGTCTAAAGTAAATAAACCTCTACCACATTGTTGATTTGCGGGGACGGCTTCGAGGATCTTTTTGGGCATCGGCAAGTTAAGATTGTTCATTAGCTCGATAAACTCAGAGCGATCGCGTCCTGCAAATCGAGGATTCCAGGTTTTTTCTTCACCAATAGTCGATACTGTCCGTCCTTGATAGTCGTGACCGGGATAAACTAAGGTGTCGTCTGGTAAGGTGAACAGCTTTTGGGTGACGGCATCATATAATGAGCCAGGATCGCCATTTTGGAAATCAGTACGACCACAGCCTCGAATAAATAATGCATCTCCAGTTAATAGATGAGTACTGTTGACAAGATACGCCATGTGACTATCGCTGTGTCCTGGAGTAGCGATCGCCAGAATTTCTAAATTCCCCAATTGCAGTATGTTACCATCCCTGATGTAGCGGTCTGCACAGACGGCGGCGGCTTTTTCTGGTACAATTGCCAAGCAATCTGTCAGTTGTCTGAGTTTATCAGCCCCAGTCACATGATCAGCGTGAATGTGGGTTTCTAGGCAATATTTCAAAGTCAACCCCAATTCCCGCAACATCCGCAGGTCACGTTCCACCTGCTCTAACACCGGATCAACTAAAATAGCAGCTTTGGTTGACTGATCAGCAATGAGGTAAGTGTAGGTACTCGATTCTGGATCAAACAGTTGACGAAATAGCATAGCGGGTTTCTGCAACACGGTGAATGAATTGCTAAACCAATTCGGTTGAATAGCCACCGCAGGAAGGGAATTACTGGATTTGAGTAACTCTAGCGCCAATTTTGCCGCCTGTACCCGAATTTCTGGAACAGCAGTAGTTTCCCAAAGATTTGCTTTGCGGGGCGTTCCTATGGTATATAACATTTGAGAAATCTTGCCATCCGCAGCAATTAAGGCACCATTAGCAGCAGTATCGATTCCTATACCCAGTGCATGGGGACGAATTAACCCTTGAGTTTCCAAGCTAGCGATTAATGGTTGTTTTGCTCCACAATAATTGCCGTTGGCGCCTGTGCAGTTGATCACTCGATTAACTCGCAAAACTATATCTTCACCTGTTCCCCGTTCCCGAATTGTGACATTTAACTCGTTTTCTGTGGGCTGACAACTTTGAATGCGTCCCCCATAGTGGCGCAACTGACCAGATTCTACTGCTGCATCCAGTACATCAGCAATTTCTGGGGCGATGCGATGGCGGTGGACTTCCCAGTAAGCTTTAATGTGGCGGAGAAATCGCCGTTGTTCGGAGAGTGGGAGGGCTGACCAAAGTTGTGCTGTTAGGGGACGAAGAGAGTCAATTACCGCCCGCCAATTTTGACTCAAGCGCCCATGCTGGCGTATTAAATGCAGCAATTCCCGTGCTGTTTTCGGTGCAGTTTCCACATCGAGAAAAACTGGGTATGGGACTGTATTTTGGTGACGCACAGGCATCAATCCGTGACGCGAGACAGCATGGATTTTCCCTCGGAACCCTTTTTGATTTAAAGCTACCATTACATCCACCATCGTCAAGCCAGTGCCCACTAGGAGGATAGTATCTTCTGGGTGTAAAAGCGCGATCGCTTCTGGACTCCAAGCATCTTTGACGTAGGGATGAGCCACAGCTTTCAGCGGTTTAGGCAAAGTTGCGGGTAGATTTCCTAAAGCTAACACTGCTTTTTGCACATATAAGCACTCACCACTGCTTAAATAAATTGCGGTGCTGTGGTTGGTGGTTTCAATGGCGATCGCTTCGTCTATAATTTGTTCAAAGTGGACGCCAGGCGCTGCATTAGCGATCGCTGATTTTAAGGTGGCTTGGATATAATTACCATAAACCTGACGTGGAACAAAAGTCTTGGCTGTTACCTCTGGGTAGCCATGACGATGCAACCAATACAGAAAATGATCTGGTTGATCTGCGTAAGCGCTCATGTTCCCCGCTGGTACATTCAACAAGTGACAATCCACCTGTGTACTGTAAGCAACACCTCTACCCACTTCCTGACGACGTTCAATCAACTTGACAGATAAAGGACTAGTTGCATTTTGTAATAAATTTGCTACTACCAGGGAACCACTCAAACCGCCGCCAATAACAGCGATCGTCAAGGGAGAAACAGTCAGATTGAGAAAGTTACTATACATAAAACCTGTGAATTGCACTTGCTGGTTTCTACTGATTAATTTATGCCAATCAAATAGAAAATTCTGTCTTGTCTCATGTTTTAGAGAATAAATAAAATGTAATTCCCACTTATACCCATGAAAAATCGGGAATTCAATATTTCTTTGAGCTAGACTTTAGTGTTTTTTTGCTTCACAAGCTAAAACCCATTCTCCACGAGGATTTGAGCATTTGTGATTCCTCACTAAATATAGATTGCAGCTAAATCCGATAGAAATTTTGTTGTTTCTTATTTACCCCATCTTATTGGGATTTTATACAGATTTTTTCTCTGCTAATTGTCACTATTTGCTGACAGTTTTCACCGCAAATATCAACTTTCTTAAATACCCATAACTCACAAGGAAATGTGGGGAACAGTAGGGGCGCGGTCTTCGCATCCTCAACGGTCTTCGCGCCCTACATTGCCGTATCAGTTTTGTAAACATTTTTGAGGAGCCGTCAATATTAATTTTTGCTGATTATAATGCTATGTTATCTGCTGTTGTCGGACAAAAAAAAGTTTAATTAATTTCATTGTAAATATGGATAACGATTTAGTAATTTTCTTGACCAGCGCAGGTTTATTGATTCTCTACCTGATATTTTCGGCGCTAACGGAAATGGGTACTAAATTTCCTTGGAAAAAATATTAAAATTCCTCTTCCTCTTGTGGACGAGGAATTTGGTAATAGGTAATTAGCCTATTACACATTACCAAACCTGCATCTTTATACTGAGTGATTACGGTAAAATTGAATTATCAAAGTGATTGAAATTATTTTAGTTAACGTGATTGATTCAACAAAGTGCGCTTACACAGAGTTAATTATGGTAAAACAGTATCTGGTTAAAAATTATTAATTTATGGAATAAAATCAAAAAATATATAATCGCAGGATTTTTTTGGTTCGGACTTTGCTGTAATATAAGTTATTAATAAAATATTGCTTGAGAGGGATGAAAACGGGAATGTTTCTATTATCACCAACATGAATGTTTTCTAGTCAGGCTGCTTAAAAGTTAAAAAACTGAACAAAAATAGCCCATTACCTAGATAAAACCTCAAAATTAGTTTGAAAACTGAGATTTTATCTGGCTCAAACTATAGCCTTAGGAATTAGGTTCGATTACTCATGGTCAACGTATCCGCTCATCATCACCAATACAATCAAAACATGATTGCAGCCACAGACTGGAACGTTATTGAAACAGAATTTGACCCAGCGCAACTACACCATAAGGAAACCGTCTTTACTCTCAGCAATGGTTATTTAGGCACCAGGGGTACGTTTGAAGAAGGATACCCCGCAGATACTCCCGCAACTCTGATTCATGGTGTGTATGATGATGTCGCTATCACCCATAGCGAACTTGTTAACTGTCCGAATTGGTTGCCCTTGGCAGTAATAGTAGCAGGCGATCGCTTTACGATGGATAGTGGCGAGATTCTCCATTATGAACGGCGTCTAGATTTACGCTTGGGTATACTCAGCCGTGATGTGCGGTGGCGTTCTCCAAAAGGACATACTCTAGATTTGCACTTCGAGCGCTTCGCTAGTCTCGCAGACCAACATGTCTTAGCAATTCGCGCTGGATACACATCTTTAGATTTCCAGGGTGATATCACCGTAGAAATTGGATTAGATGCACAAGTAGACAACCAAGGCGTCAAACACTGGCGAACTCTCAACCAAAGCGGTGTAGAAGAAATTATTTGGCTCTATAACCAGACTCGCCACTCAGAAATTAAACTGGGGATGGCAGCAAAAATAGTGGTTGCGGGTGATGACACAGCATCTGTACGTCTAGAAAAAACTGATGCTTTCCCCACCTTAAAAGCAACCTGCAATTGTATTCCTGGAAAAACCGTGACTGTAGACAAGATTGTCACCGTTTTCACCTCCAGAGAAGCCGAAATCCCCATCGCCGCAGCACTAGAAAGATTAGCAGAAGAACCAAATTATCCCACCTTGCTAGCAGCGCACATCGCCGCTTGGGAAAAAGTCTGGCAAGACAGCGATATTATTATTGAGGGCGATCGCCAAGCTCAACTGAGTGTGCGATATAATCTCTTTCAACTCCTAGCCGTCACCCCGCGCCACGACACCCATGTCAGCATTCCTCCCAAAACCCTATCTGGTTTCGCTTACAGCGGACACATTTTTTGGGATACAGAAATTTTTATTCTCCCCTTCCTCACCCTCACCCAACCAGCCTTAGCCCGTAACCTCCTCACCTACCGCCACCACACCTTACCAGGAGCGCGACGCAAAGCCCAAGAAGCGGGATATCAAGGCGCAATGTATGCGTGGGAAAGCGCCAAAACTGGTGATGAAGTCACTCCCCGCTGGGTTCCCGATGCGAAAAAACCAGGAGAATTAATTAGAATTTGGTGCGGCGATATTGAAGTACATATTACCGCTGACGTTGCCTATGCTGTATGGCATTATTGGCAGCATACCCACGACCATGCATGGATGCGTGATTATGGCGCAGAAATCATCCTGGATACAGCGATTTTCTGGCAAAGTCGAGTGCAATGGCATCCACAGCGTCAATGTTACGAAATTTTGGACGTCATCGGCCCAGACGAGAATCACGATCGCGTCGATAATAACGCCTTCACCAACTTGATGGTACAGTGGCATTTACAATCAGCCCTAGCCGTGTGGGATTGGTTAAAGCAAACCTATCCAACCACAGCTGCCCAATTAGCACCAAAACTCAACTTAACCACAGAAAATTTACATCTTTGGGCAGAAATTCAAGAGCGTCTAGCTGTCACTCAAGACGCCGCAACAGGTTTAATTGAACAATTTGATGGCTTCTTCCAATTAGAAGATATCAACTTTGCCGATTATGAACCCCGCCACAAATCCCTGCAAAGTTTGTTGGGAATCGAAGCCACCAGCCAAAAGCAGATACTCAAACAACCAGATGTGTTGATGCTGCTTTACCTATTGCGTCAGCGTTACGACCATAAAACCCTCCAAAGCAATTGGGATTATTACAACCAGCGCACCGACCATACCTACGGTTCCTCCCTCGGCCCAGCAATTCACGCCATCCTCGCCTGTGACCTGAATCAACCAAGCCAAGCATACACCCACTTTTTGCGGTCAGCTTTGGTAGACTTAGAAGATGTCAGACTCAACGCTCATGAAGGAATTCACGCCGCTAGTGCTGGTGGAGTTTGGCAAGCTGTAGTATTTGGTTTTGCGGGGATTCGCATCACAGAATCTGGGCCGATGGCTTGTCCCAACCTCCCACCCAACTGGACAAGGTTGCAATTTCGCTTACAGTGGCGCAATCAGTGTTATGAATTTGATTTGCGTCCAGCCACAGCCATTGCTCGCCCGAAAATTACAGGCGTCATCTTTGATTTAGAAGGCGTGCTAACAGACACTTCCGAGTTACACTATCTCAGTTGGCAGCAACTCGCAGACGAAGAAGGCATTACCTTTGACCGAGAAACGCACAAAAAAATAGCCAAATTATCCCATCGCCAGACTCTAGAACAAATTTTAGGCGATCGCTCCACCACTGAAGCACAAATCCAAGAAATGATAGAGCGCAAAAACTGCTACTTCCTCAAACTCACACCAAACATCACCACCGCCGATTTACTTCCTGGAGTCGCCAACTTCCTACAAGAATTGCAAGCAGCAGGTATCAAAATAGCCTTGGGTTCCTCCAGTAAAAATGCTCAAGTTGTCATTCAACGCTTAGGTATTAGCCATCAACTAGATGCTGTCGCCGATGGTCATAGCGTCCCCCAAGCCGAACCCGCACCAGATTTATTCTTATTTGCAGCCGAACAACTGGGGCTAACAGCGTCAGAATGTGTCGTTTTGGAAGACGCCGCAGCCGGAATACAAGCAGCCAAATCCGCCGGGATGTTAGCTGTAGGGCTAGGGCCAGTTGAACATGTGGGTCAAGCTAATCTTGTTTTACCCAGCCTAGAAGGCGTGTGTTGGCAAGAATTGCAAGAACGAATCATCACCAGCAGAAAGCGAGAGTCTCTGGTTGGAGCGGCGTTGTAGGGAGTGGGGAGGTGGGGAGATGGGGAGATGGGGAGGTGGGGAGATGGGGAGTGTGGGGAGTCTCTTGTAAAAGTCCTTCTTTGCGTCTTTGCGCCTACCCTGCGGGAAGCCGCTCCGCGTCTATGCGTGAAACAAAAAAAGTCTAGCGCCCATAACTACGGACTAAAAACACTCAACTGCAAACTACCAGATAAAGCCTCAATAAAAGCGATCGCACCGAGTGGATTACCTACACTATCTAAAGGAGGACTATAACAGGCGATCGCTCCTACACGCGGTATCACCGCCAACAATCCACCACCAACCCCTGATTTCATCGGTAAACCAATTCTGATCGCAAACTCGGCTGAGGCTTGATACAGTCCACAAGTGAACATCACTCCATTGACAAGCTGGCAATTTTGCGGCTTCAACAGATGATTCTCAGCCGCTAAAAGTTTTCCTAGCAAGGCTAAATCTGCCACCTGCCCGGAAAGACAGCATATTTGTTCGTAGGTGTCAATAGCCGATTCAATATTTTCTAGATATCCGCTAGAGTGGAGATGATGAGCGATCGCTAAATTAGTTGGAGAGCGAGACAAGCGCACACAAGCCAGCATACTTTCATCCAAGGTGAGCTGACAACTAGCCAATTGATTCAGCCACTGACAAAATTGTTGTGTGCGTTGATTAGCATCCTTTCCTGGTAACTTATCCGCTAGAGTAATCGCCCCACTATTAATCATCGGATTGCGCGGGCGTCCACCGTCAGCGATGAGCTGTTCTAGAGAATTGAACGGAGCGGTTGACGGTTCCACCCCAACCCACTGCAAAACCTTCTCTGCTCCCAACTTTTCTAAAAGATAAAGCAGCAAAAACGGTTTGATCACACTCATCAGCGGAAACACACAAGCCGTATCCTGGTAGCCGATGCTTTCTCCTGTGGTACAACAAATATGCACCGCAAAATAACGCGGATCAGCCACAGCTAATTGGGGAATGCGATCGGGAACTAACCCTTTTGCAGCTTGGATTTGAGCTTGTTGTATCCAGGGCGATAAATCTTTGGCGGTGAGTTGACTAAGTTGTTTCAAAAGTGCGTCAAAGTTGAGTTTCTAGCTAGTCGTCCGAAAACTAATTCTACAATCATGATTCCACATCTGGATCAATACCTAATTGCCGCAGCTTTGCAGCTAGTGCTTCTTGACGCCGGCGTTCAACTTCCAGTTGTGCGATCGCATTATCAGCTCGTTGACGTTCCTGTTCTGCTCGTTGACGTTCCTGCTCCACTTGTTCGGAACTCCACAACAATAAATTACCCTCTTGATCCCACCACCGCAACCAGTAAATATTTAACCCTAAACGGGTTCCCTGCCAAATTCCCAAGAATAAATCTAACTCTCTGATCCAAAAATGACCTGATTCTGACGGTTGCTGCAAAACATATTGACCGTTTTCCAGATGACGCACTTCTAAAGTAACTTCATAAGGATTAAAAATTACATAGGTGGGAACTTGCAAGATGCGTTCATAAAAGTATAGTTTCCCGTAAGGAAAGGTGGGACGAATTGAATATTCCGCGTTATCAGTATCTGAGAGAAATTCCATCACCACAGCCACATTTTCACCTTCCGTATTCGGTGTGTAGCTGCGACGAATTACACCTGTACCCACAGGCGAGACACGGGGAAAATACAACCAATCTGGGGCTTTGACAACGGTTTTTTGATTAATATTCGCCACAATGCCAAAATTGGTTGCGACTAGCATGTGGGGTTGAATGCGATTTGTCGCACCCAGCGCATCTGTTAGCGCTGCTGCTAGGGAAGGCTGTTGAATATTTTCCACTGGGTCGTCGGGGAGAATAAAATCTTCGGGGAGTTTTTCCCAAGTCACTATAGGGCTTTGGTGCTGGGGTGCGGCTAGAACCATGATGGTTACACCAATATTGCTTGAGTGTTTGTGGAGCTAATAGCGGATATTTTACAGCATCAAATAACGGATAATTAGTACTTTAATATTTATCGTTAAATATGAAACTTCCCGCCATTCCCAAAATTATTCTTGATACTGACCCTGGTGGCGATGATATTTTTGCCTTGCTGTGGTTATTAAGCTTTGTCAACAGGGGATTAGCCGACTTGGTTGCTGTCACTTCTGTGGATGGTAATGTTTCTGCTCGCAAAACCTTCTCCAGTGCTAGTCAAATTTTAGGTTTGACGGGTTTTTCTCATATCGAAGTTGGGCGCCCAGTCCCTATCAAATCAGACACTAACCAGGACGCTGAACATATTCATGGTGCAGATGGCATGGGTAATTTATCTCAAACATTACCACCTCCTGAGCATCGATATGAGTCGGCACGCTATGCAGATGATTTGATTGTAGACCACCTCAACGCCGCTCCTGGCGAAATTACAATTGTGGCGATCGCTCCTTTGACTAACTTGGCGGCGGCTGAAGCCAAGCAACCCGGTATTTTGAAAAAAGCTCAAGAAATTGTCATCATGGGTGGAGCTTTCCAGTCTCCAGGAAATGTCACCCCTCATGCAGAGTTCAACATCTGGTTTAATCCCCAAGCCGCTGCAGTCGTCTTTGATAGCAGAGATGATATTGTGGTGCTACCGTTGGACGTGACACGACACCTAATTTTTACCGCAGACATGGCGCAAGCCTTGACACGCCAGCACCCTGATGGGAAAATGGCTCAGTTTTTACTAGCCTTGAGTGATTTCATGATTGGTACCGCTTTGCAATATCGAGAAACCGAGGGAATTCCAGGTTTTTTGGTGCATGATGCTGCCACTTTAGGATATTTATTTTATCCAGAAACACTGCTGCTGCGACGAGCGATCGTCCGTGTGGAAACTCAAGGGGAATGGACGCGGGGACAAACTCTCATGGATCATCGTCATCGACCTCAAGTTAATCCTAATGCTTGGGTGGCGCTGCAGGTAGATGTCAGGGGATTTTTCACCAGTTTTGTGGAAGATTTGCGAGCAATGATGTAGGGGGTAGGGAATAGGGATGATATTAAGGTGGTAAAAATGATGGAGAATGAGCAGTTTGATGTGACTGAGTATGTGGAGCAAATGGCGTTGTTGCTGGATTTGCAGCTACGGGATGAGTATCGAGATGGGGTGGTGGCAAATTTTGAGAGAATAAGAGCGATCGCTCACATGATCAATTCTTTTCCTTTGCCTGAAGATGTGGAAGTTGCACCTGTGTTTACACCATGAATGATGCTGTATCAATCGCGGCGGCTGTTAGGGAAGGTAGAGTTAGCGCCGTGGAAGTTACTCAGGCAGCGTTGACAGCAATTGCGGAGGGCGATGATGCGTTGAATTGTTTCACGGCTGTGATTGCAGACATGGCTTTAGCTGACGCAGCTCAAATTGATTGCCAAATCGCCGCTGGTGATGATCCGGGTGTCTTAGCTGGTGTCCCTTTCGCTGTGAAAAATCTCTTTGATGTAGCGGGTTTAACAACTCTCGCGGGGTCGAAAATTAATGCCGAAAATCCCCCAGCTACTGAAGATGCTACAGCGATCGCCAAGCTGAAACAAGCGGGAGCAGTGCTAATTGGCACTTTAAATATGGATGAATATGCTTATGGTTTTGTCACCGAAAACTTTCATTATGGAGCAACTCACAACCCCCATGACACCAAACGTATAGCTGGAGGTTCATCTGGTGGTTCCGCAGCGGCGGTGGCGGCTGGGTTTGTCCCGTTGACGCTCGGTTCTGATACCAATGGTTCAATTCGAGTACCAGCGGCGTTGTGCGGTGTTTTCGGCTTGAAACCAACTTATGGGCGGTTGTCTCGTGCTGGGGTGGCTTTATTTTCCACGAGTTTTGACCACATCGGCCCTTTTGCTCGTTCGGTGAGGGATATCGCCACGGTGTTTGATGTGCTGCAGGGTGAAGATGCACAAGATCCAGTCTGCACAAACCGCCCTCCAGAACTGTGTTTACCACAATTAAATCAAGATATTTCTGGTATCAAAATTGCTATTGCTGATGATTATTTTCTCCAAGGTGCCACACCAGCAGCCTTAGCAGCCGTTACACAGGTCGCCCGCGCTTTGCAGGTCACTGAATATGTGACGATACCAGAAGCTAGTCGGGCTAAAGCAGCCGCTTTTGTGATTACAGCCAGCGAGGGAGCAAATCTGCATTTAGAGAATTTGAAATTGCGTCCCCAGGATTTTGATCCGGCGACACGCGATCGCTTTTTGGCAGGAGCATTAATACCGAATAGCTGGTATCTGCAAGCACAAAAGTTTCGGAGATGGTATAGCGATCGCATCCGTGAAATCTTTCAAAATGTAGATATAATTATCGCCCCCACCACACCCATCGTTGCCCCTTTCATCGGTCAACAAACCATGATTTTAGACGAACAAGAAATTCTCGTCCGTCCTCACTTAGGCTCGTTTACGCAACCATTATCTTTCATCGGCTTACCTGTTTTATCGGTGCCTGTTCATTTAGCAAATTCCCTGCCTTTGGGTGTACAGTTAATAGCCGCGCCCTACAACGAAGCACTCATCTTGAGAGTTGCAGCTGTACTGGAATCTCAAGGTGATGGGGTGATGGGGTGATGGGGTGATGGGGTGATGGGGGGATGGGGGGATGGGGTGATGGGGTGATGGGGTGTGGTTATTAAAGTTTGAGCCTTTGAACCTCAAGCGTCAGCCTTTGAACCTCAAGCGCCAGCCTTTGAACCTCAAGCGCCAGGCTTTGAACCTCAAGCGTCAGGCTTTGAACCTCAAGCGTCAGCCTTTGAACCTCAAGCGTCAGCCTTTGAACCTTGAACTCGAATCGTCAGCCTTTGAACCTCGAATCGTCAGCCTTTGAACCTCGAATCGTCAGCCTTTGAACCTCAAGCGTCAGCCTTTGAACCTCAAGCGTCAGCCTCTGAACCTCAAGCGTCAGCCTTTGAACCTCAAGCGTCAGCCTTGGAACCTCAAGCGTCAGCCTTTGAACCTCAAGCGTCAGCCTTTGAACCTCAAGCGTCAGCCTTTGAACCTCAAGCGTCAGCCTTTGAACCTCAAGCGTCAGCCTTTGAACCTCAAGCGTCAGCCTTGGAACCTCAAGCGCCAGCCTTTGAGCCTGACGCTTTAATCCCCACACTCCCCACACCTCCCACACCTCCCCACCTCCCCACCTCCCCACCTCCCCACCTCCCCACCTCCCCACCTCCCCACCTCCCCACCTCCCCACCTCCCACACCTCCCCGTGCAACAAACCCACCAATAGAGAGAAGCTTAAATTTAACGGGGATGCTAGGAATAGTTTGGTATTTTATTGATTACAACTTAATTTAACTACTATGAAGCGTTCCGCTTGCCTGATCTTCAATCCGGTGGCTGGTCAAGGCGACCCAGAACAAGCACTGTCACAAATTAGGGCATTATTAGAGCCAGAAATTGACTTAGATATTTACCTGACAACAGCGGAAGTCGGTGCTGATCAGTTGGCTTTGGCGGCGGTTGAACGGGGGGTAGATGCAATTATTGCTTCGGGAGGAGATGGGACTTTATCCGCTGCAGCTACCGCCGTTGTGGGAGCTAATATTCCTTTGGGTATCATTTCTCGCGGTACAGCTAACGCTTTTGCAAATGCTTTGAGAATTCCCGACACCATAGAGGCTGCTTGTCAAACAATTTTACAGGGAGCTACTCGTGATGTAGATGTAGCTTATTGTAATGATTTACCAATGGTGCTACTGGCTGGTATTGGTTTTGAGGCGGAAACTGTAGAACTAGCAGACCGGGAAGCTAAGAATCGTTTCGGGATGATGGCGTATATCTTGGCAGGAATTCAGCAATTGCGGAATTTACAGAGTTTTGATGTGGAAATTGAAACTGACGACAAGATTATTAAAACTAGTGCGGCGGCGGTGACAGTAGCTAACGCAGCCCCTGCAACCTCTGTATTAGCTCAAGGGCCAGCAGGTATCATTTATGATGATGGCTTGCTCGACTTAACGATTGTAGCGCCAACTACTAAAGCCGGAGCGATCGCTGCTACATACCACCTCTTCCAAACAGCTTCATCAGGAAACGCCGCAGAAAGAGACGACATCGGCTATCTGCGAGCCAAGCAATTTACAATCAAAACTGACCCACCGCAAAAAGTTGTGATCGACGGTGAGATAGTCGGGACAACGCCGATTGCAGTTAAGTGTGTACCAGCAGGTTTAAAGATTTTTGTCCCGACAGTTGAAGAAGAAGAACCGACAGAAAAACTAGACGGACTTCCTAATTTAACCATCGAACTCAAAGACGCGACATGAGAGTGATGGGGAGTGTGGGAGGTGGGGTGATGGGGAGGTGTGGGAGGTGTGGGAGGTGTGGGGAGTGATAATAGATCGTAAATGATTAGTCGCTTTATAGGCGCGGTAATTTCACCCTTCATACTTCATACTTCACCCTTCATACTTCATACTTCATACTTCACCCTTCAGACTTCAGACTTCAGACTTCAGACTTCAGACTTCAGACTTCAGACTTCATCCTTCAGACTTCATCCTTCAGGTAAATTGTCTTGAAACTAGTTTCTGATTCAGCGATCGCTAATAAAATTCGCAAGATGAATCAACGGGTGCGCTGGCAAGATCCGTTGATTCAAGAGATGGGGATTGATCAAACTCGATTAGTGCTGGAAGATAATCAAGGGGATAATAATGAGTTCTCGTTTTTAGTTATAGGTGACAGTGGCTCTGGTAAACATTTAGGTCACAATCCCCAGCGGCAAGTAGCACAGATGATGTTGCCTCATCACGATCAATGTCGCTTCATGCTGCACACGGGTGATGTCATCTATTTAGTCGGTTCGAGCGAGTTCTACCAACAGAATTTCATCCAGCCTTATAAAGAGTTTCTGGTGGGTGGAGACGCTCCTCATCAAATCGCTTATGACCGGATGGTCTTCAATTTGCCCATTCTACCAGTGCCGGGAAACCATGATTACTACGACTTGCCGATTTTGTTAAGTTTGCTGTCCTTCTCCACTTTACCCATTCGGTATCTGTTGCAAAAGCGCCTAGATTTAGATGTGGGTTTACATGGTTCTCGCACTGGTGACGCTTACGCAAGGGCGTTTCTAGATTATCTCAAAGCATTTGAGCTTCCAGGAGAGCTAGAGAATCATCTAGACAAACACTACACCGCCAAAACCGACACCGGACGCTGTTTAGCTTACCAACCAGGACGCTTTACCCGCTTACCAAATCGCTACTACACTTTTCGCTATGGTGGTATAGATTTCTTTGCCCTGGATTCTAATACATTTAATGATCCGTTACCTCTACCTGCAACACAAGCAGGTGACGCTGATCGACGGCTTTTAGAACAACGTCGTCAACAGATGGAACAAGAGAAATCCAGAATTATGGAAGCATCAGCCAAGCTGAATCCTAAAAATCCCGATGAAGCTGAACAATTAGACGATTTGCAAGCAAAATTGTCTCAAACTGAAGAAATAATTGTCGATATCGACAAACAACTCAATTCTGACCAAAAAACTCAAACCGATACCGAACAATTAAACTGGTTAAAGCAAAAACTAATAGAATCCTGGAATAACGCCCAGGTCAGGGGAAGGGTGATTTATTTCCACCATCCCCCTTACGTGACTGAGGCGACAAAATGGCAGCAGTCACAAACTTTAGCAATTCGCAACCGTCTCCGTAATGTTTTTGATGCAGTGGCGAATACATTAGGTTCCTTAACTCAAGGACGTCCCCTAGTGGATTTAGTATTAAATGGTCATGCTCATTGCTTAGAATATCTGCAAACAGAGAACACAGGACACGCAGACTCGCATATCAATTGGATTGTTTGCGGTGGTAGCGGTTTTAGTCTGCGACGTCAGCGACTTGAAGGGCCTGATTTGCGAGAAATTATTCAACAAGAGACAAAGACAGTGGCGCGATCGCATTTGTATCTTGGTCGCAACGGTCAAGGTGAACTAAAACGACGCCCTTATTCAGGTTTACGCATCGATGTTCAAGGTGAAGATCAGCCCAAATTCATTATCCGCCCTTTAGTTGCTGAATGGTATCAGCGACAATGGCAACATTATGAATTTGAGCCGTTTACGATTTAGTGAAAATAAAGAAAGGGCGAAGGCAGAACTAATTTCTGGAGATGTCTATTATTATTTAAACGACACCTGTACCTTTACCTCTTTGGTCGCCCTTATCTGTTAACCGACCTTCTTGATTTTCGTTAACTTCTTCGAGTTCTTCTAGGCGTTCTGCAGTGTCTTCAGCAATTTCTGCTCTCGCGTCTCCAGGTACTTCGTAGTACATTTCTGGTTCAACTGCGTAGTTATTGATTAAGCCTTCTTTGTCTACTGTATAGCCGTCTGTGGTGCGGATGCTTTCGCTATCAGTTTGATCATCAGTTAAGGCGCTGGCTTCTTTTTCTTCTGTGGGGAGTGTTTTAAAATTTTCTCCTTCTCTTTCCTTGCGGGCTGCAGTTTCTGCTGGTACGATACCGCGATCGTAGGTATCTACTTCTGCTCTTTGAGATGAATCTACCGCTTTATTAACTTTTTTACTAGTCATCAATTATGTCCTCTTTAAAGATGATGTTGAATAAGTTCGAGAACTAGATTATGTGTTTGCAAGGAAAAAAAATACTATCTAAAGAAGTGAAGTTATTGCAGGAATAAATAATTTTGTCTATCTAGAGATGTATAGTTCATCCTCACGAATCCTCCAAGTTATCGAAACGGTAAATTTTAAGTTTCCCCATTAGATAATAATAGAGACGTAAAATTTTACGTCTCTATTTGAGGTCAGAACTCATTACTGGTTTAAAGGTTCTGTAGCTTTTTCGCCAACCATTTGTTGTTTAATACCCTTGATTTCTGCTGCTAATTCTTGGCGAGTCGAGGTTTTGATTAGATAACGGTAAACAAACCAAGTTACGTAACCAATTCCAATCAACTCAAAGCTTAGTGATAACAAGGGAATGCCATGAATGGCATCAAGTAATGCGAATATTACTTTAACTGTGACAATTGCTGACAGAATTAAACCCAGAGTGATGAGAGCTTGTTTGTACTGCTGAAAAAACCTACCTACGTAATCGGGTAATTGCTCTAAAAATTCGCTAGTTTTTCTACCCCAACGCTCCCATTGAGTTTCTGGCTCGCTGGCTGGTGGTAGCATTGGTAGGTTTTCATTACCGGCACTAGGTAGAGCTAGCGCACCTTCCATGGTGTTATTGTTGACTAATTCGTCTTGATATTGTTCAGTTTCCATCTTGGATTTATAGTTGGTAACTTTAACTATTCGGTGGCGCAACCTTAGCGTTAACCACTACGCTTTTTACGCCTTTGATTTCTTTGGCTAAAGGCTCGATTTTAGACAATTGCTGTTGATTATTCACTGTTCCGCCAACGGTGACAGTACCATTATCTTCAGCATTTACTGTTAGTTGACCATTGGGGATATTCGCTTCTAATTTAGAGCGAACTTCGCTTTCTAGGTCAGCTTTAGCTCTATTTGCGTCGCCACCTGTTACATTATTTCTCTCTTCACGAGCGCGAATATCTTGATTGAGTTGTCGGCGTCGCAGTTCACTCTGCGCGTCTTCTTGAGCTGCTTGTGTTGCTTCCGCGCTTGGTACTTGTGCGGCTTCGTTGGGGTTAGCGGGTGCAGATTCACTGGTCTTAGAAGCAACGTCACAAGCTGCGGCGCCAAATACTAACAAACTACTAATTAAGAATGGAGTCAGCTTTTTCATAGATTTGATTGTGGAAATAAACACGCGAATGTTGGTTAGTGGGGTGTGGGAGGAGCAAAAGATACAAGTCCTGGAGAGGGGAGAAGGGATTAGACCCTAACTTTCAGCTATAGAGAGCCTCCACGAAAAGGTCTGACACTTGTGTAAGTGTGATTACTTAGAGTCGCTCGTCTCGACGGTCGATAATCACTACTGTAGGATCATCTCGGTGGATATCTGCAACTGGGGTTTGGTGAACGTCACGACGATCGCTCTGGGGGATATCGGTAGCGTCATAAACACCAAACTCTTGGATTCCTCGGCGCTTGAGGATAGTTTCAGCCTGGTGAATTTCGTCTGTTGTCCCGTCAACAACGAGCAGATAGTCGCCTCTTTGGAAGCGATCGCTATAAACTCGTGCTCTGTCTTCTGGGATACCTAAACCAATCAGTCCACCGCCAATACCACCAGCTGCTGCGCCAATTGCGCCCCCTGCTAAGGTTGTGGCTAAAGCTGTCGCTACTGCTCCACCTGCAATTACAGGGCCGATTCCGGGAATAGCTAAAGCGCCTAACCCAACTAATAAGCCACCTAGTCCACCGATAGCACCACCTGTCGCAGCTCCGGCTTTTGCTCCTTCGTCAGCTTTATTTCCTGTGCCTAAGTTTCTGTCTACCCCAGTCAAGCGATCGCTGTTTGTACCATCGGTATTTTTAGCAATGATTGAGACTTGGTTGAGCGGAAAACCCGCATCCCGTAGTTCTGTTAATGCTGCTTCTGCGTCGCGGCGATGGGAAAAGACACCGATTGCGCGTTTAGCTGTATGTGAAGATGAGGTATTATAATTGCCTGGCTCGTGAATTTGCCATTGTTGGATGCTATGGCGATTAATCACTGAGGCCGCCTGTTGAATTTCTGTGTCTGTACCTTCAACTACGACTACGTAATCTCCCTGCTTGATTCGTTCGTTATAGAACTCAGCGCGGTCGTCTTCTAGCCCTAGTCTTTGATACTCAAGGCGATCGCTAGTGTTGACACCTACGAAAGTTTCCCCTTCCAAAGGCTTTTTGTGAAGCAAGGAAATCTGACTCAAGGGAAAACCTGCATATCGCAAATCGGTGATAGCTGCTTCTGCATCTTGGCGATGAGAAAAATACCCAATAGCATGTCTGGTACCTGCACCTCGATGCTCCGCAACATGATGATGAGCAACATTAGTCGTGGGATATTTGCCGTTAGGCTGGTCATAAACACCAAACTCTTCAATCCCACCCCGACGCAGAATTGCTTCTGCTTGCGCTATTTCTGCGTCAGTACCATCGACGATTACCAAATAGTCGCCGCGCTCTACTCGTTCATTGTAAACTTTGGCTCGCTCTTCAGGAATTCCCAAACCAATCAATGCACCGAGCAAACTACCAGCCACTGCGCCAATTCCCGCACCTGCTAGAGTTGTGACTAAGGTTGTGGCTGTGGCGCCAGCGAGCATGATAGGCCCAATTCCCGGAATTGCTAGAGTTCCCAAACCAACTAATAAACCAGTTAAACCACCTACAGCCGTACCAGAGATGGCGCCGACTTTTGCACCCTCGTCAGCTTTATCGCCAACTGTCTCTTGGACTGGAGTACCAGCAATATCATCTTTGCGGTCTGCATCCCGTGCAATAACAGATACTCTGTCCATGGGAAAGCCGGAATGTTTCAATTCATGTAGGGCTTGTTCCGCATTCCGACGGTGAGAAAATACGCCTACAGCACGCCTATGCACACCTACAACCATTTCTTCCTCCTCTTAATAGGGATAACTACTCATAGCACTTCTGATTTTCCTGGGGTACGTCTCGTTGCGATTAAAGATGAGAGTGTGTACCTCATGTAATTGGGAACTGCTATGTTTGTCTGTTGGGTTAACTAGTTCTATTTATACTTTTTTGGATTAAGATTACATCAATCCCTTGGGATAATTTTTTTCTCTATCATTGGTTATAGACAAAGGCTTGACGGTTATATTTCTATCAGTAAAAAGCAAATATTCTTGATAAATTTGCCAATAAATTTTTGTTTGTTGTCTAAAATATTGATAACTAGGAATCCGATT
Source organism: Fortiea contorta PCC 7126 (assembly GCF_000332295.1). Classification (GTDB taxonomy): domain Bacteria; phylum Cyanobacteriota; class Cyanobacteriia; order Cyanobacteriales; family Nostocaceae; genus Fortiea; species Fortiea contorta. The sequence goes on along the minus strand of NZ_KB235930.1, from coordinate 4,945,335 downwards.
TGATTACTAAAACTATTTGCGTAGTCAGGGAACAGGGAACGAGGAAGAGGAAGAAAAGGGGGTATCTGAAAACCCTCATTTTCTATTACCCATTTAGACAAACACGTTCAAATCATGATTTGTGAGTCCGATCACAATTAATTTTGATAGCAATCACTGTAACTACCTTCGGTTATCACTGGGTTGAAAGTCAAAAGGAATAATACTTAAGTATAAGTAAGGTTCGGCGATCGCTTTACAGGTATGGAGTGTATTGATTATGCGGGAAAAACTCTTACTAGCAGCCACCCTAACGGTTGCTCTGAAGTTATTTGCAGGAGTAAATTGGTCTTTTTCCAGCCAAACTAACAGAGCAGTCAAATGGCAAAATGACAGAGTAGTTACTGTTACTCAACTTAATAGATACGTCAGTGAGTAATATTGGCTACTAAAGATGACGATTGGCACAAATCCCTCCTATCATAAGCTGAAGTATCAATGTATCTCAGCTAACCCTGGTAGGGAATATGAACAGTCAAATTTTAGCCATAACCGTATTTTTAACCACAATTAGCCTGAGTACAAGCGTACAAGCCGCTAATTCTGAACATGTGAGACGTTTATTAGCCACCAAAGAATGTCAAAATTGTGATTTGACAGGCGCAGGTTTAGTATTAGCCGATTTATCAGGAGCCAATTTAAGCGGAGCCAATCTCGCAGGTGCAAACTTAAGCCGTGCAAACTTAAGCGCCGCAGACTTAAGAGGAGCAAATTTAAGCGGTGCTGGGTTATTTGGCGTCAATTTGAGTAGTGCTAAACTCAGTGGTGCAAATTTAGCTGGTGCAGATTTGCGAAATAGTTATTTGATGAATGCAGAATTAAATGGGGTAAATCTTAATAGTACAAGCCTGCAAGGTGCAATTGGTATTCCGTCACAAATCGCCACACCTGAAGAATTTTACGCTTGGGGTGTAGCCGAAGCCCAAAAAGGAAATCAACAACAAGCCATCGATTATTTTCGTCAAGCGATCGCTATGAAACCCGACTACGCAGGTGCTTATCTAGCTCGTGGTGTCGCTCGCTACCAAATATTAGATAGACAAGGTGCTTTTCAAGACGCCCAGATGGCAGAAAAAATGTTTATATCCCAAAATAATAATTCAGGAATATTAACAGCCCAAGCTTTTCTCAAAGAACTGCAAACACCCCAAGACGGTAAAGTTAGTACCGGAAAACCCAGCTTTTTTGACTTCGTTGGTAGTCTTGGTTCAGTGTTACTGCAATTTTTCCCCTTTTGACCACACGAAACAAAAACACCATTCCCTATCTTTCCTCTTCCCGATTCAACGGTGTAACTAAACCATCAATACTGACCATGTTTTTTTGCTCATGATATTTTTTCAATCCTTTTTTTCCTTTTCCATGCGCCCATTTCACTAAAGTTTCTCGTTGACCTTGATATTCATATAGTGGTACACCAAAACCACAAGAAGTTTGCACGCGATCAATATCAGCTATGATAATTTGGCGCGCTCCCGGAATTTCCGGAAACAAGGGATACAGAGCCTCCCAATCGGGTGAACTGGGTATAATCACATATCCTCGACCATAGAGTCGCAAAATACCTGCAGGTTCTTGAAAAGCGCAAAACATAAAAGTAATTCGCCCGTTTTCTAATAGATGGGCTGAAGTTTCGTTCCCACTACCTGTCAGATCCAAATAACCCACACGATGGGGGGACAGGACACGAAAACCGCCTAGTCCTTTAGGAGAAAGATTAACATGACCTGTTGGACTCAGGGGAGCAGAAGCCACAAAAAAAAGATTTTGAGCAGCAATAAATTTTTGTAATTCTTCAGTGATATAATCAAAAATTTTAGCCATAGATTCTCAAATTTATGCTGGGAACTTACCTATTTTTCAGCTTATTTCTGATGTGGTAATTTAGCAAGTTTTCAATAGACTTATACCAATTCGCCAAAAGGGGATAACAGATAAATTGGTAGGGGCGAACGGCCGTACCCTGCGGGAAGGCGGAGCCTACGCCCTTACAGGTTATTGATGTGTTGCCAACATTTAGAGAATTGGTATTATTGCAGAAGTTGGAAAATCTTAACAGGGAGTAAAAGTGTACTGAGTTTTTTCTTTAAAACAAATATGATTTATATGGCTGACAATAAATGTAGAAATATTGCATGGTAAGGTCTTTAGTGAGTTTCTCAACTCCTGTGTAATTTTTTATGAAATATGAAAGTAAGATACAAACAATTAAAAGTATTATTGCTCAAAATGTCGGTGTAGAATTGTCAGTGCTACGCCTTGATTGTATGCATCCGTGGGTTAACGGTAATAAGTGGTTTAAGTTGAAATATAACCTCATGGAAGCTAGAGACAAAAATTTTACAACTGTGCTTACCTTTGGCGGTGCTTATTCTAACCACATATATGCAACTGCGGCCGCTGGAAATCTTTTGGGTTTCCACACTATCGGCGTTATTCGTGGGGAAGAAACACTACCTCTGAATCCTACCCTGAGTTTCGCCACCCAACAAGGTATGCAGCTATTTTACATTGACCGCGAAACTTACCGTCACAGAAATGCGATCGCTCTGCAAAAAGACTTACAGCAACGTTTTGGTGAGGTGTTTTTCATCCCCGAAGGTGGTAGCAACCTCAATGGTGTCCGTGGCTGCACAGAGATACTTCCGAAACACTCTGCATTTGATACTATATGTTTAGCTTGCGGTACTGGTACTACCTTGGCAGGAATTGCCCTTTCCTTGCATCCAAAACAGCGAGTAATTGGTTTTCCTGTACTCAAAAACGGAGATTTTCTCGCCTTAGAAATTGAGCAGTTATTGACAAATTACCTCGCTTCTGGTTTACCTGTACCGTCTAATTTTTCCCCATCCTGGAAACTGATCTGCGATTATCATTTCGGTGGTTACGCTAAAGTCAACAATCAACTATTAACCTTCAGCCAGCAATTCACTCAAGACCACGGCGTACCCCTTGATTATGTCTACACCGCCAAAATGTTTTATGGAGTTATGGACTTGCTGCAGCAGGAATTTTTTTCTATAGGCGATCGCTTATTATTAATACACACTGGTGGCTTGCAGGGAAATCAAGGATTAGAGACTCATAAAAGTTGCTCTCACAACCATTCCTAATTCCCCGTACCATATTTTCAATTCTCCATTCCCACACCATGATTTTCAATCAAATAAAAACTACGCTTTTTCCAGTTATCAAAGTTATCTCCACAGTTCTAATTATCAGTGCGATTACATGGGAACTAGGAAACATTTACGCCACCTCGGTTAATTATCAAATTCCCGATAGTCTCAATCCCATTTTTTGGATAGGACGTTTTGCTTTAACATCTCATTTCTTAGAAGGAATAATCGCTGCTGTATACGCAATTCAAAAAAATAAAAAGCCCATATCTTACGGTATTTATACTTTTTTTATTGGCACAATAGGTTTAATAGAATTATTTCTAGAAAAAGATGAAAACTTAGCTAATGTAGAAATTAAATGACTAACAACATATATATTCAGCATAAAAATTGCCCAAAAGCACGACAATAGACCTACCCTAAAAATAGGGAACAGGGAAAGAGATATTTTTATTGTTCCTTGTGAGCGCGGCTCATGAAGTCTCTTACAAAAGTCCAATTTTTTGCGTTCTTCTTCGCGCCTTTGCGCCTTTGCGCGAACCTTTCAACAATATTGTCAGTAACACCAAAATATTTATGCAAGAGGTCTAATGAACTCACAAAACATAAATCCAAAAGACTGGTCATGGCCATTTTGGCCCGTTGTACCACTTTACCCCTATGGCAAACGGCGGACACTCAGCTTTGAAGTAGTTAAAGACACGATTTGGATATTTGAGCAACTCCAAGGCATTCTGCATACTATAGTGCCGATTCGCATGACGATTATTAAACTCGAAGCAGGTGGGCTTTTAATTTATGCACCTGTAGCACCGACACCCGAATGTGTGCGCCTAATTAACGAGCTAGTCTCTGAGCATGGAGCAGTCAAGTATATTATCTTACCAACCAGTTCTGGACTAGAACACAAAGTTTTTGTCGGCCCCTTTGCGAGACGCTTTCCCCAAGCAGAAGTATTTGTCGCTCCCCATCAATGGAGTTTCCCGTTTAACTTACCTCTAAGTTGGTTGGGGTTCCCGCAAAAACGCACCCAGGTACTCCCAACAGACGATCGCCAAGCGCCTTTCGCTCACGAGTTTGACTATGCCATACTCGACATTAACCTCGGTAAAGGATCATTCGTAGAAGTCGCATTTTTTCATAAACGATCGCGCACTCTCCTTGTCACTGACTCTGTGCTCTCCATCCCCGAAGCACCACCGGCGATCGCCCAATTAGACCCATACCCCTTATTATTCCACGCCAGGGACAATGCTCTCCAAGCGATCGCCGACACTCCCGCCAATCGTCGCCAAGGATGGCAAAAAATAGCATTATTTGCTGTTTATTTTCGTCCTAGTGCTGTAGAGTTAACTCGACTAGGGCAGATGTTTCGTGATGCACTCCAAGCGCCAGAGCGATCGCCTAGAGCATATTTTGGTTTATTTCCCTTTCGTTGGCAAGCAAACTGGCAGCGATCGTTCGATCACCTAAGAGGAAATGGGCGTCCTTTTGTCGCACCAATTTTACAAACTCTGATTTTTCCCCAAGCACCGCAACAAGTACTCGACTGGGCTGACAAAGTAGCAAATTGGGATTTTCAGCAAATTATTTCTTGTCACTTTGATTCTCCTTTCTTTGCTCTCCCCCAGCAATTCCGGAATGCATTCGCTTTCCTAGAAAATAACAGCAATTACCAATCTCTACCAGAAGCAGACCATAAATTTATCAAAGAACTAGAAGCAAATCTAGTTAAACGCGGTATCGCTACACCAGCTTTTGTAATTCGTAATTCATAATTCTAATTAACAATATTTTATTTGTTTTTGTATCTAAATAAAACATTGTATAATACACTAAGAAACATCAAAATATAACTACTAAAAATAGCAACAGTTACAGTCACAAATACAGGTATATTGTAAGTTTTAACCAAATCTTTGATTAAAATAACTGCTCCCATAGTGAAGATTACACTACTGACAAATGCTACTATATTTTTGCTCAAAATCTTTGATTCTTCCTTGGTAATTTAGATTATATTTACTAATAGCTGATTGCTTGGAGAAAATACTGTAAATCTAGTTACTTATATTTTTATACATAGAAGTGAAAAAATCAAAAAACTTCAGTACGATAAATAGTAGTTAAATAAAATTTTGTCAACTAAATAATTATGGTTTCATTATCCAAAACTCAACCTTCTCATAATTATCCTCCCAGCCCCAAGGGACACCCATTCCTGGGACTGCTTCCAGAATACAGCCGCGACCCGTTAGGTTTCACAACCAAGTGTGCCAAAGAATACGGCGATGTCGTCTTTTGGAAACTCCCCCTCTCTCCAGCATATCAACTCAACCACCCAGACTACATTGAAGAAGTGCTAGTGACTAAAAACAGTCAATTTATCAAACATCAAAGTTTACAAATTCTGGGGAGAATGTTAGGTAACGGGTTAGTAACAAGTGAAGGGAGTTTTTGGCAACATCAACGACGATTAATGCAACCAGCATTTCATCGAGAGCGGATTTTTTCCTATGGAGAAGTGATGGTGGATTATACCAAACGCCTACTTCCTACCTGGAGTCGTGGTGAAATTCGGGATATTCACGAAGACATGATGGGACTGACCTTAGAAATTGTCGCTAAAACCTTATTTGGAGCCGACGTAGCCACAGAAGTAGAAAATATCGGTAAAGCGATGCAAGTCAGCATAGAATATTTTGAGTCCAGAAACACTAACTTCTTGTTATATTTATTACCAGATTGGGTACCCGCTCCCCATAACCTGCGGTTTCAAAAAGCAATGCAACAAATGGATCAGCTCATTTATGGCATTATCCAACAGCGAAAACAAAGCAATGAAGACGCAGGCGATTTGCTCTCAATGCTACTGCAAGTTAGAGATGAAAACGGCGTAGGGATGAGTGACCGACAACTGCGGGATGAAGTAATGACGCTGTTTCTCGCGGGACATGAAACCACCGCTCTGACACTATCTTGGACTTGGTACTTGCTATCACAACATCCAGAAGTAGAACATAAACTGCAAGCAGAATTAGAAACAGTGTTAGGTGGACGGACACCAGCGATCGCAGACTTACCCCAATTAACTTACACTGAGAAAGTGATCATGGAAGTGATGCGATTATACCCACCCGTTTGGGCAATGGCTCGTAAAGTTTTGCATGAATGCGAAATAGCTGGCTATCCCTTAAAAGCTGGAGATGGTGTGTTTATGAGTCAGTGGGTGATGCACCGCGACCCTCGTTATTTTGATGAACCTGAAGTATTTAACCCCGATCGCTGGAGTGAAGATTTAGCGAAAAAGTTACCAACGTTTGCGTATTTTCCCTTCGGTGGAGGTTCGAGAATTTGCATTGGTAAATCCTTCGCCAACATGGAAGCCGTCTTATTGTTAGCAACCATTGCCCAACAATTTCGATTGACATTGATACCAGACCAACAAATCGTACCCTGGCCCGCTTTTACCTTGCGTCCCAAATATGGAATAAAAATGATGGTCAATTGAAGGATAAAGGATGAAAAGCTTAATTTTTTTTACGTTTCATTCTAGCCTGCGGCTCACCGCTGTGCGTCTACATCCTTTAGACTTGTCCATATCAAGCATGGAGGTTGGCTTGTTCTTGCAGCCAGGGGTCTACAGGCTGTCCATCTTTGCGGCGTAACTCAATTTCTACAACAATTACCTCCTTAGAACCAGGAGGAGCAGGCTTTTGATGAAAAAGAATATCATAATCTAGGGGATTATGATTACGTTCCTTCAACCATTCCTGTACCTTAGTCGTAGCAAAGAACGATTGCCCCTGCGTAAACATACGAGTAATCTGCATTTGTAAAGTATAAGGATTGATCCGACTCATTTTCACCATCTTGGTAAAATAACTCTTAAATCCTAGCGAAAATCCCTCAAAAAATGTGGATTCGTGAAATAAACGCCTCGATTGTCTGTAAAAATAGTTTTATGTTGTCCCGCAAATTTTGTCGAGACGTAAAATTTTACGTCTCAACATTAATTAGCGATCGCTCCCAATTGTCTGAAGACGTTTGATGCGTTTTTGAATATTTCTTTGATCAGCGTCGTTACCAATCAGCAGTTCTAATTGTGCTAAATCTTTGACTAAATTTGCTCCATTTTGACCCAGTTTTCCAGGATTGCTGGATTTCAATGCTTCTTCCAATGCTTCATACCACAATCCATTTTCAGCGTAATAATTAACGCTTTCAGGGATGCTAGAAAACTGTTGTTTAGCATGTGCTCCCGGATCGATGACAATAAATTCTGCGCGGTTAACTTCTATGTCGGTTTCACAATCAAGGGCGATTTGCCATAAATAGGTTTTACCTACTTTCAATTCTGGATAATCTAGAGGAAGTTTTAGTTTGTTAATCCCCGCTGTTGCGGATATTTCTTTAACATCACCAATGATTTTGAGATCTTTGTCTGAATAAAATTCAAAGATTCGGAATCGCACATTTTGGGGACTCGACATGTGCCAAGCTAATGTGGGACGTGTAGAAGCAGTTTTACTGACAAATGTCTGTGGTGCTAGCTGGGTAGCTTGGCTGGAACACCGACGAGAACCACCTGCGCGAGTGTGTGGAGTTGCGGGAGTGCGATCGCGTGGTTTAAACTCAGCTAATACAGGAAATGCAGTCATCAGAAAAACCACGCCTACAACGGAACTTGTAAGTCTGCGGTAATTTCGCTCAAATACAAAATGTTGATGACTCATGGTAGATTTTGTTGTTTCTAAGGTGATCTAAAATTGCTAAAAAGCTGACGCTCTTACCTTTTTTTTGGGGACACACTGTGAATTAAAATTGTGGCTTCACCAAGCAAGAATCATCCTCATTCATCAGTCAAATGACCAATAATAAATAGCAAATGATACTAGATCAAAACCACAATTCTTGCTTAGGTTTCCAACTTAGTTCACATATAGTTCCCCGAGGAACAAGCGCTTCGCGGCGAAACTCTCCTTTTAATTGTTTAGCTAGGCTTTTAGAATGCTTTGTGCCTTTATTTTCTACATTGGAAGTAATTCCCAAACCATTATCTTTGACACACAACTTATATATATTTGCACCATAAATTCCAGACGCCTCGACACGTTTAGCACCGTGGGCATGTTTGCCAACATTACACAAAGCTTCTTCTAAAAATAGACAAATGCCGCGTTTGTCTTCCTTACTTAAGTATTTATCATGAATCGGTTCAAAATTGCGAGTTTTGACACGAATAGTTTTAAAATTTTCAAAATCCTTACGTTCTAAAGTACTAGAATATACTTCATATAATAAATCGTGTAGTGGTCGGTTTAATTCTAGAATTAATCCACTGCCTATACGTAAACTTTCTTCTGTGCTTAATGCGTCTCGTCTGAGAAAATCACCAACTTCTCTAATTTCTAGATCCAGCTTTTCAAATTGTTTCAACAATTGCTCATAAGCTATATCTTGAGCACGCATATGTTTTAAACCATAAGCGAGGGTTTGCAAAGGGCCATTATGAATAACATCAAAAGCGTATTTAATGGTGTTTTGTCGTTCTTGAATTTGCGATCGCAGAAATTTATCATGTTGGTAAAATGCAAAAGCACTCAAACCCACCCCATTCGCTGCTAACACCAACAAACTCGGTGCGACGGGAATCCATACACCCCACACCCACAACAGCAGATACCCGCAGCCAAACAGACACACTCCTGCTACACCGACACCCAGTAAATTTTGCCAGACAGATTGAGTCAGTCTTCCAATCACAATCGGGAGAAAACCCCATACAAATATCCATATATCCTCAGCGATATTTGACCAACTGTGCAGCATTGGGCGATTATCTTCCACATGACTGAGAATTTGACTGACCACATGGGCGTGATAATCGATACCATAAATTTGTCCACTTAATTTTAAATTTGGCAACGCAGATGTATAAAAAATATCACTTGCACTCATAATGCGATTGCCAAGTAAAATAATGCGATCGCGTAATAATTTTGGGTCAACATTGTTATTCATCACGTCCCGCATTTTCACAACTCGAAAAGCTTGAGCGGTGTTGCGAAAGTTAATTAAAATTGACAATCCCTTATCATTAATTCCCGTATATGCGCCGAAAGTACTATTAATTCTGGGGAATTCTCTCCCTCGAATCATAATAGTATTGCCGTCGTTTGTTCCTGTTTCTAATTCAATTTTTTTAGCTTGCAGATACTGCATCACTAACCGCAAAGCCAAAGAATATTTATCTTCATTAATATTTTGAGGATTTGACGTAAACAATAAATAGCGGCGATTTTTACTATCCTCATCATTAATTATATCAACAAATCCTACCCGTTCCTTTGGTAAACTTTGAGGTGGGGGAACTGGTTCAGGTCGGAACAATTTTTCAATCCCAATAATATGAGAATTGTTTTGCAATACCTGAGCTAGTTGTGCACCACCCGGTTCTACAGGCACATTTTTAAAAATATCCAAGCCAATAGCCAACGGTTGATAAGTTTCCAATTTGGTGAGCAATTCAGCAATCTTTTGATCTGGGACCGGATATTGCTTCGCCAATGCAATATCTTCTTCATCAATCCCCACAATTACCACACGTTCATCAACTGATTCTATTGGGCGCAGACGCAACATTGTATCTAGCAGCATCCATTCCCAAGATTGCATTCCCCCAACTAAACGGATGAACACCACCAACAAAAGTATCATTATTCCCGGAGGCGCAGCCACCGACCACAACCGAAGTTCTTTGCGAATGCGATTCCAGATTCTCCTGCTCATCTGTTTTCAAAATAGGAAATGGGGAACACTATTCAATTCAAAATGCAATTCATCAAAATTCAATTCAACATGCAAAATGCAAACCTAAATTAATCAATTAAACCTTCTTCACGGGCGCGATTTTCAGTGCGAATCCGCATGTTTTGACCACCTTGTTTACAGTCTTCAGGATACACACCCAAAACATCTTGAATCTTCGTCCAATAATTACGCACTGCTCGTTCTGACTTATACATTTTTTCGGCGATCGCCCAATCTGTCAAACTCTCCTCAAAAGCTAACCGCAACACATCCAACCATTCGGGTTTGAGTTCAATCCCCGTTTTGATATCCTTAGTATGAGTCGCACCATTCAGCGCCAAACTCACCCGCATCAACATTTCATTTTCCGCTAAAGTTTTGTCTGCGATCGCAAACCCACCTTGGTGATTATCAATCTCGTGCTTAATCCGAATTAACGCCTTTAAATTGCTAGTTTGCACCATAAAATTCTGATGGGGATATTCCTTGAGCAAAGTTTGCAACAGCTTAATTCCCTTATCAGTTTCCGCTTTATCCCCAAGCTCAGTAGGAATCGATAAATCAAATACAATCAAATCAAACTGGTGACGTTGGACTTGTCCCAGTGTCTCCTTCACCGTTCGCGCCGCAACAATACAAGCTTCTGGATAAGTTCTACTTAAGACATCGATAGTACCAGTCAAAATTAATTGATGGTCATCCACAACCAGGATACCCAGCTTGCTTTCCACTTGTAAATGTCCATAAACTCTATAATCTTGCCAACCCATCAATACCATATTTTCACCTACACTTATATAAACTAAAAGTTTCTTTAAGTTTTCTGCCCTCTAAATTTTCATCTCCTGTGGGCACCTGTTTAAACCGTCAACTTATTTTAATTGACCAGTCATTGGATACCTATGCAGAAAACTGCACATTTTAGATTTGGGCTAGGGGCTGGGGGCTAGGGGGATTGCATCCCCACCTTTCCAAGCAAAGATTTGTGAAATCAGTATAAGCAACAACAAATAATTAACAACAAATAACCAATAACTAAAAAGCCATATGTTTGTTGGCACTGTTACAATTCGATATTCTGCCAAAGTTTAAGATAACTGCGTCTGGCAATTAAATCAAAATTCAATATTACTATTTTGATGCACCACTATTACAAAAAGGCTGAAGTATGAAATATGAAATGACCAAATTTGCACAGTAAGCTTTTGAGCGTTTTGTCATGGGTGGTTTATTTGCACCGTGGCATACTAGTAATGAGGGAATCTATGGTGCAAAACTCAAAAATAGGGTACAAATTGTTCCCTAAATCTCTTCTGCGTCCGTCCATTGGTATAGGAATAATTACATTTTTATTAGTTGGTGGCATCAGCTTGCAAATAATTAAACGGTTTCCGGATGCAGTTAATCAACAGCCACAAATATCAACAAAAAAATTACCAACAATTAAAACAGTTACAGCTTTAGGAAGACTAGAACCAAAGGGGAAAGTAATTAAACTTTCTGCCACAATGTCTACAGAAAATAATCGAGTAGAGCAACTGTTAGTTAAAGAAGGAGAGCAAATAAAAAAAGGGCAAGTAATCGCTATTTTAGACAATCGCGATCGCCTGAAAGCAGCTTTTCAAGAAGCCCAAGCACAGGTGAAAGTCGCCCAAACAAATTTAGCGAAGATCCAAGCCGGCGCCAAAAAAAGTCAAATTACAGCCCAAATAGCGGTCATAGCACGCCTGAAAGCAGAAAGCCAAAGTGATATCGCCGCTCAAATAGCCGCAATAGCCAAATTACAAGCCCAAGTCCAGAACGCCACCACAGAAAACAAACGCTATCAGCAACTGTATCAAGCCGGAGCAATTTCCGCTTCCCAACAAGACAACCAACGCCTCATCCTAGAAACCGCCCTCCACAGTCTCCAAGAAGCCAAAGCCAAATTGCAGCGCCTACACTCAGCCAGCCAACAACAACTCACAGAAGCCACAGCCAACCTAGAACAAATCACCGAAATTCGCCCAGTCGATGTCGCCCAAGCCCAAGCCGAAATCGAGCGCACACAAGCAGCATTGAATCTCGCAAAAACAAATTTACAACAAGCCGAAGTGCGATCGCCCCAAGACGGACAAATATTAGAAATTCACACCCGTCCTGGAGAAATCATCGCCAGCGACGGTATCGTCAGCATCGGTCAAACCAGCCAAATGCAAGTCATCGCCGAAGTTTACGAAAGCGATATCAGCAAAGTACATCCAGGACAAAAAGTCCGCATCCTCAACGACTTCTTACCAAACCCATTACAAGGAACAGTCAATCAACTAGGCTTACAAGTGCGGCGGCAAAATGTCATCAACACCGACCCCTCCAGTAATATTGACAGCCGAGTCATAGAAGTGCAAGTGCAGCTAGATACCGCTTCTAGTCAGCAAACCGCCAAATTAACCAACATGCAAGTCAAAGTGGTAATTCAACTGTGATTGGACTCATCCAACAACTGCAGCGCCGCACACCTCTGGGATGGTTACAACTCAATCGTGAAAAAAACCGTCTATTAGTAGCATTGTCAGGTATAGCTTTTGCTGATGTTCTCATGTTCATGCAATTTGGCTTTCAAAGCGCCTTGTATGACAGCAACACCAGACTACATCGCAGTTTACTTGCAGACATAGTTTTAATCGGCGCTCAAACCCGTAACCTACAAAGAATATCAACATTTTCCCGGCGACGACTTTACCAAGCAATGGATGTCCCCGGCGTCAAGTCCGCAGAAGCGATGTATGTCAGCAACATGATCTGGAAAAATCCCCAAACACGCCGCGAAACAGAAATTCTCGTGATTGGCGTCAATCCAGACAAACCTACCTTTGACATTCCCGAAGTTAACCAACAATTATCAGCAATAAAGCTACCATACACCGTACTCTTTGATCGCGGCGCTAGAGGCGAATATCAACAAACCATCACCAAAATTGCTCAAGGTCAAACCGTCACCACCGAAATCGAAAAGCAAACAATTACTATTCAAGGTTTATTCAAAATCGGCGCATCCTTTGGCGCTGACGGTACCCTCATCACCAGCGATGAAAACTTTCTGCGGCTATTTAATCGACAACAAGCTTATAATGTCAGCCTTGGTTTAATTCAGTTACAACCAAATATAGATCAACAGCAAGCGATCGCCACATTAAAAGCCCATCTTAGCGACGATGTGAAAGTCCTCACCCGTCAAGAATTTATTGAATTTGAGAACGACTTTTGGCGAAGAAATTCTCCCATCGGCTTTATTTTTAACCTAGGCGTATCCATGGGATTCTCCGTAGGAGTAATTCTGGTGTATCAAGTCCTCTCCACAGACGTGAATACCCACGCCAAAGAATACGCCACATTTAAAGCCATGGGTTATGGCAATTTCTACCTGTTAGGCGTGGTATTTGAACAAGCAGTAATTTTAGCCATGCTAGGCTTCATCCCTGGGATGACAGTATCCCTAGGGTTATACTACCTGACCTGCAATGCGACAAATTTACCAATGTACATGACCGCCGTTCGCGCATTCCAAGTGCTGATTTTAACCATAATTATGTGTGGAATTTCCGGAGCGATCGCCACCCGCAAACTTCAATCCGCCGACCCCGCCGACATGTTTTAAACTAACCCCTAATCCCTCTCTTCAATCAGGATCAGGTGATGGGATGATGACAAATGACAACTGACAACTGACACCCATGATTGAAAACCTAATTCATGCCTACACCCCCTTAATCACCTGGATAGGCTTAGGATTTTTAATATCTCGTTTCATCCCAGATAGTTCACTCAAGCTGCTAGGTCAAACACTTTATTGGGTCGGAGTGCCGTTGCAACTGCTGGTTTTAGCCCGCCACACCAACTTATCTCACGGTGAATTCATCCCTGGAATTGCGGTAGGAGTTTTACTCCTGAGTCTGGTTTTAGCAGTGCTAATTTGGTGGGTGTGGCAATGGTGGATCAGCACAAAACAAGAACCAGAACCAAGCGAAAAATTTAGCCCCCCAGGGCGGTCAAGTTTGGGTAGCTTTATTCTGGCAACAATTTTAGGTAACACAGGCTTTGTTGGCTTGACATTAACACAAGCACTGACCACACCAGAAAATAACGACTGGGCAGTACTATTCAGCGTCACCAACAATGTTGTCGGCACCTATGGCATTGCTGTTTTAATCGCTAGCTATTTTGGTGACAGAGAAACTAAAAATCATTGGTGGACACAATTATGGGATCTGCTCACAGTCCCCAGCTTATGGACATTCGTCATCGGCTTGAATACTCAGTTTGTCAAATTACCAGAAGCAGTTGAATTCGGACTAGACCAAGCCGTTTGGGTAGTAATTGCCTGTGCCTTATTGCTGGTTGGCTTGCGACTAGGGAAAATGAGTGGTTGGCAAAGTCTAAAAACGGCAGCAATTGCCAGCATCTTGAAAGTCCTGATCATACCTGCTTTAGTGGGACTAGGTGTCACCAATTTCGGTGTCACTGGTGGCGAACGTTTAGTACTAGTCTTGATGTCTGGAACACCCACAGGACTTTCAGTCTTAATCTTGGCAGAAGTTTATGAACTAGACCGAAATTTGTTAGCCAGTAGTATCGCTCTCACCTTTGTCGGCTTGTTTCTCGCACTCCCCCTGTGGCTCGCTTGGTTTAGCTAATATCACCCAAATACAATAGCCAACCAGGCCCCAAAAAACTATCTCCCAAATTTGGGAAACACTCTACTCGATGAGTTAGTCTGTGTTTCATCAGAAGTTAAGGGATTTTTAGTAGCTCTATGACTACGGCTCACACTAGTAGTTCTCAAAAAAAATTGCTCGGTTTTGGTATCAAAACATTTCCACTCAATCAACCGCTAACAAAGATGTTAACGGGAATGTTGGCAGTGTTCCCCCTCGCCTTAGCGCTACCTGTAGAAGCATTACAAGTCAAAGTTAATCCCACCACGCCGCAGTTGGGAGATACAGTGTCAGTGCTAATTAATCTAGATAATCCTGGTAACGATAACAACCCCACAGTAGCAGTGGGAGAAAAAACCTATCCAGTTTTTGAAATTGCACCTAATCAATATCGCGCTTTTATCCCCACAACTCCCCTAGAAAAACCTGGTGCAAGAACACTTCGGGTTTCCGGAGACGGTCAAGTGCAAAACTTGGCTGTCCAAGTACGAAAGCGTACATTCCCCGTACAACGAATTAATTTACCACCAGGAAAAGCTGGAGTCCAAGCCACAGAGCTTGAACTGAAGCGGGTAGCAGCTTTCAAGGCACTAGAAACACCCCAAAAATACTGGAGTGGCTCTTTTTTAGCACCAAATGCCGGGCGGATGAGTACAATCTATGGTGTACGTCGCTACTATAATGGTAAATTTGCAGAAGACTACTATCATCGTGGCGTTGACTACGCTGGTGCGACCGGTTCACCCGTAATTGCCCCAGCTGCTGGTAAGGTCGCTTTGGTAGGCACGGTATCCCAAGGATTTCGGGTACACGGTAACGTAATTGGCATTGACCACGGTCAAGGAGTCACAAGCATTTTCATGCACCTCAGTCGCATTAACGTCCAAGAAGGCGATATCGTCAAGGCTGGACAAAAGATTGGCGCAGTTGGTGCAACAGGTGCTTCTACCGGCCCTCATTTACACTGGGGCCTTTACGTCAATGGGCTATCCGTCGATCCCATACC
Source organism: Fortiea contorta PCC 7126 (assembly GCF_000332295.1). GTDB lineage: Bacteria > Cyanobacteriota > Cyanobacteriia > Cyanobacteriales > Nostocaceae > Fortiea > Fortiea contorta. Next base: position 4,929,661 of record NZ_KB235930.1, on the reverse strand, counting down.
TTGGAGAACTAAAGTCTTTGATTAATCAAGACGGCACTAATTATACCAGTATGAGTTGTATATTTTTTTGCCTATAATTGGGCAAAATAAATTAGATTGGTACCGTCACTACATGGTGTGACTGGCATAAATGATGATGAGCGTTATGAGTATTGAAAAAATTGTCGAACAAGCTCTCCTAGATGGTTATCTGACACCAGCAATGGAAGCAGAAGTCGGGCGCATCTGTGATAACGCCTCAGAACTCTCAATAGAAGAGTATATGGCATTAGATCGGTTGATGGGGGCACTGTTGACTGGTGAAGTGGTGGCGGTACCTCGTAAACAATTCATTAACGTCATGGAAGAGTTAGTGTTAACAGAGGCGATCGCTCGTGTAGCAGAAATTGAAGCTACTAGCGAAAGTTCCCTAGATGTAGGGGATATCGCCGCCTATGCTCTCAACCGTCTTCCTCCCTTATATGCCACAACAGAGGAAGGCGCTAACTATCAGCGCCAACGCGCCAAGGCGGATCTGCAAGAATTAATTGCTCAACAAATCGGCGAGGCCATCGGTCGTTACCTAGATCGACCCACCAACGACAACAAAACTCCAGTCACAGCTAAAAACACTGGTAATGAGGTTCTGCGCCAAGTCAGTAATTTACTCCAAGTCTACGCACCTAATTTTGAACAAAAATCGCCGATTTAGATAATTAAGGGTCATTAGTCATTAGTAGCTATGCCAAAGACTAATGACTAATGACACTTAACTAAGTAATCAATCACGCACCACTACAGGTGTCCCGACTCCTACCTGCTCATAAAGCAATCGAACATCAGGGTTACGCATCCGCAAACAACCATGAGAAATAGCTGTCCCCATTGCTTCTGTATCTGGCGTACCATGAAAACCAATTTCATTGTGCCCATCTGACCAAAAACCAATCCATCTTTCTCCTAAAGGACTATCAGGGCCAGCCGCAAATATTTGATCAGTAATCGGGTGGCGCCAGATTGGATCGTGTTGCATGTACATAACACGGAAATTACCAGTGGGCGTCTCCCAACCCTTTTTACCCACAGCAATTGGGTAACTAGCTATCACCACCTCTGAACGGTAAACATAAGCGCGGCGATCGCTTAAATCAACTACTACTTGTTGTTGACCTGGTTCTACTTTATTAGTATTAGATGATTGTTCTTGTGCTAAAGCCTTGGGAAATAGTGCTTGTGGCAAATTAGACGCCACTATAGTCTGTTTTTTTTCCGGCACTATTAATCGCGTTTTCGTAGTTTTGTTAGTGACTATTCTCGGTTGAATATTTTGCAACTTTTTGTTAGAGGATTTTGATTTTTTTGCCCTCGCAGGTTGTGGAGATGGGGGTAGAGATACTCCCAGCGCCGCCCCCAAACTTCCTTGGGAAGGCTGACTACTCCTATGGGCCGCAGCTTGCTCAAACTGCTTTCCAGCCGTAACCATACGCCAATGGACAGCTAAAGATAAGATTGCTGTGCCAAAACAAAGCCACATTATTATTCGCGCTACAGATTCATTTCTTACCATTGCCATTGCCTATTATTGATCCCTGACATATCCAGTTGATTAATCTGGACGTGTTCATCATCCAAATATCAAAAATTTATAAATACTTATCTGTTTCCTTATGAATTTGCTCATACCGCTGGGCACACTAGGGCTATGCCAAGGTTTCTGCAAATAAACTCTCAAAGGCATAGTTCTCAGCAAGAATCTTCATGCGTCAGAACTCTAGAAATGCAGCAATCAATTATTAATGGTGTGGGTGGAAGAAAAACCATGTTTGAAAAACTATTGCTAGCAGTCACAATTACATTTTCCCTCAATTGCTTTTTTCAAGTTCGTGTACCAGAGCCAAATCAGACTAGTACTAATTATCAACAGCATAAACAAACGTCAGTAACAATTTTAGTCACCAGACCAGACAAATAACAGTTCTTGTAGTTACACCCGATAAAACTACAAACATTGTTCCCTTGTAAAAAATTGAGCGATCGCACATCTAATACCATTTGAGATTTTGGATTTGGTCAAAAGCTTGTGCTCATACAGCTTTTGAATGGAAATCGCCTTCTTGGTCTGGTTTGTGTAAATCTATCTGTGGCTATCATTTGGCAAATTGGCATAACTCATGTATTGATTACTTATAGCTGCATCCTTAAAGATTTTGAGAATAGCAAAATTATTTTAGACGACAAGATAAAAAACAGATACTGGGATTTCTCATCAAATGCGGTGTATCCTGGCTTCTAGCGTCTAATTTCCCTAAGAGCAAAAGTTGTTACTCTTCTTGACTTTATTCACTCCATATCATATTAATTTTTAAAGTCAACAGTATATGTACAAGTAGTATGAGCAGCATAATATCCGTAAAATTGCTATCCTAGCAACGAATAAGTAGCAAAGGCTGAAAATAACACTATACAGTCATTAGAAACGATAATTGGCTCTGAAAGACACTAAAAGTGCCACGAAAGCTTGTATACCTTGATGTTCCAGTCATAAATCCGTCCCTGATCCAGGAACTTCCTGTCAATTAGCAGGTCTAATAGATAGGGATGATTTAGAGCCAGTACGATCTATGAGTCAGTCGATTACTGTATCCTGGTCAACGGTTGATGCGAGGTGTCCGGAAGCATCGGTGCAAGTTGACAAACTCTCAAACCACGATCTAATTTTGCGCTGTCAAGCAGGACTGCGCCCGGATCGAGCTGCGTTTGCAGAACTACTGCGCCGCTATCAAACACAAGTTGATAGGGTTTTATACCACCTAGCACCAGATTGGGCTGACAGAGCTGATTTGGCTCAAGAAGTGTGGATTCGAGTGTATCGAAACATTAACCGATTACAAGAGCCGTCTAAGTTTCGAGGCTGGTTAAGCCGCATTGCCACCAACTTGTTTTACGATGAGTTACGGAAACGCAAACGGGTAGTCAGTCCTCTATCACTAGATGCTCCCCGCTCGGTAGACGATGGTGAGATGGATTGGGAAATTGCCGGGGATACACCAGGGCCAGAGGAAGAACTGACAACTAGAGAATTTTACGAGCAATTGCGAGAAGCGATCGCTGATTTACCAGAAGTGTTTCGGACGACAATTGTCTTGAGAGAAATTGAAGGTATGGCATATGAAGAAATTGCCGAAATTACCGGAGTTTCCTTAGGAACAGTCAAGTCAAGAATCGCCAGGGCTAGATCCCGATTGCAAGCCCAGTTGCAAAATTATCTAGATACCTAAGTTACCTTGCCTCGGCTCAGTGGCAGAATCGCAGTATTAATTAAAAATTTCGCAAAAAACTTTCCATGCCTCTGCTATCAGGAGAAAAATTGGTTACTTTTCCCAGATTATCCGCTGTCTTTACCCGTGTATGAATTGGTAATAATGTTAAGATGACTACTGATTCTCAGTTTGACGACCGTTTCCCCTCGCAACGTCATCAAGATTTGCTAGATGAAATGGATAAGAATACCAATGAATCGACGGGTGCTATGGATATGGTGAAGCGCGATCGCTTCGAGTTATTGAGTGCTTACCTCGACGGTGAGGTGACGGCTGCAGAACGCAAGCAAGTAGAAGCATGGCTAGCACATGATCCGCTGGTACAGTGCTTATATGCTCGACTGTTGAAACTACGGCAAGGTTTACAAACTTTGCCAGTGCCGACACAGCAGCCTGTAGAAACAACAGTCCAACAGGTAATGGTACGCATCAACCGCCGTTCCCGCCTAGCTTGGGTGTTGGGAGGTGCAGCAGTTGCGGCTTGCGTCATCGGTTCAGTAACAGGCATTATACCAAGTGGCGATTCTAAAACGCTACAGCTGGCGCAACAACGATTAGAACCAAAACAAACGACACCGGTAGTACCAGCCATCCAGGTTTCACCCCTGATGGTGGCCTTAAATAACCCAGTGATCGAAATTCCTAAAGCAGCGGTAGCTTCTCCGGAAAAACCAGTAGAGGAAGGACAGCGCAAGCAGGGCGAAATTCCGCAGGATATCAACTAAATACACTCACAGCTAGAGTTGGTTGATACTTAAACCGCAACTACTCCACCAACCATCAGATTGGCGGATACCTCCTATGCGACTAACTCTATCTGGTGTCATCAAGTAAACCCAAGCCCAAGCTAAAGTTATTCCCAGGAGGTTGAACACCTCAACCTCCTGTCGAGTATAGAGGTTTTGTGACACTTGTCTTTGAGGTTGATAGTCCTCCAACTCGTCTAGCTCAAGTAAAATGCTTGAGTTAGCAAAAGAGAGTAAATATCCTTGCACTAAACTTTCTCCTGGCGTCATCGCTGGGTAGCCCAGCGGTAAAGCAAACAGTTGACCCCGTGTAGTGGCTCTTTCGGCACGCACCACCTTGTCAGCACAATATTTTTGATAGTTAATTTCACCCGGTTTGAGCGTGCCATATACAAAAACACGCACCAAGCCTGAAAAATTTATATTTGACTCAACCATAACTTAATTTTTAGCGACTGATTCCCGTGACTACCATCTACAATATGGAGGCAGACACGATTACAGTCCAGTAGGAGAATTTTCCGTGGATTTCCGATACAACCCGACAGAGATTGAGGAAAAATGGCAAAAGACATGGGCAGAACTTGGCTTAGATCAAACACCCACGGATAAAGACAAGCCAAAATTTTATGCGCTGTCCATGTTCCCCTATCCATCGGGCAGCTTGCACATGGGTCACGTCCGTAATTATACGATTACTGATGTAATTGCTCGCCTCAAGCGGATGCAAGGTTATCGGGTATTGCACCCTATGGGCTGGGATGCTTTTGGTTTACCTGCAGAAAACGCCGCTATTGACCGTGGTGTACCACCAGCTAAGTGGACTTATCAAAATATTGCCCAAATGCGACAGCAATTGCAGCGTCTGGGTTTATCCCTCGATTGGGACGCTGAAGTTGCTACTTGTTCCCCAGAATATTACAAGTGGACACAATGGATTTTCTTGCAATTTTTGCAAGCTGGGTTGGCTTATCAAAAAGAAGCAGCAGTTAACTGGGATCCCATTGACCAAACTGTATTAGCTAACGAGCAAGTTGATAACGAGGGGCGTTCTTGGCGCAGTGGTGCCATTGTGGAACGTAAATTATTACGGCAATGGTTTTTCAAAATTACCGACTACGCCGAAGAATTACTGAACGACTTGGATAAGTTGACTGGCTGGCCGGAACGTGTGAAGTTGATGCAGGCTAACTGGATCGGGAAATCCACGGGTGCTTATTTGGAATTCCCCATCATTGGGTTGGATGAAAAAGTCAGCGTTTATACTACACGTCCAGATACAGTATACGGTGTCAGCTATTTGGTGTTAGCACCAGAACATCCTTTAACAAAGCGCGTCACCACCAAGGAACAGCAAGGAATAGTAGACGCTTTTATTAAAGAAGTTGCTAACCAAACCGAGTTAGAACGGACTGCAGACGACAAACCCAAGCGTGGCGTCCCTACAGGCGGTAAAGCAATCAACCCTTTTAATGGGGAAGAAGTGCCCATCTGGATTGCTGACTATGTGTTGTATGAGTATGGTACCGGGGCGGTGATGGGTGTACCGGCTCATGACGTGCGAGATTTCAAATTTGCCAATAAATATAATTTGCCTATTGAGTTTGTGATTGTGCCTCCAGAGGCGGTAGCAGATGAAGATTTTCGCCAAGAAGACCCGCCCTTAATTATGATTTCTTATGACAGTGCTTACACTGAACCAGGAATTTTAATTAATTCTGGCCCTTTCAGTGGGGTGGCGTCTGGAGAAGCCAAGCAAACAATAGTGGCATACGCCGAGCAACAAGGTTTTGGGAAAGCGCGGGTACAATATCGGTTGCGGGATTGGTTAATTTCTCGACAACGATACTGGGGCGCGCCTATTCCCGTGATTCACTGTCCCAACTGTGGGATAGTACCAGTCCCAGAAGCGGATTTACCTGTGCAGTTACCGGAAGAGGTAGAGTTTACCGGGCGCGGTGGTTCACCTTTGACGCAGTTAGAAAGCTGGGTGAATGTTCCTTGTCCGAGTTGTGGTACTCCTGCCAAGCGAGAGACTGACACGATGGATACTTTTATTGATTCGTCGTGGTATTTCTTGCGGTTCCCCGACGCTAAAAATGAAGGACAGATTTTTGACCCCACAAAAACTAACGACTGGATGGCGGTTGACCAGTATGTGGGTGGGATTGAACACGCGATTTTGCATTTGTTATATTCGCGGTTCGTTACTAAGGTACTACGCGATCGCGGTTTATTAAACTTTGACGAACCTTTCGAGCGCCTGTTGACTCAAGGTATGGTGCAGGGTTTAACTTATTTGAACCCGAACAAAGGCGGTAAAGATAAGTGGATTCCTTCTCATTTGGTCAATGCAACCGACCCCCGCGACCCCCAAACAGGCGAACCACTGCAGCGTCTTTACGCCACTATGTCTAAGTCTAAGGGCAATGGTGTTGCCCCAGAAGATGTGATCGCTAAATACGGTGTAGATACAGCGCGGATGTTTATCTTGTTCAAAGCGCCGCCAGAAAAAGATTTGGAATGGGATGAAGCGGATGTGGAAGGACAATTCCGCTTTTTGAATCGGGTGTGGCGTTTGGTAACAGATTATGTCGCCGCTGGGGTAGCCAAGAAGCCAGCGCAGTTATCAGATTTAACTAAACCAGAAAAAGAGTTACGACGGGCGATTCACATCGCCATTCAAGCTGTTACCGAAGATGTGGAAGACGAATATCAATTTAATACCGCAATTTCAGAATTGATGAAGTTAAGTAACGCCTTGGCTGATAGCAGCAGCAAAAATTCACCAATTTATGCTGAAGGAATTCGGACGTTAGTTGTATTGTTAGCCCCCTTTGCGCCCCACATCGGTGACGAATTGTGGCACTTATTGGGTAACAATAATTCCGTGCATACGCAAACTTGGCCGGCTTTTGACCATACAGCCTTAGTAGCCGATGAAATTACTTTGGTGATTCAAATTATGGGCAAAACTCGTGGCTCAATTCAAGTGCCATCACAAGCTGATAAAGCTGAGTTGGAGAAATACGCCCGTGAATCAGAAGTCGCCCAGCGTTACATCGAAGGTAAAGAGATTAAAAAGGTGATTGTGGTGCCTGGAAAGTTGGTCAATTTTGTGATCAGTTGAAAAGCAACTAGGTTTGGTAAAGTTTTGCGCGCCTGGGTAACAGGAGCGCAATGCAATTTGCTTTATACAAGACATCAGAAGAGAGAGCCTATTTGTTGTAGAATTAAAACTGTCATTAAAGTACGCACTCACGGTAGAGCGAGTTTTACCTTGAAATTAGAAACCTTTCAGGCATTTCTGGAAGCTTTATAACTATGACAAACTTACAAGGAAAGCTGGTTTTAGTGAGGCGACTTGAATGTTGCTGACTTAGCATCCCAGCCTGTATAGGCAAGCTTTGTTTGTATAGCCAAAACAAAGGCACTCATCAGCCATTTTCACTAATTCTATGTGAAACCTGACTTTTTTTAAGCAGTAAGTTCAGGAAAATCCGGCTGTGGAGATATTTGTAAATCAGGAAAAACTAGGTGTAAATGTGGTTATGAAAGTTGGCGATCGCGTCCGCATAAAAGAGTCGGTAATAGTGTATCATCACCCAGAGCATCGCGGTCAGCCTTTTGACCTCAAAGGTGCTGATGGAGAATTAGAGGCGATTGTTACTCAATGGCAAGGTAGACCAGTTAGCGCTAATTTGCCACTTTTAGTTAAGTTTAGTAAAAAATTCAAAGCACATTTACGAGAAAATGAATTAGAACTGATTTAAATTTTGGGAGAGCGGCGAAACCACCGCAAAATATTGAGTTCGCCGCGCATTTTTTCTAATTCTTGACGGTTTGCTGCTGCCGTTTTATGATACCACTCACAATAAATTGCCAATTCTGCTCTTGTTTGAACTTCTTGATAAAATTGGTGAGTTGTTTGGTAACTGGCGAAAGTTTCGTCAGCTTCCGGTGGTTTTGATGGCAGAATATAGGGAATATTTTTAAACATATTGGTTATTAATTATGAGTTTGAGGTGTGTTGGTATTGCTAATGAAGATTAAAGCCAACCGCGTAAACTATATACAAAAAGACCGATATACTCTTTTAAAGCGTTGGTGAATTGGTGTAGGTTGTTAGTATCTGGTAATAAATTGAGGATTGCGGCTTTGGGGGAGCTACCGAGTTCTTGCACTTCATTTTCACTAATGAGAAAATCGGTTGGTGTAGCGATCGCTTCAATATCTTGACGCTGGAAAATTTTCAGCGATCGCGGCATATGCATTGCCGAAGTGACTAACAATACCCGGCTAATGTTGCGAGACTGGAGAATTTTGCGGACATTCACAGCATTTTCGTAGGTGTTGAGGGAATCCGGCTCTTGGATGATCACATCTGCGGGTATACCAATAGACGTGAGAATATCTGCCATATCTGCTGATTCTGATGCACCGCCACCCCTCCAATCAATTCTACCACCGCTAAGAATGATGATTGGCGCTTTTTGTTGGCGATAGAGTTGTGCTGCATAGATAATGCGATCGCCTTGTTCACTTAAATCAACACCGGGACGTGGTGGGGAAGCCGATTTAGTGGCTCCGCCCAAAACCACGATCGCGTCTGCATTCGGTATAGGATTAGGTGGGATATTTTGCCATTCTAGCGATCGCACCAGAGACTGAGAAATCCAAGCATTACTACAGCAGAGCAACAAAACTAATGCCAGAGCGATCGCCCCTGCAGCTATGTGTGGTCGTTTCCACAACATCACCAATGCTACCACCAGACTGATACAGGCTAATCCCAAAGGATAAAAAAATAGAGGCAATAACTTAGAAAGATATAAGAACATAACAGGAAATCGCCTCTTGTCCATGAATTATTCTTCTTGCTCTCTCCATCCCCGATTTATTACCTTTGCCAAAACCTAAAATTAACCCCTCCAGTAGTTCGACGGAAACGGCGAGTAGTCCTTCTTTTTTGCTGTCTGGTGCTTCTCTCGCTAGGTTCTATACCTTCAGCTTCTATTAAAGATTCTGCTGGTAGTTGAGTTCTAGTTTCCTCTTTGCTTCCCCACCAAGCAACTACCCAACCCCCACTGAAAGCGGCTATTGCTCCCAGCAAGATACTGATAGGCGCAGGATATCCCAACATTGAAAAGCCTAACAGGAAGAATAACCAATATTTCAGCGCCGCATCAATACCATCTGAGGAAGCTATGTTTTCCGGCTTAGGGCTATTTTTGTTGGCGCTGGTGATTGCACCTAAAATAAAACCGCCCATAATCCCAAAAAAGATGCTCAGAGACAGAGAAGTCCCTGTTGTTCTTAATATCAGGATTAAAAATGACCCAAATAACAGGGGCGAGAGATAATCTGAAGGCAGATTGAAAAAGTCGTTTTTCTTTGATGCCATGAATAAACAAAGCTATGAGGAAATTACTTCTATTAATTGTGCCTGTAGCGGTTGAGTTGTATCGATAATTTTTACGTAGGCTGTTTCTGCATCAGTGAAAGGTTCTGCTTGCTGGAGTTGAGACGCTAATAAATCAGCGGTAGCATCAGCAATATCGCCAGTGCGGTTAACTAGACGCGCTTGCAAAACTTCCACAGGTGCTGTGCAATTGACTATTTTTAAGGGAATTTGCAACTTTTCAGCTTGAGAAATTGCCTCTTGTCGCAATTGTTGTTTGTCATACTTGGCATCCAAAATTACTGAGAAACCTTGACTAGCTAGTATAGTTCCCAATGCCAACAACCGTGCATAAGTTTTTTCAGTCATTTCTGGCGTATACACCTCATCTCCACCACGTTCTAGCAAAGCAATTCCCGCTAAATGTTTGCGGACTGCATCGGAACGGACATGAACTGCTCCCAGTTGACGTGCTAAGTACCGCGCTGTGGTACTCTTACCAGAACCAGACAACCCGGACATCAAAATTAATTGTCCTTGCTTGGGTTTAGTATATTCCCAAGCCAACTTGTAATATTCAGCCGCTGTTTTAGTCGCTTCTTCCTTCACTGCTGCTGGTACACCAGGATCATCGAGCAAAAATGAAGTTACCTTAGCCCGCACATAAGACTGACGGCTTAAATATATAGGTAGTACCTGTAAACCTTCCCAATCACCAGTCTGCTCTACATAAGCATTCAAATACGCATTACTCAAATCTTGTCGCTGCTGCGCTGCCAAATCCATAACTACGTAAGCCAGATCATACACAACATCAACAAACCGAAATGACTCATTGAACTCAATGCAATCAAACAGTAGAGTTTTACCTGACCACAGCGCAATATTTCTTAAGTGTAAATCCCCATGACACTCCCGAATGTAATGATTTTGGATGCGGCTTTGAAATAGCTCTTGTCTGTGGGCGAAAAAATTCTCAGTGTAAGCTTTAGTTTCATCAAACTGTGTCTGCGTTTGCGGGCCACCGATGTATTTCTCGGTTTGCTGGTAGTTTTCATCAAATGCAGCTTGAACTTGTGGGACTTGACCAAAAGTGCGAATGTAATCATTCGTCTCAGTTTTGGCGTGGTATTGAGCCACCACACGCCCTAACTCTTCAAAATCTGCCTCACTTAACTTACCATTTGCAAATAAGGAACTTAACAGACACTCTTGGGGAAACTGACGCATCTTCAACGTATATTCCACAGGTTCTCCCGCTCCCCCCAGAAAGTATTTCTCTCCCTCCTGTGTCACCGATAGCACTTCTAAGTATAATTCCGCGGCTCCTCTTTGATTGAGGCGTAATTCTTCTTGACAAAAATGCTGCCGTTTATCTAATGTGGAAAAATCCAAAAAGCCGAAGTTTACGGGCTTTTTTAACTTATAAGCGTAATCTCCGGTCAACAGCACATAAGAAACATGGGTTTGGATCAGTTGAATTGGTTCCGTCACCGCATGGGGGTAGAATCCAGGCTGTAACATTTGCTGAATTAGCTCTGGAATATATGACACTTCCATAAATCTTAATTTAGATATTTCCACTGACAGTTTAACAAAAAAACCATGATCCGAGGGAAGCCACGAATTACTGCTACCGTGAAATTCTATAATCAATGGGAGTTTTGGTAGCATGATTGAGAATGGCTATGACTCAAGGCGGGCGGGCGAATAAATCTGGAAATATTTTAGAAGGAAATGTAGAAGCCATTTTAAATGGACACAATTATTTTCAAATAGGAAACCATGTAACTCAGGAATATTTACTAACCGCCAATTTGTTAACTAAACGCTATGCCAAACAGGTTTATATTGGTACGGGAATTTATCAAACAATTCTCAAAGTCGATTTTTATGTTATGGGTTTACCGCTAATACCATCGGGATTAATTATTGAATGTAAGTGGCAAGAAAGCGGTGGTTCTGTTGATGAGAAATTTCCTTATTTAAACTTGAATATTCAGAATCATTATCCTGCACCAACTATTGTAGTTATCGGTGGCGAAGGGATGAGAGACGGTGCTGTGGGATGGATGAAGCAACAGGTTAATTATAATCAAAATCTCTTAGCAGTTTATAGTTTAGATAGATTCATTGCTTGGGCAAATAAACATGGTTAATATGACGTGATTAATAATTCATAAACCATGCCTCGATTTTTAGGATTAGAATTTATCGAGCGGGCGGCGATGATAGGATAAATCTTGAAATTAATTTCCTCATAAAGATTTCTAATTAACTCACAATCAGAATTACATATCATCACTTTAACGCCACGACTCGCTAATTCTGCACAAACATTTCTCAAGCGCTCTTGGTCTTTTGCATGAAAAGAATTTTGACTATAACTAGTGAAGTAACTGGTGCTACTAATAGGATGATAAGGCGGATCGCAGAAGACAAAATCATTTGAATTTGGAGCAGAACTGAGTACATCTATAAAGTCTGCTTGTGCAATTTCAACGTTGGCTAAAGTTTTAGAAGCTGCTCGCAGTAAATTTTCCTGACAAATGTGAGGATTATTGTATCTACCTAGAGGTACATTAAATTTGCCCTGGGAATTGACTCGATAAAGACCATTGTAACAGGTTTTATTGAGATAAATTAGACGCGCCGCCTGCTCTAATTCGGTTTTAGCAATATTTGCTCTGACACTATAATAATAGTCTCTGTTGTGTCGGTTTTGATGCTCTTGCAATAAACAAATTAAATCTTCAACTCGATCTCGAACACAGCGATAAGTAGTAATTAATTCAGCATTAATATCTGTTAAGATAGCGGCGGATGGTTGTAAATAAAAAAAGACAGCGCCACCCCCGATAAATGGCTCATAGTATGTCTGATAATTTGCCGGAAAATAGGGAATATATTGCTGAATTAATCGACTTTTGCCACCTGCCCATTTTAAAAATGGACGCGGATGAATTACTGGAGAAATTTGACTAATCATTTAATGTCAACTCAGTTACTAAATCTAGCTAATATAACTGATGAATTATCACAAATTATCATATTTTTGATGATTTGATTAATTTTTCATCTGTATCGATTACAATTAGGTTAAACAAGCATATCAAAACAAACTTATAGTCTATAACAAGGCAGTCTAAATTAATGTTTGATGGATTTTGGGATAATGTTTTTCGCTACCCTCGCTACCTGATTACTATCGTCCTAGGTATTTTCCTAAACACCTTTGAGCCTTTATTCCCGTTGTTGAAGCGCCCTGTTACTTTGATTGCTCTTTTCGGTTTATTTGTGGGCGGTTTAGCTTTTATTACTTTTACCCTACGGGCGATGCTAGGCTTGGGTACAATCTAGACTAGGGCTAAGGAGACGGTCACTTACTTGCATGTCAGGATTGTGAGTTGTTCTCTCCAACTTGTATCTGTGTTATTTCGTCCAACCTCCCAGAGGAGGCTTAATTTTTATGGCTACTAATCGCCGCGTTTCCCGCGTTGCTGAATTGATTAAACGGGAAGTTAGCCAAATGCTGCTCAACGGTATTAAAGATGACCGTGTGGGTACAGGGATGGTCAGTGTTACTGATGTTGATGTTTCTGGCGATTTGCAACATGCGAAAATTTTCGTCAGTATTTATGGTACGGATGAGGCTAAGGCAGAAACAATGGCTGGTTTGAAGTCAGCAACTGGTTTTGTCCGTAGCGAACTCGGTGCGCGGGTCAGGTTGCGTCGCACACCAGAAGTCGTGTTTATCGAAGATCGTTCGATAGAACGTGGTACTAAGGTACTATCTCTTTTGAATAAACTCAAGGATGAACGCCCAAGTACAGATTTGTTAAAAAATGATGACAATGACGGGGATGAAGATGATGGCGATGAATTCTTTTAATTCAGTAACTTAAACAAGTATGTAACTTGCTGAACAATTCATCTGTGGGAATTGGGCAACCCGTTTACAGACGTAAGTGGGTTGCATCTGTTTTACTATTACTAGAAGCGTAGTTATCCTGTGTCTCTACAAATGGGAAATTCGCACCCATCAACTCAAATATGTGATTGGGCAAATTGGCGATCGCTCTATCTCATCTGCTGCTACTCTGGAAGCACAATATTCTCATTTGTTATAGGTGCTTGATCAATTTATTGTCGTTTTGTTAAGTGTCATAATTAACAAGACAACGACAAAATAGTTTAAGAAATTGTTAATAGATGGGGTACAACAAGCTTTCCCAGTGTACGGTAGCATGTATTCTTTGCAACAGTTTATACCTTTATGCTAGCTGGAAATTATTACTTAGTTTGTAACAGAATCAATTGGACGCTACGGTGTTGATATTGGTATATAAAGATTCTTCACTATTAACAGTTATCTCATAACAACTTATGTCTAAAACCCTATCCCACAAAATCTTGACGAATATTGCACATAAGTTAGATCAACGGCATAGCAGGTTATGTTGACTACCCTGATATTTTTATGTAAAGCGGAATCGAGGCAAATGTCAGGATTCGTTGACATTCTTAACATTTCTTTAAATAATTTGAGGTTATGTAGCGTCAAAATGTAAATAGTTCCGTATAGCAAACTACAAAACTTTAGCCACAAGCCTAATCCTTGTAATGTTTGTTCCAATTAGATATCGGGAACACTATCTACGTGTAATTTGTGAGTAAAAACCATGAGTGTGAATACGGTGCCCTCTATCAATTACTATTCTCTGGATGTAATTCAAGATGAAGCACGCCGACTGGTGCAAAAAGGAATGATCAGCCGACAACAGCCAATATATACACTCTGCCAATACATCCCAGCAAGAGAGTGGGTTTGTGTTGAATGTGAACTAGAAAAGTGTGATTTTTTGTTACGCGATCGCATTGGCGATTTGATTGGTCGGGAAGAATGGGATAACGACTAATCTACACTTGGCGATCGGATTTTGGATGAGGAGTTGATTTTGGCAATTTAAATTCGACAAACAACAATCCTACTACTACGCCCAATGAGGGGAAAGTCTCTGGTTTTAGAGAGCATAACCAACCCAAAATCTTCAAGTTCCCATTAATACAAAAGCATTAGAGTTTGATTTATATATCTTCTCAAGTTAGCGAATACGTCGGGACAAACTGATTGATTGTGTATATCCGATGTTGTGACTTGATTACAGTATGTAAATTCCCTAGCCGGGGTAGTTCTCAATTGTGAACTGCTCCGGTGATTTTTCCGGAGTAATTGTTTAAAACACGGTTTTCATCTAAAACATAATAATTCGTAATTCTTAATTCTCAATCGCCAGCCTAGCCTACTTGCTCTAAATACTGATTAACGTCTTCAATGACGCGGGTGAGTTCTGCTTCTGTAGTCAAGCGGATGCTAGCGTCGCGGATAGTGAGTAGTACCTTAGCCGCGAAGGGGGTAGGCCAAATATTGGGATTACAAAAAATTTCTAAAAACACTTCGCCAGTGTAACGATATTCTACAGGACGTTGGGGAGCGGGTTTGCTGCCACCTGGAGTGGGTTTAGCCGCGACAGCTTTCAAGCGCTCTATCAATTCTGCTAACGCTAGCTTTAATTCTTGAGCCGATTGGGGTGAAAAGCTGAAAGAAACGGAACCTTCAATCAGGTTCAGTGTGAGAGGAGTAGAAGGCATGAGATTGATGAAAACTTTATGATCACTACTTATGTTACAGGAATTGGGGATGGGAGACTGGGAGTGTGGGGTGATGGGGAGGTGGGGTGATGGGGTGAAAAAGAATTTATGCTTACGCTTGTGATCTTCGCCGTCTTTCCACACCTCCCACACCTCCCACACTTCCCTATCTTCCTCGTCTTCCCCATTCCCTAGTTCTATATTTTCATAGTCGGTACATCTTGTTCATCTTCGTGATATTCAGGGAGATCGTTAGGCGCACCGCAAGCGGAAATGTTACCAGAGAAGTCTGTATCGGCTGTTAATTCTGGGTGTTGTTGTTTGCGTTGCACAATTTGTTCACGGGTGAGAATTTTCGATTCGTCAAAGCCTAGCTCTACTTCGGTGTGTAGACCTTTATACTTGACTCGTTTGAGGTTGTAGAAGCGTTTGTTAAGAGTTGTTTGGGCGAAAGCTTTTAAACAACCAAGAAGATACTTACGCTTAAATGAATCTTTCACAAACCAATACTCAAAGGTTTTACGGAGGTAAAATCGAGCGTAGTTTCGCAGTACACCTTTGAGTACATCTTCCCGTTCCATGGCGTTTGGTTTCATGATCGGGGTAACGAAATTATACTGTGAGTAGTCTCGGACTTCTACACGATCGCCTAATTCTTCAAACAATTCGGAAAATGGCCAAGGTGTAAACATATTCCAGTTCACCATGTCTGGTTTCCAATCGAGCGCCATGTGATAGGTCTGCTCAATTGTCTCTGGGGTTTCATTTTCCAACCCCATGATAAATTGGGCTTCGGCGACCATCCCATTTTGTTTTAATAATTGAATCGCGCGCTTGTTCTGTTCGATGGTGGTTTCTTTGCGGAAAAGATTCAACTGTAATTGTGCTGCTGCTTCTGTTCCTAAGGAAACATGAACTAGTCCGGCTTTACGGTAAAGTGGTAATTCTTGCTCGTCGCGCAGAATATCTGTCACCCTGGTATTTATTCCCCAGTGGACACCCAAATTCCGCTCAATCAATTCGTTACATAACGCAATAAATTTCGGTTTGTTGATGGTGGGTTCTTCGTCAGCCAAGATGAAAAAGCCGACTTTGTGTTTTTTGACTAAGATTTCGATTTCATCGACAAATCGTTTGGGACTACCGGAACGATATTTGCGCCAGAATTTCCACTGGGAGCAAAAACGGCAGGTGAAGGGACAACCTCTGGCATAATTAGGTACAGCTACCCGCACATTGAGGGGAGTATAGATATATTTATCCCATGCCAAAAGATCCCAATCTGGAGTGAGGGTATCAAGATCAGCGATTGGGGGGTTAGCTGGGGTGGCGATTGCTTTACCATTTTCTAGGTAGGCGATACCTAAAATATTTTGGCGATCGCTCTCCACAGTACCATTAGCGATCGCTTTGAGCAAATTGACTGTAATCTCTTCTCCTTCTCCCCGAATAATGTAATCTACCCAAGGGGCTTCATTGAGTACCTCATTGTACATATAAGTCGGGTGCACACCGCCCATGATTGTTTTGGCTTGGGGACAGACTTCTCTGACAATCTTCAGCGTTTTCTGGGATTGGTAAATCATGGGTGTGATTGCGGTCGCTAAGACGACATCCGGTTGATGCTGGGCGATGATTTGAGCTAAGACATCATCGGCGATATAATCTGTCATGGCATCAACAAAGCGGATGTCTGTAAAGCCTGCTGTTTTTAATGCGCCACCGACGTAAGGTACCCAACTAGGCGGCCAATTACCAGCAATTTCGGCACCACCAGAATGATAGTTGGGTTGAATCATCATGATCCG
Organism: Fortiea contorta PCC 7126; assembly: GCF_000332295.1. Classification (GTDB taxonomy): domain Bacteria; phylum Cyanobacteriota; class Cyanobacteriia; order Cyanobacteriales; family Nostocaceae; genus Fortiea; species Fortiea contorta. Next base: position 4,912,755 of record NZ_KB235930.1, on the reverse strand, counting down.
CATAATTTGCTTCCTAAATGTAAATGGGAATTTAGGATTTAGAGGCTAGAGATTTTACCCGTTATCAGGAGAGAGGGAAAATTTTCATCAACGCAGAGGGGCGCTGAGTTTAGCTGAGGGGCTAGGAATTGTGGGAATATCTACAAAAAGTTTGTCTCTTGAAGAAATTCGACAATAGCTTGATTTAGCTGGGCTGAGGAGCCGATTGCAGCATCATGACAACAGTTAGGTAAGATTTGTAATTTAGCGTTGGTGAGATGTTGATATAATTTTTCTCCATGACTAGCGGGAAACCAGCTATCTTGTTCACCCCACAAAATTAATGTGGGACACTGAATGGTACTGAGATTATTTTGAATTTTACTCAGTAAATTTGGTTTTTTGGCTTGCTGGTGTTGGATTTCTCTTGCAGCTATTTGTAGTTCTTCACCTACTTTGAGGAGAGTACCAGGAAACTCAATAAATGGGTAAGTTATCCAGTAAACGTCTTCTGGTGATAGTAGTGATGGATCAAACAAAACTCCGCGCCTTTCTATTGCCATGATTTCTCTAAATATAGGGGCAAACAGATATGCTAGACGCAAAGAATCGATGGTGTGCAACAATTCTAGAGGAGTTTCAGCTAGTAACGACATCGCCCAATGAGGTAGAGATTCAGCGAAAATCGGTACGTTCACTACTACTAATCGTGCTAATAAGTGGGGATATTCTTGAGCAAGGGCTAGAGCAATTAGTCCCCCTAAAGATTCTGCCACAATTACGGGGGGTTGATCGCATAACTCCTGAATAATTCTCGCTAGTTCTAGGATTTGATGGCCATGATGTTCGCGGCGAGAGACTGGTTTCTCGGAGAATCCGTAGCCTTTAGCGTCGAAACAAATTACGCGAAAATATTTAGATAAGGGAGCGATGCTATAACGCCAATTATAGCTCCAACTGCCCATACCATGTAATAGAATTAGGGGCTTACCTGTACCTATTTCTCCATAGGCAATTTTTACAGGATAGCCCTGAGTATCAGTTATAATTAAACTCTGCCGCCCTTGCGGAAAAGTCGTTTCCCACCAATCTTTCATTCCTGTTATCAATTACTAACTTAACCGCCAATTAAGGCTTGCCATAGCAATCTAATTAGTATCACAGGGATTGCTACTAAGACAATGGCAAGCACTAATAATCCTAATAACAACACCAAGATAAACCAGCCGTCAGCGCTTTTATTTTGTCCGGGAAATTTTAAATATTCTTCTAATAATTTAAAGTTGTTGGTGTTGGCTGTGAAAGCAAAATCAAAAAAGTCTCCTATTACTGGGATAGTCCCGACTAAGCCATCGACGATGATATTAAAGACCATTCTCCCTAGAGTGGCTTTGGGTGCGCCTAGCCGCGCTGCTTCTAAGACAATGTAACAGGAAAGCATTACTCCCAAAAAATCGCCACCAATAGGTATAAGTCCTAAAATTGGATCTAAGCCAATGCCAATTTTTGTTCCCGGAATGGTGACGGCGTTGTCGAGTAACCAAGTTAGTTGGCGCAGTCGCTTCAAGGTTGGTGCTTTGACATCAGGTTCAATGGTGGAAAGCCGATTAGGATATTGAGGCATTGGCTTGATGACTGAGTTGAGGTAGATTCGTTACATATCTTACTGCGATCGCTGATGTTTAATAATTGTTTTTTATTACTTATTGCCTATTTTCCTGCAGATTTTTTGATGATTTTTGTGTCTCGATGCGATCGCATGTCTTCCCCCACTGTTACGTTCAATTGCTCTCCCACTAACAGAATAAAGGCACTCATCCACAACCACAACATTAAAACGATAACTGCTCCTATGGCACCATAAACTTTGTTGTAGTTACCAAAATTCGCTACATATAACCGAAACAAGTTAGATAAAATTGCCCAGAAAACCGCTGCGATAATCGCTCCTGACATGATTGGTGTCCCGGCTTTCCATTTACTGGGGCCGTAGCGATAGATTAAAGCAAAAGCTGCAGCGACAATCACTAAAGTTAAAGGCCAGCGTAACAATTCCCAAATATTTAATAAGAAATTTAAAGAATTATTTTCAGCCACAACCATGTTTAACAATAAATCACTAATAAACACACAGAAGGAGGCTATTAATAAGAGTAATATAGTCCCAATTGTTAATCCTAAGGAAACAAGTTTGGCTTGCCAAAAAGGGCGCGTTTGCTCAGGAGGAATTTGATTGATTTGATCAAAAGCAGTCATGGCGGTATTAATCGCACCTGAAGCTGTCCAAATTGCCAAGACAAAGCTGAGAGAAAACAAACCACTATTCTTTGATTCTGCAATTTCTTTATTAGCAAAATCACGAATTAATATTAAGGCTTCTTCTGGTACTATTTGGCTAATTTGCAGCGCTAATTGTTTAAAAGTATCTTGCAAGGATGCTGCTAACAAACCAATAGCTGTAAACAAAGCTAGAATTGCTGGAAACAGCGAGAGCATAGCATTAAAAGCAATTTCTGAAGCCAGCCCCAGTAGTCGTCTATCGATCGTCCTTGTTGTTGTTTTCTTGAGGGTGCGCCAATTGAGATGGCGAAAAAAGCGGGCAAAACGAGACTGTCTCATAACTTTCAGGTTAGTATATGGACGTAAATAAAATTAATTTGTTATTTATTATTCTGACAAAGTTTTGATGAGAATGGAACAGAGAACATGGAGCATAACAAACAACAAATAACTAATAACAAGTAACCAAGAACAAATCACTATGAATCAAGACTTAACACAACAATGGTTAGCAGAAATTCAGTCACTTAAACAGCAGATAGCTGAATTGGAGAGCGATCGCACTACGGCTTGGGAAAGCTCACAAAAATGGCGTAAACTCTACAATACGGAAGCAGAGCAACGCCGCACAGATGCTCAACTCGCTCAACAGGCGATCGCATCTCTCAAGCAAACAATTCAAACTCTCCAGGGAATTGACGGGGTGACGCTGGCTGATGCTACCGCAGCAACAGCTATCCAAGCGGAAATTATTCAAATCAATTCTCTCGAAGAGTTAAAAACTAAATTAATCGCAGTCACCAAAGAACGCGATCGCTTACTCCAAGCTTTGAAAACTGAGCAAGATCACCACACCCAAACTCGCAAAAGCTTGACAACTGCCTTGGGTGATGCTATAGATACCTGGACGCGGGAGCGGGATACAGCGGTGAAGGAAAAATCTTGAATGGGCAATATCCCCAAGGGCGAGTATAAAAGATACTACGCTCCACGATATTGACTAAAAACTAAAATGGGAAAATGGTTGCGAAAGGGGACACCGAAAAACTCGAAACTGCATCAATCTGCTGGGGCGATCGCCCCAGTTTCTCAAACACCCCAGCCACAGAATCACCGGGGAAATTGGCTATTTTCCACAGTGGCGATCGCTATTTTGTTGGGTAGCGCTGGTTCTATAGTGTTTATTGCTTGGCTGAGTATTTTATTCATTTTTCATCCAGAGCAAATCGGCTGGGTGAATAAAATGTTACCAGAATGGGCGCAAATTCCCATAGATAATTCCCAAAAGCCGCAAACTCTCCCACAAATACAACTCAGTCTCAGTCAACAAAAACAAATTCCTGGGGAAATTCTACCTCTAGAAAACAATGGGGATAACTCATTTTTATTACCTGTTTTCCAGGAACGTTCCCCTTGTGAATCTGATTGTCGAATGCTTGTGGAATTGAGGCTTTACCAACGCGCTACAGATTTGGTATCTCCATCCCCAACGGAAAAATTTTATCATCTAGTAACTCAATTACCTGTAACTGGGCCGGATGAGTCTTTTGTTTTGGCTGATGATGAAGATTCACAGACTAGTACCGCTCTCCCCCTGACTACAGTCCAACGCTTTGAAGGGAAAACGCCAGCATCAGGAGTTTGGTTTTATTTGTCGCATCAGCTTCCACAAGATACAGGTGCGATCGCCTACGGTAATATTGTCTACTACAATCGAGAACGCCGACAGCTACAGCCATTGTTGTTTTGGAAAAGTCTCAGCGGACAATTACCTAAATGGCAACAAATTACTGGTAACAGTATCAAAGAGTTGGTGATTGATCAAACGGTTGGTTTTGAACCACAACTGCAAATTTACCAAGCTAAAGCCGTCAAATCTTACCTCAACCCCATCCAACTAGAGGAAATTTCTCTTAAATCTCCAGCCATCAAAGATTCAGTTTACGAAAATGCTTTATTTTTGGCTGAAAATGGACTGTGGACACCAGCTTTTGAGTGGCTAAAATCTCTCCAAAAACAACGCCAACAAGTTTTTTCTTCAACAGCGCAAGCGCAACTGGATTTAATTCGTTTCCATTCACAACTGACCAAAATCCAAGCTGATAAAATTTGGGCTAGTCCTGGTCAACAAGTCCTAGCCGATTTAATTGATGGACGTTGGCAAAAAGCTTTACAAGTTTGGGAAGCATCGCCGCAGAATGTCTCCGAAATTACTTCCATACTTAAAGCTGACCAGGGGCGTTTGTGGAAACGCACACAAGCAGCGTTACGAGTCAACCCCAATAGAGTAGAAGTACAGGCTTGGGCGACTTTGATTTTAGCAGTTCAAAAGCCTGAAGGTGAGGCTAATGCTTGGTTACAGTCCCAACCCAACCTCACCCCAGACACCCTTAGCTATATTCAAGGACTGTTAGCTAGGCTTGATAATCAAGTAGCAAAATCGCAAATCTCTTCTAGTCACCCTAGCCGGATTATTGGCACGGTGCAAGCTATATCTTTAAAACAAGAATGCGACAAGGAAGACCAGAAGCTAATACAGCCACCGTGTGACCATCCAAAATGGTTCAAATCTCACCCCGAAGCTGAGTTGAAACTAGCAGAAGATGAAATTTGGTATCAAATAGAAGTGAGCGCATTTAATGACGGCGATCGCTGGCTAAATTATCCTTTTACAAATTTGCACCCACCGAAAAATACATCTGGCAAATTTTTCTGGGAAGTCTTGGGTATCAATGCTGACCCCGTTATGCAAATAGTCACTTGGCTTCCTCATGGCGAGCAACAAACAACCACCGGGACTATTAAAGCAGTACAATTCCAAGCTGGGGTGTTGCGACTATTGGCATCCGGTGCAGCGATACCAGGGTATAAAAACGACACTTTCCCATCCCGACCTCTAGGTTTAACAAATGCGGCGCTGGAATGGGTACAACCTTCGGCGATCGCTCTCAAGGAATTAGCTCAACAAAATCCCCAATTAGTCAAGGTCATATTGCCTAAAGTCTGGCAATCTCTACAACAATCTGGTGAAATTCCCGCCAGTGCTGTACCTGACTGGCAACAAATGCAACAACAAATGAGTGACTGGCCTGTACAGGTAATTGATTTAACCAACAATTCGCAGCCAGAAATAGTCTTAACTATTTCGGCAGAAGCGATCGCATCTTTGACCCAAACAACTCTGAGTTTGTCGCGTCCCCGGACTCTGATTTTGTCTGAAAATGGTAATATTCTTTACACAGATTTTCAGCCAAATTCTCAGCAAGCATTAACAGCGATCGCTAAACTGGCGAATGATCAATCACTAACTTTGCTAGTAGAAACTGCAAATAATTACAGTTTGCAGCGTTGGTCAGAACGAAATCAACGCTTTGAATAGTCATCTGAAATCAGCGACTCTGAAGTCAGGTCAAAACTTAATTGTTTTCTGCGTCTACATCTGCAGATACAGGTTTTGGCTGCTTGAGACTTTGTAACTGCTGTAAGAGAGAATCTATCTCTGCTTGCAGATGCATAAATTTAGTTTGTTGGTCATCTTGATAGTAAGACTTGGGTAAGGCACTATCCAAAACAGCTTGAGAATTACGGTTAGAGGCACTGGTTGAATAATTAGACATCGTTCGCTAAATCCACGAATTAGTTCACACCACTAGAGATATTATAATAATGTAGTTTTAAGCTTTATTAAAAGATTGTATACTTTCAATCATTTACTCTAATAGTTTCTCTGTTCAGTCATAAGTGACCGCGATAACCACCGTGGTGTTCCCAAGAGTAAATTTTGTCAGTTCCTTAACCAAAAATTATTTTCTGCTTGTGTTATGGCCATCAAGTAGTAGAAGATGATGTAACACTAGTACCGCAAGGCGAAATTCAAAATTCAAGTAGGTATACAGCATAAGGTGTCCGGAGATTTTGAATGAGTGGTTTAATGACGCCGCGCATTACTGGTATTTTTCAGTGTTGAATTCAAAAATTTGATAAATCCTGTGACTTTGAGCCTGTCTATTGCTAAATCCCATCGCCAACCCTGGCCAGGGCTGATAGAAGCCTACCGTCAATACTTACCTGTGGGCGACACAACGCCGGTTGTTACTCTGTTGGAAGGGAATACGCCGCTGATTCCTGCACCAGCGATCGCTGAACAAATCGGCAAACAAGTACGTGTGTTTGTCAAGTATGACGGCCTTAACCCTACCGGTAGCTTCAAAGACCGGGGAATGACAATGGCAATTTCTAAAGCCAAGGAGGCCGGGGCGCAGGCGGTGATCTGTGCGAGTACAGGCAATACTTCAGCCGCAGCCGCAGCCTATGCTAGACGAGCGGGAATGAAAGCCTTTGTCTTAATTCCCGACGGCTATGTGGCCTTGGGTAAATTAGCACAAGCTTTACTATACGGGGCTGAGGTGCTGGCGATTCAAGGTAATTTTGACCGCGCCTTAGAAATTGTCTGCGACATGGCCCAAAGCTACCCGGTAACTTTGGTGAATTCAGTCAATCCCTATCGCCTAGAAGGGCAAAAAACAGCGGCGTTTGAAGTGGTCGATGTTTTGGGGAACGCCCCTGATTGGTTATGTATCCCGGTGGGTAATGCGGGAAATATCACAGCATATTGGATGGGATTTTGTCAATACCATCAAGAAGGAAAGTGCGATCGCTTACCGAGGATGATGGGTTTCCAAGCAGCAGGTGCTGCACCCCTAGTCCACGGACAACCAATCGCCCATCCCGAAACCTTAGCCACAGCCATTCGCATCGGGAATCCCGCTAGCTGGGAAAAAGCGATCGCTGCTCAATCAGCCAGCCAAGGTCAATTCCACGCCGTCACCGATGCTGAAATTCTCGACGCCTATCGACTGTTAGCCTCATCCGAAGGGATTTTCTGCGAACCCGCCAGCGCCGCTTCCGTAGCAGGTCTGCTGCAGGTAAAAGACCAAATTCCCCCAGGCGCGACTGTAGTTTGCGTCCTCACAGGTAATGGTTTGAAAGACCCAGATACAGCCATCAAACACAGCAACAGCCAATTTAAACAAGGTATCACCGCCGAATTAGGCGCAGTGGCTGCGGCGATGGGATTGGCTTAACGCAAGAGGGAACGGGGAACATTTGCTGCGGCATGATTTATTCCCTGTTCCTTATTTTCCTGGGCAGGATATTGTATGATTAGCTACTTCACGTCTAAAGCAGTTGTGTCTTTTGTATCTAGTGTTTGTAGACGCGTATATTAAAATTTGAGTAAAAAAAATTCATCTTGTCCAGGCTAAAATCTCCGGTTTAGTCAGCTTTGTGCTGATTAATGAAAATAATAGGATGGAATTTTTGTTTAGCTAATCAATGCTGAACTCAGATTCGGCACTGTATTAAATTTGCGAAAACTATGTTATCAATAATACATAATTTTCTCACATTTGATGGATAGTTAACCGTTAGCCAGCAATGAGTCTCATCTTTGCTAGCAAATAACATCTACTATCCATCAGTTTTTTAGTCCCTGTTGATCGCGTGAGAAATAATTGTTGAAATTGAGAATTTGTCGAAAAATTTAGCGAAATCGCTGCCTGTAATTATGAAGTAAAAATGTGCCGATGAATACTATTTTTGTCAAAGCTCCATCAACCCCAAAAGCAAGGGAGAGAGAAAGATTCCATCAAACAAAACAATCTCTACCTAAGTAAGTCTGCTGAATTAATTTAAAGTTTTGACAGTGTAATCAAAGAAAATTTAAAGGAACGGTGAAGGGCAAATTGCCATTTTGGCAGGTATTTCGGAAACAGATAAGGTATTTGTAGATTGTACCAATCAGTTATTGATTTACACATTAGTTGTGTTCTACCGAAAACCACTTAATCTCAGCCCTTCCTGATCTAGGGGATTGTTTCAGTAATTTTACGAACTAGGAAATAATACATGCTATTAACACTGTCTTCTCATAATGTTATCCAGTATCTGCAGGATGCAGGTCTGTGTAGCTCAGAAGATGGAGCATCAGACGACTCTGAGTTACCAGACAATAGTAAGAACCTAAATTTATTGGTGACTCTGGCAGATCATCGACAATTTTTAGTTAAACAAGAGCGTAGCACTAATTGTGCGGGAGCGCCACATGAGTTTTTCAATGAGTGGCTGTTTCATCAATTGTTGCAGCAGTTTCCGGTTATTGGCAACATTTGTGCGATCGCTTCATTAGTGGTACATTTTGACGAGGAAAATTCTATCCTTGTCCGTAACTACTTAAGTGAATACCAGCAGCTAGAGCGCTTTTACCGCCATCAAGATATTTATCCCACCGAGATAGCAACAGTTATCGGCACAACTCTCGCGGGACTGCACCGCGCCACCTTCAAGCGCAAAGAGTACCGTGATTTTATGGCGACTGCTCCCCAAGGACAGTTTCGCTATCAGTTTTACAATCCAGCTCAAGGGTTAGAGTCAATTAGCCCTGATATTTTTGGTATGGTACCGACCGAGGCGCTGGAATTCTATGCTCTCTATCAGCGCTATGAAAGTTTAGAGTCAGCAATTGCAGACTTGGCTTATGAATGGAATCCTTGCTGCTTGACCCACAATGATCTGAAATTGGACAACATTTTAGTTCATTCTCGGTGGGAGCACTTAGACAATTGCTTGATCAAGTTAATTGATTGGGAAGCTTGTGGTTGGGGAGATCCAGCCTTTGATTTGGGCACTCTCATCGCCAGCTATTTAGAGATTTGGCTTTCTAGCCTCGTAGTAGACCCGACAATTGAGTTAGCAGAATCTCTGCAACTGGCGCTCACACCGCTAGAGGTTCTGCAACCTACAATCCTGGCTTTGATTCGGGCTTATCTTAATGCTTTCCCCATGATTCTAGAGTATCGGCGCGACTTGATTTTACGAGTTATCCAATTTGCGGGACTGGGATTACTGAATCAAATTCAAAACAAGATTAAGAGCCGCAAATATTTCGATTATGGTGACATGTATAGGCTGCAAGTCGCTAAAAATCTCCTAACTATGCCAGAGCAAGGTGTACTGACGGTTTTTGGTATGAGTGAGTCAGAAATCTTGCAACCTGTGGCTAAAGTTCATCAAGTTCCCCAGCCTGCGAGAGAGCAACAGTTAGTCCGCCTTTATTACGAAAAAACCCGTTTGCGCGGTTGTTAATGACGAGCAACTGAAGAAGTTTTATACGGGATCAGGAATTGGGATACTGAGTGCAGAGGAGAAGAATTTTTATACTTTGTGATCGAAGTGTAAATGTCTTTCTACTCTCATTCCCAGTTTCTAGCCCTCTGAATTTTCCATATAAAAAATTATTAGTTGATTAATGCTAAATTCTACAATCAATCAATCACTAAATTCTCTGTTTGATATTGCCGGCAATATCCAGATTGAGCCAAATTTTCGGATTTATCATCCTAATTATCAACCCTTTGCACTGCCAACTAAAATAGCAGACAGATTTCAACAAAATTCTCCAGATTTACAGCATAAATATCTGACTTTACTACTGCGAAATTTCCTCTACGGTATTTATTACAACGGTTGCCTACAAAATATTTTGGCAGTAAATGCGGATACCACACATTATACGCCACACCAAAATTTAGAAAAAAATTCTACCTTGGGGGTTGATGGAGAATTTTATGAGCGTCTTCACAACTGCAATCATGGTACAGGTTATTTTGACCCTCGTTGGGAAGTATTGCGACGGGAACCGGACGGGAGTATGGCTGTCACAAAAGGCGGGCTAACGCTGTATGTTGAGCCAGATTGTCATCTAAAACCAGGCTCTAAATCTGCTACAGTCGGTGAGTTGATTTCTATTTGGATGCCCAAAAATCGATTGCAAAACGGCTGTTATTTGGCTGTGAGCAATTATGGACACCAGCTACAACATGACCCAGACAATGATTTGGGCGCGGGACGAATTTATTTTAATTTTACTGCTTTTGGTGCGATCGCTCTCATGGATAGTCTCACCCTGGAACTGAATGCAGCAGGCATCCCCTTTAGCTTCCAGGTATTGTACAACCCTTGTGCCTACGGGCGCTATGACTCAGGGGTACTTTATTTTGAACGACACGACTATCCAGCCATCCATCAAATTCTCCAAGGTGCGTATGCAGAACACGCATCCCATTTCCACCCAGAAATTCCTTTATTTACTAAATTTTTAGCGCCAGGGCTGGGTTTAGCTGAAGAACCAAACCAAAAATTTGCAGCGCAGGAAAGTTTCGGGATGAATCGTTGTCAAATAGTTGCTAACGCTTTATTAGAAGCGTGGAAAAAAGGGAAGAACGCCCTAGATGAACGGATGAAGGTAATTGACCAACACTTTGCACAGCACTTAATTGATGTGCGTTATCCTTACCTCAATCCTGGTTCTGAAGATATCTATTATCCTTTAAAGTAATCATTGTTTTTGTTGCGGTAAGATAACT